>DAVI01000046.1:19131-20225 GCA_002505495.1 Euryarchaeota archaeon UBA59 | reverse complement strand
ACGCCGGTGATGGTCAGGTGGAATGAATCGGGTTCGCCATTCAATTGTCTGCGCGCCGTCCTTGCACTGAGGTGGACCCAACAAGCCAAGGCGATTCCAGCCAATGAGAGGAGGATAATATCCACGCTGGTTTGGCTTGTGGAGATGACTGAATCGAGTGGCGTGACATTCACCGAGAAGAGGTCAGAGGGGAGAAAACCGAAGAGCAGCAGCGGCCACAGAAGTCCATGCCATCGAAGGGTGCTGGGGCGAAGCGACGAGCGCTCGTGGTCGAACAGGGACGAGGGCCAGAAGAAGTGGTCGCAGACGGTGGACGAGACTGCATAGACGAGAATCATCACGAACCATTTCGCATCCTCTAGATGGCCTAGGAAGGCGTAGGTGTGGTCAGATGCCAAGTAGGCTCTCAAGAGGTCCAATCCGGCAATCAGAATGAGTAGGGCCGGCACCTGGGTCAGTGATTGGTCGAGCCTCTTCCAGACCTGTTCCCGTTCGGGGTGTCTGCGAGCAAGTTCGGGCAGCCACCATGGTGCGCTCCACTGGAGAAACGACCAGAGCAGAATGATGGTCAGAAGGGTTGCGGGAAGACTGAACGCATCGCCGCCGCCCACCGCCATGAAGAAGCCGACAACCGGCTTCGCTCATGGGGTTGACTCTTCCACAACCCTTGAGGGAGGATGAAGTCGAGAGCGCCCCGTGAGCGGGAGTGAATGGCCGCACGCGGCTGAAAGCGCGCTGTGGACAGCGGTGCAGAGTTGGCGTGAGGATGCTGAGCCGTGGCTGCTCGCTGCTGAACCACGATTACCCGAAACGCTGCGTGTTAATCCTCTGCGGGCGGACCGCGCTTGGACTGAGAGAAAATTGCGGGAACTCGGTGGAGAGCCGATTCCTTGGTTGTCCAATGGTGCTGCGGGCAGCGGTGCCGGTTGGAGGATGCCTTGGCCGCGCGGCAGGTGTGAGTCACCGGCCGCTCAGGCACTCGTGCGCGCCCTCCACGACACGGGCAGGGTGACCCGTCAGGAGTCGGTCTCGATGATTCCCGTCAGACTGCTCGGCTGCGAGCCGGGCCATCGGGTGCTCGACCTGTGCGCCGC
>DAVI01000046.1:17519-18972 GCA_002505495.1 Euryarchaeota archaeon UBA59 | reverse complement strand
AACACCCAACGGGCTGGGGTGACCTCGATGGTTGTCACGCAGCACGACGGAAGGCACCTGCCTCGCTGTCCGAACCCCGGTTTTGACAGAGTCCTCGTCGATGCTCCGTGCACGGGAAATGCGACCACCCGAAAGAACCCGGAAATCTGGCAGAGGTGGCGAGCCAGTTCGGGACGCTCGCTCCACACTCTCCAACTCGACCTCGCTCGCAAGGCTGCACTCCTCCTACGCCCGGGCGGAAGAATGGTCTATTCCACCTGTTCTCTCGACCCGATTGAGAACGAGGCGGTGGTCGCTGAGCTGCTGCGCTCCTGTGACTTTCTACGGCTCGTCGATTCTGAGGTTTCCAAAAAGTGTCCCGGATTAATCACTCGGCCAGGGATGGTCGATTGGCCCGCTGAGGGTGAGGTCGCTGAGCCAGACGAGGTTGATCCGTTCTCACCACCTAGCGAGCCCGATATTCTCGCTGCGCTGCCCGCCTGTGTACGGGTGTGGAACGACGAGAATGACTCGGGCGGATTCTTCGTCGCCCTGTTCGAAAATGTCGGTGACTTCGAGGTCGCAAAAGCGCTAACCCCAGACTTGGAGATGGCTGCTGCTTGGCTGAAGGAACCGCCCAAGGGAAGAAGGCATCAGCAGGTGCCGGCGGCGGCGGAGGCGGTCGAGGCAGTGGCCACAGAATGGGGCGTCGAAGGGGTGACTCTGTTCCATCGCGGTCAGCGGTTGGCATGTCTCTCCGAGGAAATCAAAAACTGGTTCTGGTCAGGTGAGCGAATGCTGCGTAAGGGTGGAAAGCTACCGGGCGGCCACTGGCATCCCTTCCAAGTGATTCAGGCAGGCTTGCCGTCGTGGGACATGCGCAAGGGGCGGCTTCAACGGCCGACCTCGAAGGGGATTCATCTGCTCGGTCCGATGTTGCGAAACCATGTTCACGAAACCACTGCAAAGTTGCTCTCCGAGATGTTGCTGAAGGGGGGGCCACTAATCGAAGAGGCAATTGCTGAGATTCCATCTCTTGAGGGTGAGCGAGGCGGCGGAATCGTCTTGCGGCTCGAGCAGGATGACTCGACATGGTGGGTGCCCGCATGGGTAGGACAGCGGCTGACTCTGATGCTCCCCGACGGCGAGCGACACCTTCTCGGTGTGGCGCTTGGATTGGAGTTGGAATCGTGAAGCGAACAGCACTGCCCTCCTCGCTCCTCGCGCTCCTGATCGCCAGCCTGTTACTCAGCCAACTCGGCTCTGCCGCAGCGGCTGAGAGAGAGCCCGTCCGAGAGTGGTTCGAGCCGGCATCGGGATGTGACGGCTGGTACCAACACATCACCGATGATGAGGTCATCCAACTGGTCTGGGTGGTCGGCGAAGGTGGTACGCTGTCGGCCGACCAGCGGGCGGCGGCACTGGGCGCGGAACCCTGCACTGGATGGCAGGAGGCGAGCCCTTTCGGAGGCGA
>DAVI01000046.1:13623-17400 GCA_002505495.1 Euryarchaeota archaeon UBA59 | reverse complement strand
TGGAAGAGTTGCCGGCGTCGGTCAACCTGCGCTTGATGGTGACGGTTGACCACGGCGACGAGGGTGGACTCGATTCGCATTTCGTGGTCCATCACTACCACTGGTCATCGGCATTCTTCCACGACGCTGGAAATCTTACCGAGTGGGATTACACAATCGAATCTTCCCGCCTGACAGAGGATGGCGTTCCGTTCACCAACGAAGACATCTGGCGACTGAATGTAGTCGCGCTGCTCGTCGACGACCTCAACAACTCAATTCTCGCCGCCACCAAATCCCGGGTTGCCACCCCTAGTTCAGTGCCACCCACGGGCGAAGCCGTCCCCTTCATCGTGGTTGGAATCGGATTGCTTGCTGGGTTTGCAGTGATTGTGCTCGCCGAGCGGAGTCGCGAGGTCGGCCTGCCCCACATCAGCGGCGGATTGCAACTGGTGAAGGGGGAGTGGCAGGCGACTGTTCTGGTGCGCGCCGGGAAGCACGACATGGTGCTGAAGGGAGCCCACGCCGATGCACCGTGGAGGATTGCGAAATCACCACGCGGACAGAGGTTGGCCGCGGGTGAGGAGCGCACCTTCAGAGTACGACTGAGATGCTCGGGAGATGAGACCCCCGAAGCGTTGACCCGCTGGGAAGTGGACGTCGAGGAACTCGGCGGTTGGGTGCTCGACCTTCGATTACCTCCGCGCGGCGAATCTTGAACGAGCGTTGGAATGAGCCCCCTTTTTGGATGGGTGGGTGGTCAACTGAACAACGCGCACCCGGAAAACCTCGGTAAATGTTCAAGTGCTGACTGCTGGACGTGGGAAGTCCGGCAGAGGTGGTTACCATGTTTGATGATATTGACAGGCAGTTGATTGAGGCGTTGCAAGAGGATGGCAGACTATCCATGAGGAAGCTCGCGGAGCGCATCGGAGTGGCTCTTGGAACGGTCGCAAACAGGCTCTCGAAATTGGAGCATGGGGGGGTCATCAAGGGCTATTCTGTGGTGCTTGATGCGAACAAGATTGGCTGGGAGATGACCGTCGTAGTCGGCTTGCGAATCGTCAAGGGAAGACTGCTTGAAGTGCAGAGGGAAATCGCTGCCGACCCGCGCGTCTTCGCGGTCTACGACGTCACCGGCGAGATGGACAGTCTGGTGGTGGCGAGAGTAACCGACAGGGACGATTTGGACAACTTCACGAAGACTGTGCTCTCCGTCGAGGGGATTGAGAGGTCAGTCACCCATGTGGCGCTCAATACGGTCAAGGACATGAGTGTCACGCTGCCTCCTGAGTAGGTTTTCGCCTTCCAAGGGGATTTTCACCTAAGCTCCTGAATTGGCCTTGAAACGAGTATCTCAGCGTTATCCGCCGCACACCTTCAAGAACGGTCGCTCGACCGTGGTTCTCTGTTGGACGAGCAGGGCAGTGAGGAGAGCAGCGAAGAGCGGCTGGTTTTGAACCGCGCCGATTGGGCTTTGCTACGCAGAGATTTGGACATTCGATATCCTGCCACTGACTCCTGTCCACTGCTCCGGTTCGGCCGCTGGCAGGACCAGCACCACCAACATCTGCCAGCCGCCCGACTGGCATCGAGTTCTTGGGGTGGATTGCTGATTGCGGATGAGGTCGGGCTTGGAAAGACCATCTCTGCGCTACATGTTCTGAGGCGACTGCACGCAATCGGAGAGAGTGGCGGAGTCCTGGTGGCGGTTCCTGGCGGACTCCGTCTGAAATGGCTGCAAGAGATGTTCCACCGCTGTGATCTGCTCGGCTACGAAGCTGACACCGGTGCCAAGTTGAGACTCGCGTTCGAGAGAATCAAGCAGGGCGAACCACTCGTCGTCGTGACAAGCCATGGAATCCTGAGACAGGCGAAGCTGCTGCAGGAACTGATGGATGAGGGCCCACCCGAATTTCTGCTGACCATCATCGACGAATCACACCACTGCAGAAACCCGCGCAGCCGACTTCACGACGCCGTTCAACTGCTGACGCTGCACAGCAAGCAGACGCTTTTCCTGACCGCCACTCCAGTCAACCTCTCAAACGAGGAACTGTGGGTGCAACTCTCACTGCTCGCCCCCGACAGATGGCCTGACCACGGCTCATTCCAGCGGACGATGCGGCCTATGGGGTTCCTAAACACCGCTCTGAATGCGACCTCACTCACAGAACCGGACCTCGAAGGGGCTCTCAACGCACTGAACGCTCTTGCTGTGACACCCGGGTTTTCCGGAGACCCGAGGTTAGAGGCTGCCCGCGACATCTGTGCTGACCCACTCGGTTGGGTTGGCAACCGGGTCGATGAGAGGCGACGTGAGGTTGCCGACCTGATTCGGGAACTGCGACCACTCAACGAATTGGTGGTCCGCACTCGACGGCGTGACCTCGACTTGCGGCTCGCCCGCAGGGAGGCGATTACGCTCGATGTGGCGATGACACCCGTCGAGTGGCGGCTCTACGAGGCGGCGAGGCGATGGACCTGGCGATTGATGCAGTTGCGTCATCCGGATTCCGACCGATTCGACTGGGCGCTCGTGATACCGGAGAGGATGGCGAGTAGTTCGCTTCCGGCATTTGCCAGACATGTTCAGACGCAGTTGCGAGACGCGGCGCGCAACGCCCTCGACTTCGGTGCCGAGGGCGGTGATGAACTCGACGACGCGACGATGCGGGAGGCGGAACACAGACTCCTGAACAGATTCGGGGACCTCGACGAACTGATTGACGCCGCCGAGGATTTGGGTGACATTGACTCAAAGTACGAGGCGTTCCGAACTTGGTTACTCGCCTCTCTGGACGATGACCAGGATGGAGGCGTTCTCCTGTTCAGCCACTTCCGGGGCACACTCGCCCATCTCAAGGCGAGGCTGACCGAGGATGGAGTCAGTTGCGAGGTTCTGAGTGGTAGCACCAAGATGGTCGATAGAGAGACACTCAGGTACCAATTCGCCAACGGTGAATTCGATGTACTGCTGTCAAGTGAGGTCGGCTCTGAAGGGCTCGACCAACAACACTGCCATCGACTGGTGAACTACGACCTGCCGTGGAATCCGATGCGCATCGAACAGCGAATCGGCAGACTCGACCGATTCGGCCAGGAGGCAGAGGTGATTACAATCCTGAACCTCGCTGTCGAAGGTACGATCGACGCAGCGATTCTCAACAGACTCTACCGACGCATCCGGCTTTTCGAGGACTCCATCGGAATGCTCGACCCGATGCTCGGCAAGGCGATGCGACTGGTGGCGCAAAACGAACTGCGACAGCCGATGGGTCGCCCCTTGGGTCAAGGTGGCGTACACATGGTGGAAGCTTGGGAGGCGGAGCAGTTCTCCTCCGCGGCACAGCCGAATACCGGGCGTAACGACGTCGCCTCCCTTCTCCAGCAGAGGGAGCGGTGGCTCACCGAACGGGCGATTGAGGAGAGAGAGTGGCTTGGCAATGACCCGGGAATTCGGCAACTGAGAGAAGAGGCCGAAAGGTTGGAGCTCGGAATCGAAACCGAACACCTTGTCGAATGGGTGAGAGCCCGTCTCAGCATGGTCGACCCGGCGGCTAGACTCTACCGACACAAGGGTGAGTGGCACCTCAAGTTAAGCGGCTCATCAATCGACACTCTAGTCGAGCGAGCGAGGGACCCGATGCGCGTAGACGCCCTTACAGTCGGCTGGCTCGACGAACTTGAGAGATGTCATTCCAGTGGCAGTGCGAACATCATCAGATTCACTGTCGGCAGCGAAGAGGCTCGCGAGGCATTCGGCCTCATGCAACTCGCCCCTTGGCACCCCCTCAT
>DAVI01000046.1:12826-13563 GCA_002505495.1 Euryarchaeota archaeon UBA59 | reverse complement strand
CCTGGTTGGCGGGCGGCCGGCATTTCCCCATCACATCGACTCGCCACCAAGAGGCCCGAAAGTTGGCCCGCCGAAGCGCGCACCCTCATCTGCCTAGATTGGACGGTGAGTGCACTCAACCGTCACGCGGTACGCCGTTGGCTACTATTCGACGAGAACGGACTTCCAGTCGTAGAACAGCCGGAAGCGGCGTGGAGGGACCTAGATGAATTGGAGTTCGTGACCTTTGAGCATGGTGAAGAGGAGGCCTTGGAAGAATCTCTCGACAATCTACACGGTTGGCTTTTGGAAGACGAACAGGCGCGGCTCGCACCACTGCTGGCTGAACTTCGTCACAACGTCCAGCGCTCTTGGATGGGTCGAATCGAGAGGGAGCAGGAGCAGATAATGGCGGCCCGATTCAAAGCGCGCAACAACGACACCGAGGTCGATATCCGCTGGTTGAACATGAAACGTGGACTGATTGCGCGGCTGATTCGAGAGTTGAATGAGCGAATCCTCCACCTCGACAAAATCCGAGAGGGACTTCAAGCGGAGCTCTCAGCCCGCGTCGTAGTGCGCCTTGAGTGATGACATCCTTCCATGCCTCTAGTGTTGGCTGCCGCGGCAGTTAGTGGTCACTCCTCCTCACCAGCACCATCGATGTCCCGTTCATCGATGAACACTCTCAGTTCACGAGCGTGTGCCGCCAGCCCTTCGACGGTCCGCCCCTCAGGCTTCAAGCAGCGAGCAATCTC
>DAVI01000046.1:12323-12712 GCA_002505495.1 Euryarchaeota archaeon UBA59 | reverse complement strand
GTGCCGTACTGCTCATAGAGGTAGGCGACTAAACGAGGCATGTTCCAACCTCGATTCACCTTCTCGATGATGCCGCTGAATCCGAGTTTTCGCAAGGCCACCACATCCTTTCTTCCCTCGACGAGAATGGGGCAACCCGAGCCACCAGCGCCAGCGCCGTGTACTTCCCCCACCACGGCTGTTCCACCATCAGCAGAGTCACCAGCAGGGTCGGGAACAGGAGCCTCCCGGTTTCGCCTGCGAGCCTCCCCAAGTGCCCGCCCCGCTATTTCGAATCTCACCTCCCGGTCTGGGCGTCCGGCAGATTTCGCCCGACTCTTGATCCAGTCATTTCCGGAAGCCATCTCAACCCTCCATTGCAAATTCCAACGATGCGATGACTGACGCCC
>DAVI01000046.1:9999-12193 GCA_002505495.1 Euryarchaeota archaeon UBA59 | reverse complement strand
TGACTCGGACTTGCAGTCGCTTTCGCCACTCGTTAATTCCGACGACGGCGGCTGAACTTGCGCCCGGTTGCAACTCGATACTCAGCGCGACAGAGCCGTCGGAAGCTTCGGTCACGACCTCATCCCAACGGCTTGGATTCCCATCCACACTGCTCCGAAGAGGCGGTCGGCTGAAAGTGCCGCGGTCATTCATCCCTCTCGGAGGGCAAGTTGCTCATCGATGACTCGAAACAGCTCCTCACTCCGCACCGGCTTTGGAACGAAGGCATCACACCCAGCATCGAACGCCTTCCGGCGGTCTTCAGGTGTGGAGAATGCGGTCACCGCGATTATTCGGGAATCTCGCACGAGAGGGTGGTCGCGGATGGCTGTGGTCAACTGTAGACCGTCTGTCCACGGAAGTTGCACATCCATGAAAATTAATTCGAAGGCACCCGTCTGAAGCGCCTCAAACGCCTGATTTGCATCTTCAGCAATCTCGACCTCGGTTATGCCCTTCGCCTTCAGGAGAGCCAACATCAAACGAACGTTGACGGCGTTGTCCTCGACCACTAGTGCGCGCATCTTCCTCGCCCCACCATCCCGCCCTATCAATTCAACCTTTGGCGGGGCTGACGAGGCATTTGGGAATGAGGGTGAGAGTCCCCCTTCGCACCGCCCCATAGGGGCGGCTGACAACGCTTAACTACGGACCGCATCACGGGCCGGCCCAAGAGGTATTGCCATGGCTGTTGGAGGGGTTCCGTACAACGAGTTGTTCGACATCTTTTGGGACTGGTCGGTGCTCGTCGGAGTAATCACCTTCGGATGGCTCATCCACCACACATTCTACTACCGTTCCAAGGATGGAGAGGTACCAAACATCGACGACCTTCAGGTCGGCGTGTTCCCGAAGCACTATCACAACGCGTTTCTTGAGTGGACTTGGATCATCATCCCGTCAATCCTCATCGTGTACTTGGCGTGGATCTCAATCGAACCGACCTCAGAGGTCTGGCCTGACCCTGACACGGTGGGAGTCGAAGGGGTGGACTACTACGAAGTTGGAATTACAGGTCAGCAGTGGTTCTGGATCTTTGACTGCGGTGAATTGGATGTCGACCTCTGCGACACTGGTGTCGACTCTGATACCGGGCTTACCACTCTCATCGTCAAGAAGGACATGGTCTACCGATTCAACACCACATCCAATGATGTCGTCCACTCTCCCTTCTTCGTCCAATGGGGTGCAAAAGAGGACGCCGTTCCAGGAATCTACACCGCCATCTGGGTGACCCCTGACATGACTGGAAAGTTCTTCATCGACTGTGCTGAGTACTGTGGCGACGACCACGCCTACATGACCGGCATTCTGGTGGTACATGACTGAGGTGTGCAAGATGAAGGCGAACTACCGGACAATTGCATTCCTCGGCATTCTGGTCGTTGCGCTCATGCTGGCACCGGCGCTCGACGCTCGACCCACGGGAATCAACAATGTCCCGGCCGGCTGTTCCTGCCACTCGGGCAGCGCCAGCAGTGATGTCTCACCCTTCCTGACCCTCGCCAATGGCAGTGCGCTGCCCGACACCTACGAGGCGGATGTGACCTACAGCCTCACCTTCGGATTCACAGGAGGGCCCGCTGAGGACGCAGTCCCTGACAGAATAAACACCGGCGGATTCAACCTCGTAGTGTCCAAGGGAACGCTCACTCCAACCGACGAGTTCACCAAGATATTGGCTGGCGACTTGACTCACGATGAGGTAGGCAATGACCAACAGAGTTGGACTGCCGACTGGACCGCACCCTCCGGTGGTAATGCGGAATTCCGCTTGACGGTCAACTCGGTGAACGGTGACGACGAGGCTAGTAGTGACGACCACTGGGCACTGGCGACTTACTCGGTCTCAGCTGCAGGTGGAGCCGGTGACCAGATGCTGGAGCAGGCACGAGGCCTCACCGTCCTGATGTCAGGAATGCTTCTCGTGTTCATCCTACTCGTCATTTCGGTCACCTACGTATTCTACCAGAAGAACCCCGAATCATTCAGTTGGGAGACCTTCGCCCCATGGATTGCTGGTTGGATGACCAGCACTGACCACAAGCGAATCGGGACACTCTACTTCATTCAGGGTCTGTTCTTCTTCCTCGTCGGCGGTGTCATCGCTCTGATGATGAGAGTGCAACTCTCTTCGCCCGGAAACGACTTCCT
>DAVI01000046.1:9063-9851 GCA_002505495.1 Euryarchaeota archaeon UBA59 | reverse complement strand
GCCAAGGACCTCGCCTTCCCGCGGGTCAACGCAATGTCGTTCTGGCTGCAGCCGGTCTCGGCAACCCTCGTCCTCTCGGGCGTGTTCAGTGGTGCTGGTGCGGATGTCGGTTGGACCGGCTACCAGCCAATCACCACCTGGGGGAGCACCCATCCGGGAGCCACCATGTGGCTGGCCGGACAAATCATGCTGGTAGCGTCCTCCACACTGACGGGGATCAACTTCATCGCCACGGTCGCGACCATGCGAGCGCCGGGGGTGGGCTGGCTCCAGATACCGCTCTTCACCTGGTCGATTCTGATCAGCGTGCTGATGCTATTCATCTCCATTCCAGCCTTCGGCATCGGCCTCATCCAAGCCTTCCTCGACCGGACGATTGCCACGGGATTCTACAATACCGCTGCGGGAGGCGATCCACTGCTCTGGGCTCACCTGTTCTGGTACTTCGGACACCCGGAGGTCTACGTCGTCATCGTGCCGGCGTTCGGCATCGTTTCTGAGGTGCTGGCAACTAGCGCCAGACGTGCCATCTTCGGTTACAAGTCGATGGTGTACGCGATGGCAGTAATCGGACTCGTCGCGTTCATCGTCTACGGGCACCACATGCTGACCAGCGGCATGTCGCCCGGCTTACGCTTCTTCATGATGCTCTCGACAATGGCGGTCGCGGTCCCGACGGGTATCAAGATTTTCAATTGGCTAAAGACCATGCATGGCGGCTCGCTCGTCTATCGAACCCACACGCTCTGGGCGCTCGGCTTCCTCATCACCTTCACCTTGGGAGGAAT
>DAVI01000046.1:5460-8917 GCA_002505495.1 Euryarchaeota archaeon UBA59 | reverse complement strand
AAGATGACCGGCCGCATGCTGAACGAGCGGCTGGGAGTGCTTCACTTCCTAATCGCCTACATTGGCTACACTGGCCTATTCTGGCCGATGCACAAGCTCGGTCTGTGGGGCATGACCCGCCGACATCACACCTACTTCATCCAGGCGAATGAGTACAGCGATGTCATCGGTACGCTTCCTCCTGAGGCCGCTGACTGGAACATGTTCATCACCATCAGTGCCTTCGTCTTCGGTCTCTCAGCTCTCATCATGGTCTACAACATGATATCCTCTCTCTTCAATGGACAGAAGGCGCCTGCCGACCCGTGGGGCGGTTGGTCCTTCGAGTGGATGGTCTCGTCGCCTCCGCCGACCCCCTCCTTCGATGAGATTCCGACGCTCATCGACATGAACGAGCATGCCGAGGGCGATGGGAACTGGCTGATGAAATTGATGGTTCCTGACGACTACGAGGAGGTGACGGATTGAGCAATTACTCTCACGATGATGACCACGACCATCCCAGCGCCTGGGGGCCACACGACTGGGAGCATGGTGCGCCGCACAACAGTTGGGCGCCAGTCATCATGTCACTTGGCGTCGGCGTCTTCCTGTTCTCCTTCGCCGGCACCTTCGTGATGAACGAGGCGAGGAACGGCACCGACTTCAACGCCGGTTCTCTGCCGATGATCCTAGTCGGGTTGTCAATATTCTTCGCAGGTCTCATCGTCTGGTGGCGGCAGGACTACTCGTTTGACGGCACTTACGAGCCGAAGGCGACCGGTGTCCCATTCCAGAACATCGACATGCGAAAGGTCGGAATGTGGATTTTCCTTTGGTCTGAGATGATGATCTTCAGCAGCCTCTTCACGACTTACATCCGCTACAGACTCGGAATCGAGTCTTGCCAAGCAATTCTCGACAACCACAGCATCACCTCCTCAGGATTACCATTCAGCCCAGGGGATGTGTGCTGGGTGCCTGCCTCCTACTTCATCGCAGGCTCCCACTCCGAATCGTGGACAATAAGTCTCGGCGGCATCGGACTGCCCGACACTTTGGTCCCCGGCGCAATCAACACCTTCGCGCTCATCGTCTCTTCCTTCACAGTGGTCATGGCACTCAAGACCGCACACCGCACCGACCTCGAACACGACGTGCGCAGCCGAAAGGTGAGAAACTACCTTCTTGCAACAATGGCGCTAGCCACCCTCTTCATCACACTGAAGATAATCGAGTGGTTCTTCGGCTTCCATGTCGGTCCGTTCGATGCCCCAAGCCTGAGAGACGACCACTTCTCGATTTACAACGAGGCGTACGCATTCCACGGTGCTGGAGGGCACGAGGTTTTGGAGGGGGTCAATCTGAGGTTGTCAGCCTCCGTCTTCTATGTCACCACCGGAACCCACGGAGTCCACGTCCTTGGCGGAATCATTGGATTGGCCTACATGTCCTGGAAGGCGCACAATGGAGGGTATGGCCCTTCGAACGCGGTGTCGATTGAGTACTTCGGTCTCTACTGGCACTTTGTCGACTTGGTCTGGGTGCTGGTTTTCCCGGCGTTCTATCTGTATTAGGGAGGAATGAAAATGAGTCACACAATATTCGGAAAAGATGTCTACAATCTGAACTTCGGGATGCTGATGGTTCTGACCGCCGTTGAGGTCGGGGCAGTTGCTGCATCGGTGCAAGAACTGATTACTACTCAGATGGTGATATTCGTCTTGGTATCGATTGGAGTGGTGAAATTCCTCGGAATTGCAGGTGTGTTCATGCACTTGAGAATGCAGGATGACTCCAACATTCTGACACTGACCGCACTCTTCCCAGCAGGTTTCATCATCCTGATGGTGATTTTCATCGGACTGACCTCGCCCGGCTCTCCCGACGCCCTTCCCGCTTGGTGCCGTCCACCCGGCTACTGAACCACGCCGTGATTGACACAGCGAGTGGCGACCCGTTGTTTGATGAAGAGGGGCTGACTCGACGGTTCGCTGCGGACGTCGCATAGCCTGGTATCGCGCCGGATTTGAAATCCGGTGACCTTGTGTCGCGGGAGTTCGAATCTCTCCGTCCGCGCCTTCCTCTTCCCCATTGGGGAGCGGAGGTGCGAAGGTGATAAACGGGTTTTGAAACCGCCCGGTTCCATGCGCAAGACCTCTGTCCTACTGCTGGCGATGGGAATCCTCGTCGCCGGATGCATCGAAGAGAGCGATGGCACTTCCGAGGTCGACTATCATGGCTTGGAGTATGAGCCCCCCCTGGCTGCCGCGGACTTCACCCTGACAGACCAGAACGGCAACGAGGTTTCGTTCTCTGATTTTTCTGGAAAAGTGGTGATCGTCGCCTTCACCTACACCCACTGCCCGGACGTCTGTCTCGTCATTGAGGGAAACTTGGACTATGTCAAGAGTCAACTAGGCGACGGCTCATCTCAGGTCGCCTTCATCTCCATCTCGACTGACCCGGCGCGGGACACCCCTGCCCACCTTCTCGAATGGACGGTTGAGAGAGGTTATGACTGGCCCCACCTCACCAGTGAGAACCACACCCTGCTACAGGAAACATGGAATTCATGGGGGATTGCCGTTGCCAATGACCACCTTGACGGCGACGACCACCACTCCGATAACGAAACTGAGGGGGAGCACTCCGAGGAAGATGGGACTGCAGGGGAGTATACTGTAGGTCACAACACTATCACCTACATCATCGACAGAGCTGGCAACAAGAAAATCGCCTATGTCGGTGCAGACTGGTCGGCGACCGAATTCCTTGAGGACGTCCAGACACTCGTTGGTGAGTGAGCCCTGGTGACGGAACTGGTTGTTGCACTAGAGGTACGCCCGACTTCTGCTGCTGCAAAGCGTCATCAACTCCGGCTGTTCTGCCGAATAGCGTGACGGTAGTCTCTCGACCCCTCCTCGCGTTGATGCTGGTCTCGGCACTCAGCCTTGCAGGATGCGTCAGTCCCGACCTTGCAGAGTGGGGAGAGGATGGCATCGAGGTGACTTATGACAGCTCAGCGAAGACGGCAACACTCTCCACTCAGCTCGGAGATAATTCAATCGACAATGCTGTCGTCAATCTCGCCGGATGTGATTCAGAAGGCAACATCAAAAAGGAATACAACAGCAAGCCTGTTCTCATAGAAGGTTGGCTCACCAGAACCAACCACTTTCCGAATGGTGTTGACATAGGGAGCAACGCGGAGAAGATGTCCGTCTCAGCAGTCATCATCCAACTGAACGCATACGACGACGCGGAATCTCCTGAGGAACGGTTGCTTGGAGTAAAATGGGTAAATCCAACTGAGGGGGTGAAAGCGATACCCCCGGGGGAGAGCAGTTCCAGTAATTTCCCTCACAGTGGTTGGGCTGTGGTTGGACTAATTCCGGCCAACGAAGAAATTTTGAAGGGGTTCGGAGCGCTCGACGCACATCAAAAAATCTCCCTGAAAGGGTGGTTCCTCAGCGAT
>DAVI01000046.1:3726-5346 GCA_002505495.1 Euryarchaeota archaeon UBA59 | reverse complement strand
TCACGCAAATCACCTTGGGCGAACATGGAGTGATTAGCGAATCTGAACCTTACGATGCATTTTCAGTAAGCCCGATTGGCAGCGCAGCATACATCCTGCTCATCCTGTTCTCCTTTGGTGGTGCAGTCATCCTCTTCCTGCTCTCCACCGGAATGATTCGCCGAGGTGCCAAGATGACTGCGAAGGAACTTCTCACAGAGGCGCAACTCCTTGCCGCTAGAGGAGTCAAGAAGGACATCTCTCGAGTGCTGAAGGACATCGAGAGCGAGACTGGCAGGGGACTTGATGTGAAGGCAGCCAAAGCGGATGTGGTCAAGGCGGAGAAGCTCTCAACCAAGCCCGAGGTGGAATTGGACGACTTCGACATAGACTCGGTCCTACGAGCAAGCAACAGACCAGACGCCCGTTCCGTTCGCGGGGTCGAGAGTGGAGGGGTGGTCACAACTGATGAATCTATTTCCATGGACGAGCAGATCGCTGAGAAGGAGGCCGATATCGAGGAAGAGGCTCGCTGGGTTCGAGGTGGTCGGCGAAGCCGCCGCGGTGGCCGAGGAGGCGGTGGTGGCGGAGAACAGACTCCACCAGATTCCGCTGAGACAGGTTCGATGACGATGGAAAAGGGAGAGGCTGCCAAGCCGAAGGTGAGGAAGACTCGCTCCGCCAAGAAGAAGCCTGAGCCTGAGCCTGAGCCGGAACCGGTCAAGCGAGGGACAGATGTGACCGATGACGAGGATTTCTCCGACTTTTCCCTCTGAAGGGTATAGACTCTTGTGAGTCTAAACCCCTGAAGCAAAGGGGCCCCATTGATTCAACGTACCAAATCAATTGCTAGATAGATTAACAGGATTGCAATTTCTACACATGCAAGAACTACTAATTTCATCATTAATGATAACCTCCTAAATTGAGAAGTAAGGCCGCCGTTCTCTTCACCCATACTCGAGGGCCTCAGCATGCGGGTAAAACGCTTGACCCGGCATGTTGCGGGCTCGGCCCTTGTGAGTCCGGACCCTTGTGGGCCATTCGAGCCTCAGTTCAGACATCCCACGGAACTTGGTTGGCTCCCCTGATCCATAGTTGGCGGGGGTGGAACTCCAGCAAGGCGGGCGTTTGGAGGCATGGCTCACCGTCAGCCTGCACGATGAGTGGAGGGTCATGCGAGGCGTCATTCGGGTTACCGTCATCACCGATGGAGCGAATTTCAAGCCGCGAACAGGGCTTCAATTCGATGCCCCATTTACCGATGTGCTTGCCCTTCTTTAGCGGCCCCATCAACATCAGCATCTGGATTTTCGTGAGTCCCCATGCGTGGCACAAGTGGCCATGTTCAAGAGTCGGAGAGGCGCCGGGGCAGACTCGGTAGCCACCACCGAACATTTCAGTGGTCGTGGCCGCGAGCATCGAGAAATCGACGACCTCTCCGGGGTTGTCGTCTATCTTCACCCAGGCCATCTTCTTCTTCCACGGCAGGATTTCGGTGAGGCCGAGATAGGTGTACTTGATTGAACCCTTGATCCATTTTCCGCGGCGGAGTTTGGCCCGGGCTGTTGCCGAGGTGACCCCGCAATCCGACTCTAGGAAGACCCACCGAACCACCCTTCCCTCAATGTCTGGCTCACC
>DAVI01000046.1:0-3647 GCA_002505495.1 Euryarchaeota archaeon UBA59 | reverse complement strand
TCCCTGCAATCGAAAGGCACCTACGTGGCGATTGGTCCCGTTGAGCAGTATGTCGACGATGGCATCTATCTTCTTGAGTGATATTCCATGGGCGCGGGCGACATCGTTGCCGGTGCCGGCGGGAATGATGCCGAGTGGGGTGGAGGAGCCCCGCATGCCCGAGGCGACCTCGTGGACCGTTCCATCACCGCCGCAGGCGACGATGAGGTCGATGTCGTCTCGGTCGCGCAGCGAGTGGGATAGTTCGCTGGCGTGGCCGACCCCTTCTGTGAAGTGGGTCTCGAATTCAATTCCCGCTGCTGTGAGGGCGGGTTCGGCAGCCTTCCAACGCTTGAGAGAGCGGCCGTCGCGGCCGGCTGGATTGACAATGCATGCGAAGCGGGGCATGGCGCGGGAAGAGGGACCCCGCATTCAAACCGTGCGGCGGATGGAGGTCGTGCGAATCACCAAATGGAACGGGCGGCTCGGAGTTGGTGGATGAGCGCTGTTGGGTGGGACGAATTCGACCATGTCTGCATGGCGCGGGCGCTGGAACTGGCTGAGCAAGGGCAAGGCCAAGTCTCCCCAAATCCACCTGTCGGCTGTGTCCTGGCGCGTGATGGCGAAGTGATTGCGGAAGGGTGGCACGACCACCTGGGTGACCTGCACGCTGAACAGGCGGCGATTGCCGATGCAGAAGCGAACGGGATTCCGACACAGGGAGCTACCGCCTACGTCACTCTTGAGCCGTGCAACCACCACGGCCGAACACCGCCCTGCACCGAGGCGCTGTTGTGGGCTGGAGTCGGCAAGGTTGTCATCGCGGCAGAAGATGCCAATCCGACTGTCAGGGGGGGTGGCGTCGACTATCTGAGAAATGCGGGCATCGATGTGCGGCAGGGGCTCATGGAAGCCGAGGCGCGACAGCAGATGGCGCCCTTCATGCGCTGGTGCGAGCGCAGAAGGCCGCTGGTGACGATGAAAGCGGCGATTGACAGGAATGGTCGAGTCGATTCGGAACATGAAGCACCTGGCCGGTTCACCTCTGAAGAGTCACTCGACGCGGTTCACGAACTGCGCAGAAGGTGTGATGCGGTGGTGGTCGGAGTCAACACGGTGATTCGGGACAATCCGCAACTCACCGTTCGGCGTGTGCCACTGGGTGAGGGAAAGCAGCCACTGAGAATCATTCTCGACAGGGGGCTCAGAACGCCTACTGACTGCAATCTCGTTTCGGATGCTGGTGAGACGGTCATCTTCCACTCTGTGGGAGAGAGTTCAGGCTTGCAGGCGGAGGTGGTCTGCCTTCACTCCCATCTAGGCTCTTCCGAAGAGGGCGTTGACCTTGTACAACTGCTCGACATGCTCGGGGACAGGGGGATTCAACGGCTAATGGTCGAGGGCGGCCCGGATGTCTGGTGCAGGTTCCTAGATGCAGGACTGGTCGACGAAGTCTATCTGTTCAAGGCCGATGTGGACCTAGGTGAGGGACTTGACGGTGGAATAAACGCTGAACGACTCAACCACGCAGGACTCACACTCGCTGAAGAGACTGAATGTGGCGACGACACGCTGCAAATCTGGCGCTGAATTCCCAACCACCGGCTGAATGAATTTCTGCTCCCATTGCAACGGCGGTCAAATGGCCTCTCCATCCAAGATGTCGGAGAGCATCAGCAGGCGACCTCGCAAGCCGACCGGTGGCAGGGGGAACTCATCACGATGAGGGCATAGCTCATCGAGGAAGGGCTGATCCAACTCATCCAAGATGAGAGGGTAGATTCTGCATCCCTCGGGGCGGTCCTGCCAAAGTGAGCAGGTTCCGGGCGCATCGACATCCGAAGATTCCGTATCGAGGAAAACGCACGCCTTGGTCTCCCTTGAGTTCGCCAACCGTACACTCCCGTCTGTGTGCACGACGGTGAAAAATGAGAGTTTGTGGCCGAGCGCCTCAATCCTCGAAATGTCAGCCCTGGTCAGCGGCATCTCGGTTTCTCGACAACATTTGCTGCAGCCCCGCTCCAAGCAGGGGCTCCGCTCCCATTCCGCCGCCATCACCCTCCGCTCTCAGCCGTCGCCTTCAAGGGATATGCCCGAGTCGGCGGCTCATTGGGCGATTAGGGTAGCCTGGATATCCTGACGGGCTTCGAACCCGTCGACGCGGGTTCAAATCCTGCATCGCCCACTCCAATAGGAACCTCCTTCGACTCATGACCACCTTGCTGGGCCATGCGTAGCCATCCCCTACAACCACTCAATCCAGCGAGTTGTTCTGGCAGGTGATGAGCAGTCTGGAGAGACTGCCGTGTACCGGGACATGGACATAGGCGTCGAGATACCAGCCGGCATCCTCCAAAGCGAAGAGAACTTCCAACCACTGTTTTCCGAAGGTGATGGCCTCCGGGTGTTCTAATTCATCATCGAACAGGTCGATGTCGGTGGCGTCGGGAGACCAGGGGAGCAGGGTGACCAGATTCGCACCTTCGCTGGCCAAGGCGCTGCACTGCTGCAGACTCTGAATGAGAATGTCCCAGCCGTCCTCCGATTTCCAGGAGTTTCTGCCGTACGGGGGGTCGAACGCGAAACCGTCGAACTCGCCCTCCCATCCACTAGCCGCCTCGGTGGCGGAGCACAGTCTCACCTCCGACTCACGATTTGCTCCATGTGTGGAATGGGCCCACTCAAGGTTCTGCCTGCTACCCTCCACCATGCGCTCATCCAAGTCGCTTCCACAGACCTCCAATCCAGAGAGCGCCGCCTCGATGAGAATCCCTCCTGTGCCACAGAACGGGTCGAGGATTCGGCCACCGGCCGGGCAGGCGAGATTGACCATGGAACGGGCAAGACGGGGGTCGAGGCTGACCGGTTTGAAGAAGGGGCGATTGGGGGCTGTTCTGCCATCCCAGTCGGAGGGTCCTGTCACCTGCACCCCCCATCCGATGACCGGATTCTCCCACGACTCTAGGGCCGGCTCGCCGGCGTGGTTGAGAGAAATCACTCTGAAGGTGATGTCTGGTGAGTCGAGGTCGATCTTCCAACCCGCTGCGTGGAGTCTGCCTCCTAGTGCCTGCTCGAAGGCTCTGCCCGACCAATCGGGAAGTCGGAGACCTTGGCGGTGTGACCTAACGGCGAGCGACTGTCCGTCGTTTTTCAGATGCTCCTCGCACCACTGGAAAGCGAGTTCGACATGCTCCTCCTGGCTCGTGTAATTCCTCGTGTGATGGGGCCGCAACACCTCACTTACCAAGGCTGAACGGTGGGCCGCAATCGCCACGCTTCCGCTCGGCGCGCTTATCGCCCTCTCCTGCACCAAGTTGAGTTCCGATTCGTCGTCTGAATCAGCTCGGATGAGCAGCGTCTGTTCGAGAGTCGCCAACTCCGGCAGCCAGCCGCTTGAAAGCAGCAATGACTCGGATGGTTGTTCGGACTCGCCGGAAGGTGGCGCTTCGACATCACCATTTGCCACCTACTCAACCCCCTTCTGATTCAAGGCGGGACGCCTTCAATTCTATATCCGTCGGTGCAATCCGCACCACAATGGGCGCCGTTGGCAGTAGTCGAATTTGCACCGCCCCTTGGGCGGTGTTGGGTCTGTTTGCCCTCTTGTTGCTCTGTTCGGTAGCAACTGCAACCACCGCATCTCCCGCTCTCCAAGATGATGAGTCGGA
>DAVI01000108.1:16287-19388 GCA_002505495.1 Euryarchaeota archaeon UBA59 | reverse complement strand
TTGGATTCAATTCAAGGCGTCGCACAGTATCGGTGCGACTGTGGATGAGAAAGCAGCGGTTGACACTTCGATGTACGACGTGGTTCGCTCTCCGGCCGCCTTTATGGCGGTGGTATCGGGAGGAGCGCTCACCGTCTCAGCGATTCTCAGTCCTGCGAAGATGGCTGGAACCAGCCTATGTCCACTCTTCCACCTGACCGGAGTTCAGTGTCCGTTCTGCGGCATGACGAGGGCATTCATCTCGATAACCCACGCTGACTTCGCTGAAGCAATCGACTACAACCCCGGCTCACCGCTCATCTACGGGGCGTTCATCTGGATGCTATACTCCTCGATTCGAGACTTGAGGTCGAGACAGGTCAAACTGATGCCTTCTACTCCTAGACTACTCTATTTTGGATGGCTCACCCTCACAATTCCTGTCTTCGCCTGGCTCTACTGGAGCCGCTGGCTAAGCCTGCTCGTATGATTACTTGACCAGAGGGTTGCCCTGTGCGTCGGTCATACTGCCGGTCACAATCAGAATAAGGTCGATCAACCACCAAATTCCGCATCCTCCAGCAGTGAGTAACTTGAGAATCCCAAGAACGGTGTAGCCGAGGTAGAACCTATCGATTCCCAGTGCTCCGACGAAGATTGAGAGAAGCAGGGTCACCATCCAATCCTTGCCTTGGGTGGCCACGCCCATAGAGTTGGATAGAGAAGTGGCCACACCGTCCACCGGTTGGCCGACCACGCCTGGTGCGGGGGCACCCATTGCGGGCTGTCCAGCCATGTCTGGTGCGGGTGCAGGAGCAGGTGCAGGTGCGGGTGCAGGTGCGGGTGCGGGTGCGGGTGCGGGAGCGGGTGCGGGAGCAGGTGCTGGAGCTGCCGAGGCGGTGAAATCCGGGTAGTATTGCTGTGTGAATTGTGTTGCAGACTCGGGTGTGTGTCCTTGTGCAAGCAGTCCGTCATAGTACGATTGTGCGTCAGTCATATCTCATTCCTCATCGGCTCGACACCCGTGAATCGCATTTGAATGAATCCCCAAGACCATCCAAAGTCTCAGATTGTGGCAGCGTCGGGTTTTCATGGAACACCCGCGCACGCGCCTACGTGAGCCGAGCCCGAACCGTCGCCATCCCTCTCGCCCTCTTGATGCTCCTGCCGCTAGTTGGATCCTTGGGGGCTGCTGGACCAGTCTCCCATCCCACGGGCCACTTCGCCCAACTTCTGATGCCCGGCGACTCACTCAACCCTCCAGTTCAAACACCGATGCCAACATTTGGAGAGGTAGAGTGGTGGGACTACACGACCCTCGACTCAAATCGCAATGCCATCCACGACTCTCTCGAAAGTGCAACTGGCCCGGTCAAGGTAGGTCTCTCCTACGACCACACTCCAACCTCGACAGACGAAGCGGCGGTGGAGTCTCTTGGCCACTCGGTCAATCTGCTTGTAGAGTCGGTCGACGCCCTGTTGCTTGGGACTGTGAACGCCAGCGATGTCTGGGCGCTCGCAGAACTTGAGGGCGTTGTGATGGTTGAGCGCTATGGCACACTCGTATTCTATGGCGATATCCAAACCCCTGCAGTCAAGGCTCGAAACTCAAGTTGGTATCCTGTAGGTGCATGGGATCTCGGAGTCAGTGGTAAGGGCGTCAACATCGCGCTAACCGACACCGGAGTTGACAACGAACATCCGGGTCTTGTCGGCAAGTTTGTCGCCGGTTACGACGCCGTCTGCTACTTGCACACTGATCCCGCTTGCGTTCTCAACAATCCCGGTCGCGAGACTGACGGCTCCTTCGACCCAGACGACGGCAACCAGCACGGTACTGCTTGCATGGGCATGGCCAGTTCGACGGGGCTTGAGGCGGATGGAAGTCAGTCCAACTTCACCGGCTCGGCTCCTGACGCCTCTTTGATCGATGTCCGAATCGGAAGCGATGTCGGTGCAGGGCCGTTCGAGAACTACCTTCTCGAGCAGGAGTTCTATGAGTCGGCGATGAACGGTGTCCAATGGATCATCGACAACGCCGACAAGGAGTGGCCGGGTGCCGATGCCGAGAACGCCGGCATCGACATCATCTCTCTTTCATGGGGAATCACCAGCCACGAGAACGGCGGCTCTGATGGTGAGGACATGCACAGCAGAATCCTCAACGAGGCTGTTGAAGCGGGAGTGACTCCGAGTGTGGCGGCGGGCAATGATGGCCCAGACAACGACGGCTTCTCCGGCATGGGCTCGTCAAGTCTCTCAGTGACAGTCGGGGCGACCGACGACCAGAACACGGTCGACAGGGGCGACGACATCGTCGCATCCTACTCCAGCCGGGGACCTCGGAGGGACAATGGTGACAGCAACCCGTACAACGAGTTGAAGCCGGAAATCAGTGCTCCTGGCACCAACATCATCCAAGCTTATGGGTGCGTGACATCTGGTTTTTGCAACAACAATGTTCCCGGCCAGGACGCCTCTGACAACTCGTACACCCCGCGCGGTTCCGGAACCTCCTACGCAGCCCCTGCGGTCTCGGGCGTCATCGCACTGGTGATTGAGGCCAATCCAGACCTCGACCCGCTGCAGATCAAGGAGGTCCTCAAGCAGACCGCAGAGCGCAGAGGCGCGGCCTCAGCACCAGACCTCGACCCCTACTGGAACCGCGACTTCGGGTATGGCATGGTTGACGCTCTTGGCGCAGTAAGCATGGCACAGCACCTGTTCGCCACGAACCAGAGTAGCGCAGTAGACCCATATCTGCAAAACCACTTCCTCAACCTCTCCATCGATGGCTCTACGGCGACAATCACCGGCCACTCTTGGGGGCAACAGGGAATCGTCGAGAAGGTGGAGTTCAGAATCGGCACGGGGGCTTGGTCGGAGGCGACCTACGAATTCGCCGAGAACCTGTCCGCCGGAGAGGCGTTCAACTGGACTGTGGTCCTCAACTTGAATGGGTTAGCAAAGGGCAACCAAACCGTCGAGATTCGGGCCACCTCTGAAGGGATGAGCTCACTACCAGCACTAGTGACAGTAGCGGGCACCGGCCTCGGAATGGATGCGGCTGGCACCGGATACCTCACCTACACGCTCATCTTCGCGATGTTGGTGATGTTGCT
>DAVI01000108.1:9864-16197 GCA_002505495.1 Euryarchaeota archaeon UBA59 | reverse complement strand
TCTCTCGTCGTCGCCCAACCAGAGGTTCTCGATGCTGAGTTGGTGACTGAACCGCCACCTGACGAAGATTTGGAAGGTCTCACGGTCGCCGAACTCAAGTCTCGTCTCTCCGCCTCAGGACTACCAGTAAGTGGCAACAAGTCGGAACTAATCGAGCGTCTGAAAGACTGAGCCGCTCAAACTCCGCCATCTAATTAATAGTGAAAGCGGGTTGGCCGGAACATGGCCGAGTTCAGCGACCGAGCAAATGCGATACAGCCAACTGGCGTTCGCAAGATGTTCGATCTCGCCGGTCAGGATGCGATACACCTCGGCCTCGGCGAGCCCGACTTTCAGCCCCCTTCGGTCGCAATCGACGCCTTTCACGAGGCGATGAAGGCGGGTCACAACAAGTACACCACAACCGCGGGCCTGCACGCGCTGCGCGAGGCAATCGCGGGAATTTGGCAGCAGTATGAACCGAACCTCACAGCGGACAGCGTCTGCATGACCATGTCTGGCACGAACGCGCTGCTCACCACCTACCTTGCGTTCCTGAGCGAGGGTGACAACATTCTGATTCCCGACCCCTGCTTCCCGTTGTACGGCCCACACGCGGTGATATCTGGCGCAGAACCCCGCTTCTATCCCTGCACGTTCGAAAACGAATTTGTACCGACCGTCGAGGATTTGGAAGCCCTAGTGGATGACCGTACGAAGGCCGTGGTGTTCAACTTCCCGAGCAACCCGACCGGGGCCACTATTACTCCCCGAGAGAGAGACGAGCTTCTCGAGTTCGCCCGTCGAAACGACCTCTGGGTGATTACTGACGAGGTTTACGACCGCATCATCTACGACCGACCACATGTCTCCTTCCTAGGTGCCGGTTACGACAACGTGGTGATGGTCCAATCCTTCTCCAAGACCTTCGCCATGACCGGCTGGAGGATGGGCTACATTCTCTCTCCGAACGCAGAGGTGGTGAAGCAGATGACCAAGTTGCAGTATTACATCACAGCCTGCTCGACCGATGCTATGCAGTACGGTGTGCTGGCTGCCATACAGAGGGCGCCGGACTACCCCAGCGAAATGAGGGATGCCTTCCGCCGGCGTCGAGACCTGATTTGTGAGCGTCTCAACGGAATGCCGGGCGTTTCCTGTCATGTTCCAGAGGGTGCGTTCTATGTCTTTCCGAAGGTCGCAGTCCCCGGCTGGAGCAGTGTTGACATCGCACTCGAGATTCTCAAGGATGGTGTAGTCTGTTCTCCCGGCTCCGCTTTCGGAGCCGCTGGTGAAGGACACCTTCGCTTCGCCTACACGATTGACGTTGAGAAGATTTCAGAGGCGATGGACATCGTGGAGGGAGTCTTGACACGCATCAAGCACCTGCCTCCGCCCGAGCAATCCGCGGCTTTCTGAGGGCACTGTTCGCCGAGTAGTTAGAGCGATAGGAGTCCACCGACTCGGCGAGTCGATGATTGCAGTCCTGCTCTCGTTTGTAGTGGCCCTTTTGGTAGGCCTATACCTGCCGCGCTTGCCGTTGGTCATCATTCCGAGGCTGCGCCCGATGGAGGCCAACCTCACCCCGTTTCCGAACGCCCAGCCGGTCAATGTTGAACTGGTTGCCCAACTCCTCCTGTTACGCCGCCTTTGGCAACTTTCGTTCATGTTCGCACTGCTACCGCTTCTGCTCGGATTGTTCGTGCTCTCCGTGCAATCTGACCCAATCGCATTCGGCCTCTTCATCGGTGGCGGCTGGGCCATGCTCTCTCGCATCCTTCCCGAACAGGCACTCGAGTTGCCCGCCGGCCCCTATTCGATGAGCCTCATTGGTGAAGTAGACCAAATACGCCGCGCCGAGAACGACTGCTGCGATTCGCCAGATGTCCGCTGGGAAGTGACCGCAATCCGCTGCCGTTCCTGCCGAAGTGTCCACTTGACCCAGGCTCGCCCCGACCTCGGCCGCAGCAGGACGGATGGGTTGGTCGGGACAGTCCGGCTCCTAATTCTCGATGGTCACCCGCTGCTCAGCGAGTTGGAATCCTAGGCGTCAGGCCCTCAAGACTCGCCATCACGGTCATTCGACGGTTTCGTCGCCTTCTGCACCAGCCCACGCGCTTTGGAGAGCGCTCCAGCCAAATCGAGTCCATCGCTGTCATCCTCGTCGGAGTCAGTCGCCTCAGCCCCGCTTGCCTCGGAATCGAATGCCCCCCCGTCATCGTCGCGCTCACCGGATTCGTCTTCGTCACTACCGTCGTCTCCCCCGCCATCTTCGCCGTCACCGTCGAGGTCGACCCACTGCGACTCCTTTTCGACCAACCAATCTGGCAGGTCTTCCCGCCCGCCACCGAGCACTGCCATGGTGGTGAAGGTCGCCATGGGAAGAACCGCGAGAGCGACCAGCATGTCGAGGAATGAGGTCTCGGGAATTTCGACCTCAACTGGGAGGAACGCCTCAATGACCGTCTTCTCGAATGCGATTTGCTGCCACTGCGAAAGGTCGGGTTGCATCCAGCCGAATGCGAATCCGACGAAGATCCTGCCAACCAGCCATAGCATTAGAACGGGGAACATCCAATTGATTCTCGTCACATTCACCAGAAACCTGCGGATTGACGACGCCGGCCCCACCAGCCTCTCCGAGTAACCCGGGAAGGCTCTGAGAACCAGCGCGAGTGCGATTAGGTACCCTATCATGGCCACCTCGAGGAGTCGGTTTGGAACCAGCCATTCAGAGGGGATGTACTTGAGGAAGAGCAGGGGCGTGATGGCGAGTGCGATCTGAAGAGGTGCGGCGAGCAGTTGCAGCCCTCCGTGAACCTCCATGAGCGGCCTCTTTCGTTCGTGGAACTCCCTGTGCACGATTTGCATCAATTTACCGTGGGGCGAATTCATCAGGTGCATTCGAGCGCGGTCGACCATAGCCGCATCCCGCATTCTTCTACTCGCACCCAAGACCGGCAGCCAGCCGCCTTTATCCGCGACTCCAATCGGCATCCATCCACCTACCGCGAGGGCGAGGGTGAGTGAGAGCAGGCCGTAACCCAACGCCGCACCCAGAATCCAAGGAATCAAATTGACTCTCAACAGCGGTTGGTCGCCGAGGATTCCGCCGAAGTCGATGAAGTAGGTCGCTGCGAATGCAATTGCTGGCGCGACGATTACTTGGCCAGAAACGATGAATGTCAGCCAAAGTCGCTCAAAGAAAGTGCTCTGCTTCCCACCCACGGTTTTCCTCGCATTCTCAATTCGTCATATTCCCTTCGCTGAAGAAGGGGTCATTAGTTGCGAATCGGGGCCCAATTCAAAAGCGCCAAATTGGCCTGATATGGGCTTCATGTCATAGACATGACACAATCAACCTTTTTACACCGATGCCGGTGGCCCGAACACTGGTCCAGATGAATCGCTCGAAGACGCTCTTCCTCGCACTACTCATGCTCCTCGCTGCGGTCACCCCCCTCTTGGCTCTCTCAAGTGCCAGTGGACCGAGGGTTACCCTCGTGGACTTCACCATCCAGGAGATGAATTTCGGAAACGCTTCAGCTCCCGTTCTCACTTGGACTCAGGCTGATGGCAGCGAACAGGAGTATGGCTTGCGAGCGGTCCCCCTCCAAGTTCAAGTCACCTTCAAGCAGGCTGGTGAATCATTGAGCTCGACGAATGCAATCGGATACCTACAGGTTTGGCATCCAGTCGGCACTCTGATGGACGAGTGGAATGTCAGCCTCTCACTCACCGGCGGTCAATCATTCATCTTCACGAAGGTATGGACTCCTACTTCCGCACACTCAGTGCTGGACGATGCAGGGGACCTATCAGGTGGATACATCGTTCGAGGTGTCATCGATGCAGGCTTGTCCGAAGAGAAGCCTGAAAACGACATCTCCGATGAAAATCTTCCAATTGCAATCGCCTACGACCAGATGGATAGAGGTGCTTGCCAATCCTGCACCGGCGGTTTGGGCTACAACAATCCCGTATTCGCATCGGTGGGGTATGAAGCGGGAACCAACACGGTGGATGGCTACGGTCCGTGGAGACTCGACAACTCCTCTAGTGCAGATGGAACCAAGCATTGGCGCCACTCCGTCCCCCTTCAGAATTACGAAAGCATGGCGAATGACTGGTTGGTCTGGGGTTGGTTTGTCCCGCAGGGCACCGGTTGCGACGACCCTGGTCACGGGCTTGGATACGGTATCTTGGACAATGACCTAACCGCCCTCTATGGCTATCCGTTCTGCCGCGTCTCCATGCAAGGTTACGACTATCTCTCAATGCAGTTGACCACCCTCGCCTACGGAGGTCTAGGGGGCAATGACGAAGTTGTGTTCGGTGCGACCTCCAGCGGCACACCCATCGGTGGTGTGAACCTCTCAACCGCCGGCATCAGTGGCACGACCAACGATTGGACTCGCGTCATATGGAACATGACCGGAGATAACCTTGCGACCTCCGCCTTCAGCCTCGGTTATCACTTCATGAGTGACAACAGCGGGGCAACCGCTGGCTTTCACCTCGACCAGTGGTTGATGTTCGGTGTCGAGAAGGTCGAGGACTACACCATCACCTTGGACTGCGATAATCCCGAGACCGGGTACATCGTAATTCCAGCAGACCCACTACCACCATCACTGCACTGCTTCTTGACCAACAACGGCTACAAGTCGAAGAGTGTACGCATCACCGCAAACATCGACAATGATACATGGATGAACTACCACTCACCGATACGCATCGATTCGGACAACATCAACGACCATGACTACAGTGTCCCTCTCAACCCACTACCCTCTGGTGCGACGACCGAATTCTGGATCAATCTGACAATTCCCGACGGCTCTAACGTCGAGGAATTGAATTGGACCGTCAACTTCACCGACGCCTATGTCGGTACCGTGAAGGCGACTATGAACATCCCTCTCTCGGTCGCTGCCTCCTACAGTGTGAACATCAAATACATCGGCAACAACATCGCCGCGAGTCTACTCCCCACTGAGAGTGGAATGGTGAAGTTGACTTTGACCAACACCGGCAATCAAATGGCTTACTGGAACCTCAACGCCTACTTCAACAGAACAGAGTGGAGCACTCAGAACATCCGCTTCCTGAACGCTTCGGTGAATGGTACTCAGATTACCTACATGCAGCTTCAGAAGGCTGAGGTGAGGGACTTCTGGGTCGAGTTCACTGCACCCGTTGAGGTCGGCCCCGGACTTACCGAGGTCACAATAGTTGCACAAGGCCAATCGCCTGCAAATGCACAGATGTCGAAGAAACTCACCTTGAGCACGCCTCAGGCGCACAATCTGGAACTCATTCCTTCAGAGAGCGTCATCACCGCGCAGGCCGACAGGCGCACGCGAACGATAGAAATCGACCTGAAGAACAACGGCAACGCAGATGACCGTTATGACTTGGAGTTGACCGCAGATTGGCGCCTTGAGGCTAGAATGAGCCAACCCGTGACAGAAGAGATCGGGGCATTCGGAGACAGCAGCACAGTACTCGTCATTCTGCCGATGCCCTACGGCCTCCGCGCAGACACCTACTTTGTGATAGTGAAGGCGACCTCGCAGGCGGACCCGACCTATTTCGTCACAACTCAAGTCGAGTTGGTGGTCGAGGACACATATCTCATCGATGTTTCCGACCTTGACATGACAGGGCAATCGTTCGTTGGCGGCGCGGACTCAAAGACCGCTTCGTTTGAAGTTACTAACAACGGCAACGGCTTTGACGAATTCACCATCGTCTTAGATTTCCCAGCCGGAATGAACGCCGTCATCATCCTCAATGAGCAGTACAACCCTGACTCTCCTCCATCTGTGGATAAGGGGACCTCTGTCAACATCACGATTGAGTACTGGTTCGACGAGGGCACATTCGGTCTGCTGAAGTTGGTCGTGACCGCCACATCGAGCCAATCTGGCGGCTCTGCCGGGGATTCCGGAGAGGCCTTTTTCCAAGTTGGTTCTCAGGGGTGGCTTGAACTGACACCCGGCGAAATGGTCGTGCTAGACAGTGATGGCTGGATTTACGTCAATGTATCAGTCCACAACAGGCATCCTACAAACAGCCAGCTGATTCGACTCGAAGTCGATGCTGGTGAGGCGCGCAACTACGCCGCCGTGCGCGTCAAGTCTACAGACACTTCATTCGTTCTCAACTCCGACGACCTGCGTACGGCTTCAATCAAATTCTCTCTTACAGAGACCCAATTCATCAACCTCCCTCATGATGAGATGGTGTTCAACGTCACCGTGCTGGCAACTGGTGACGACGATGTTGCCAGTGTCGTACTACAGGTCAAGGTCTTGCGCGATTCAAGTTTGCTCGATGGGGGCTCAAACG
>DAVI01000108.1:8091-9817 GCA_002505495.1 Euryarchaeota archaeon UBA59 | reverse complement strand
CAAGTCGTGCTGTCAACCAACCGCGAAGAGGAGGAGATTTCCACCTTGGCCGGCTACCAAAGCCAACTTGAGGCGACATACGGCAGTGTTCCCGCCGCTCCAAGCGTTCCAGAAGCCCCAACCGTTCCCGAAACTCCCCCGCTGCCCTCCACAGACGCCGTTGCCAACTCACCCTACGGGGGGGCCGCCCCTCTCTTTGAGCAACAGGTCAGCCCTGCACCGGTCTCTCCACCATCTGTTTCACCTCCAGCCGGCTCACCCCCTGCGGCCTCCCCGCCGGCCGTTGAGCTCCCCGAGGGAGCGGCAGAACTTCCGCCTGGTGGAATGCCTAATGGTTGGACGATGGAGCAGTGGGCTCACTACGGCCACGAATATCGACAGCAGAAAGGTCTGGACTGAACGCAAGCCGGCACAAATCACCTCCTTAGAAGGCGGTAATCAGTGTCTTTGTGTGCTTGGTGTCCTTCGTGAAGGCGTGTTCTGAAGGGAGGTCCACCAATTCTTGCTCTCGGCGAGTTTGAGTCGGCCTTAAGAGGGGGCTTCGGGTCGGCGGCTTCGCTCCTAAGGAGCGCAAGGGGATGTGGGACACAATGTATGGGGGACAAGCACCGATTTTCATTCTGAAGGAAGGAACTGACCGCACTCGAGGAAAGAGTGCCCAAAGCAACAACATCGCCGCTGCGAAGGCAGTCGCCGATGCGGTTCGAACGACACTCGGCCCGAAGGGGATGGACAAGATGCTCGTCGATTCGATGGGCGATGTAGTCATCACCAACGATGGTGCGACGATCCTCAAGGAGATGGACATCGAGCACCCCGCTGCGAAGATGATCATCGAAGTCGCAAAGACTCAGGAGCAGCACTGCCACGACGGCACTACCACTGCTGTTGTGATTGCAGGCGAGTTGCTCAAGCGAAGCGAGGATCTCATCGACCAGAATGTCCACCCGACCGTCATCTGCGAGGGCTTCCGCCTCGCTTGTGAGAGAGCTGTTAACCTGTTGGAAAATCACAGCATCAAAGTCGATGACGAAGAGACTCTCGCCGAGGTCGCAAAGACCGCACTGACCGGCAAGAGTGCCGGAGCGGTGAAGGCCTTCCTCGCCGACATCTGCGTGAACGCGGTGATGTCGGTCGGAAATGAGGAGGACGGCGTTCGTTCTGTTGACCTCGATGACATCAAGGTCGAGAAGAAGCAGGGCGGCTCAATCAAGGACAGCACTCTCGTCGACGGCATCATTCTCGACAAGGAGCGAGTCCACAGCGGAATGCCTCGCTCGGTGGCAGATGCAAAGATTGCTCTAATCAATAGCGCAATCGAGGTCAAGAAGACTGAAGTCGACGCAAAGATTCAGATCACCGACCCCACCATGCTCGCACAGTTCCTCGAAGAGGAGGAGAATTACCTCAAGGGACTGGTTGACAAGTTGCAGGCCGCCGGTGCAAATGTCGTCGTCTGCCAGAAGGGAATCGACGACCTTGCACAGCACTACATGGCGAAGGCGGGTCTGTTTGCGGTCCGGCGCGCCAAGAAGAGCGACATGGAGGCACTCAGCAAGGCGACCGGTGGCACCATTGTCACCAACATTGACGACCTGTCCGGGGACGACCTCGGCGCTGCAGCAAAGGTCGATGAGCGGAAGATCGGCGAGTCCGACATGGTATTTTTCACAGGTTGCCCGCAAGCCAAGAGCGTCTCAGTTCTGCTTAGGGGTGGAACAGAGCA
>DAVI01000108.1:686-7942 GCA_002505495.1 Euryarchaeota archaeon UBA59 | reverse complement strand
ATCGAGGCCTTCGCAGGAGCCCTAGAAGTGATTCCACGCACCCTTGCAGAGAATGCAGGACTGGACCCAGTCAATACGATCATCGAAGTCCGTAAAGCACACGCAGAGGGCAAGAGCACCTTCGGAGTCAATGTCTACGAAGGTGGCGTCATGGACATGAAGAAAGCCAACGTCCTAGAACCGCTTCGGGTGGTCGAGCAGGCAATCCAGAGCGCGACGGAAACCGCAGTGATGATTCTCCGAATCGACGATGTCATCTCCAGCAAGGCTGTCTCCGGTGGCGGAATGGACGGCATGGATGGCATGGACTTCCCAATGTGAGGTCCGCCTTCTTGGCAAATTGTTTGGGCACTACGTCCTAGCACGAACTCAGGGTGGCGATTGTTGGCCCGACACAGGTAACCTACGCGCTATATTGAAGAGTCGACTTCAGGTCGACCGGTTTACCCAACCGTAGGTTGGGTGGGTGACAAGATGGCTTCAGTCTCAGTTTGGATTGACGAGGGTTGCATCGTCTGTGATGCATGTGAGGAGACCTACCCCGAAGTTTTCCATGTCACAGAAGACACCTGCTTCATCAAGGCTGATTCCCGAACTGACGGGAATTTCGACACCAACCAGACCTCCAAATCCGTTGTCAAGGACGACATCGACCTAGAAATCCTACAGGAGGCAGCTGACGGCTGCCCGGTCGATGTCATCATCATCGAGACCATGGGTGGCGGCGCTTCTGAGGGAGATGCATCGGAAGCTCCGGCTGAGGTTGAACCCGAGGTGGCCGCACCTGCAGCAGCTGAAGTTCCGGCAGCAGCTGAAGTCTCGATGGGAGGCGACCGCTCGTTGCTCGTTCTGTTCGGAACGCAGTCCGGAAACTCCGAGGACCTGTGCGCCAAGATCGGCAAGTCTGCCTCGACCTACGGTCTTGAGGCGACGGTCAAAGGAATGGATGAGATCCAAATCGGCGACCTCGCTGGACAGATGCGTGTACTCATCGTCTGCAGCACCTGGGGGGAAGGCGACATGCCCGACAACGCCGAGGACCTTTGGGTGGCTGCTAAGGGCGACGGGGCCCCTAACCTCGCTGGAACCCATTTCTCCATCTGTGCACTCGGTGACACCTCCTACGAATTCTATTGTCAATCTGGCATCGACTGGGATGTCTGGTTCGAGAAGCAGGGCGCAAACCGCGTGGTGGCGCGGGTCGACTGCGATGTCGACTACGACGAGATGGCCAACGGTTGGGTTGCCGAGGCCCTCCCCCACATCGCCGCGGTCGATGGCGATGGCGTCTATCAGGAAGATGCAGTGGAGGCGCTGAAGGCGAAGGCAGCGGGTGGCAAGACCGCGGTGGCGGCCGGCTCAGCATTCGACATTCCCGCGGTTGAGAGGGCCGAATTACAAGTCAACATCCGTGTCTTCCGTTACGACGCGGTCAGCGGCGAATCAGGTCACGACGTCTGGGCGTGTGCAATCCCCGGCCACCTCTCAGTCACCGAAGTTCTCCGTCTCCTGAAAGCCACAGAAGATGGTTCTCTCACCTTCCGAGATGGCTCGCCGGACGACGCCACCACCGGCCTACTCGTCAACGGCCGGCTGATTCTCCCAGGCAGAGTCGCACTCGCTGACATCGCCACCACTCGCAACGGTGAGTCCTCACTGAGAATCGACCCGCTGCCCGGGTACGACGTCATCCGTGACCTTGTGGTTGACCATTCGGACTACCAAACGCACCTCTCGGCAAGCAAACCGTGGATGCGAGGCGCAACCCGCGGTGCAAGCCAGCTCGAGCAGGGCGTCATGGGGACGATGGAGGCACCACTCGCTGCAACTCTCCACATTGCTGGAGACATCGCCAGTTACCAACTTCTGCACAGCGCCTCGGACACCACCCCTCACAACCGCTCATATGTCGGACCAGCAGTAGTCGCTCGTCTGTGGGCTCGCTGCAACGACTCCCGCCTCTCAGCGGCTGGCCGAGCCTCCCACCTTGAGGTGGTGCAGGGTCCAAACGGCATCAAGGCGGAAGCTGACATGTCATCCATCCACCGACAGGGAAGAATGGGCGTCATCGCAGCACTTGCCCTCCTTGAGGCGAAGACCGCGACCTTGGAGGCGGATGGCTTCACCGGCCGCCACGGCAAGCATGTCTGGTGGTTCACTGAGACCGTCAAGTTTAGCGGTCAACTAAACGAGACGACTCTGGCAGGCGCAACCCTTGGTCCGTTTGGAATGGCGAAGAACGCCCTCACCGGAATCCTCCCACGGATGGCTCTTGGGTTCACCCGAAACGGCGCTCCGATGATGCGAGACCTGCAGGCGTTGTTCATGCCACCGGGAAGCGTCGGCAAGATGCCGAAGATAATCAATTCAAAGGTCGACGATCATCACGAAATCGTCGCTCTCTACAATGCGTTTGACAGGAGGTTCTGAAATGGCAAGACATCGCTACGCCTACTTCCCCGGCTGTGTTACCCTCGGCTCCGCTCGCGAGGTTCAGGATGCCATGGATGGGCTGGCCCGAATACTCGACATCGAACTCGTTCCTCTCAAGGGCGCCTCCTGCTGTGGTGCAGGGGTGATGAAACAGGCGAATTGGGAGTTGCAGATCGCCCTCAACGCACGCACTTTCGCTCAGGCTGAGGCGCAAGGTCTGGATGTCCTTACTCCCTGCGCCTCATGTCAAGGAAATATGTCTGAGGACTTCATGCGACTCACTGATGACGAGGCTCTCAGGGAGCGTGTGAACGAGCAGTTGGAGGCGATTTCAGGAATCCGCTTCGAGGGCACCATGAGGATGCGTCACCTGCTTCATGTCTTAGTCGATGACATCGGCCTCGACGTGGTCGCTACCAAAGTGAAGAATCCAATCGATTTCCCGGTCGCTGGATACTACGGTGCTCCGATGCAGCAGGATGGGGCGTGTGGTGACGACGACGTCTACGACCCACAGTATTTCGAGCAGTTGATCGAGGTGCTCGGCGGCTCAGCAGTCAACTACGATGGACGGACCCAGTCTGTCGGCTTCCCCGGGCTCTTGGCCGAAGAGGAGAGCGCGCTGAGGATGACGGCGGCGGTTATTTCGGATGCGAAATCAGAGGGGGCGATGGTGATGGCGTCGGCTTGCCCACTTTCGCACATCAATCTCGACACCTACCAGGTCAAGGCTGGCAGGGTTTCAGGAGAGGACACCGACCTTCCGGTGATTCACCTTCCCGAGTTGGTTGCCTGGGCTCTGGGTCACGACAAGTCGCGGCTCGCCTACCTGAAGACGAGAGTTCTCGTGATGGGCGATTGAGTTCGACAGTTCATCTGCGAAGGACATCGAGGATTTTCTTCGCCGAGGCGGGGCCGATTCCGCTCACTTCACAGAGAGTGATTTCGTCTGCTTGAGAAATCGCTTCTATGGAGCCGAATCTCTCTAGGAGACGGGCTGCTGTCTTGGGGCCTACACCGGGAAGTGATTCGAGAACCTGACTTTTGTCGAGTTTCCTCTCACGCTCCTCCTGAGCGATGAGGGGGGGTTTGGTTGCATCCAGCACAACTCCTGACGGGATGTAGAGACTGGCAGTTGCATCTTCGGCGACACCCGGTGTCGGCGCAATTTTAGCGAGAGAGTCGGCGGCTTTCGCCGCCCTCTCTTCAGCGACCGCCGAGCCGCCGGGTTGCTGTTTTTCAGCCCAGCCTGCTAGCGCGGGGTCACCCTCGGAAGCAGAGTGGAGCCTAGTGCGGGCGTCTTTGGTGAGTGCCCCGAGCAGCGCCTGTTCTCTTCGGGAGGCGACTATCAGGAATCGAGCGGTCTCTTCCCCGTCTTGAGTCGTCACCACAGGGAGGCCTAGGTCGATGGTCAGGGTTGCGAGAGCCCCCATCAGCGAATTCATGTGAACCGCTCGTTGGGTGAACAGCCCCCTTCCTTCTATCAGCAGAAGTGGACGCGGTGCTGTGGCGACAAGCCTCTGCGCTTGTTCCAAGAGCCGGCCATCGAGCAGTGAATCGATGAAATCCCGAACCCGTTTCCTCTCGATGATGACTCTATCACCTATTGCAAAATCACCGACAGGTAGGGTTTGGACATCCACGTCGACCCCTTGAAGTCGGAGCGTGGCGGCTATCGAGGTGTTCAACTCTCGATGGTCAACGACGATTCTGCAGGGGATTTCGCTTTCGGATGCGAGTGGGTCGGTCGCCTCGGTTGCCAGCGCCTGCACGATGTCTTCAGCGGCCCGGACCGCCAATCCCTCCAATCCAGCATCGCTCAGCTCTGCCTCTGCCACTTGGACATCCGATTGGCCGGCCTCGTCCTCCGATTCGGTGTTCAGCCGCTCGGGGGAATCGGTGCTTGCGAAGGAATCCAATCCGGCTTGCCCGACCGGGCGCAGCCGTTCTGGTGCGACCGGTCCCTCTTCACCTTGCTCGGGTTGCTCGGCAGCAGGGACAGATTCACCTTCTTCTCCTTCTGAATCTCGCTCAACAGTGCGTTCCAACCTCGATACTGGCGGTGCACCAAGTTCTGGAGCGAGCCTCACTCTCTCACGCTCTGTGAAGCCGAAGGCGGAGCCGAGGACATCCTCCTCTCGTACGCGGAATCGCTTCAGGGATTCAGCCGGCACATCTGAGCCGGCCAACCCCTGTTTTCTGCGAACCTTTCTGATGGCGTAGTGCATCTTCTGTTCTCGAGCGAGGGCGGAGGCGCGAGCACCTTCATCCCGTGTATCCCTCGCAATCAGGATATGGACCGTTCCGGCTCGGTGCCGACCAGTCCGTCCCCGCCGCTGAATCGTCCGAATCTCGCTGCCGACCGGTTCGTAGAAGATGACTCGGTCGGCCCGTGGCACATCCAACCCCTCTTCACCGACAGATGTGGCGACCAGAACATTGCAGTCCCCGTCACGGAATCTCTGTAGCTGTTCAATCTGCTCTTTCTGGCTCATGCCGCCACTTCCTTCGCGGCTCGCCTGTCCGACGAATCGTACGGGCTCGACGCCGTCACACTCCTCCAACCGCCGTACGATTTCGTCGACTGTGTCGCGGAAGTGTGCAAACACGATGACTCGGCTCGTCGGTTCCGCTTCGAGTTGCTCAACCACCAATTCGAGGGTCTTGCCCACCTTTCGGTGAAGTTCGGGTGACTTGGCGATGAGGCGACGAAGTTCGATTATTCGACCATCATTGAGAAACGCTTTTGCCCCTTTGTCACCAGCTTCGCTTGACAGTTCCATACGGTCTAGGTATTCCCTCGATGCTGCGATTCCCTGACAGAGAAGGTAGCCTATGAGATTCAACAATCGCTGTGCCTGAGCGGCTTGTCTCGCGGCATTGTATGCGAGGCCCTCGCCCTTCGAAATCGCTCGCTGAATCCGTTCGCGGGTGCCATTCAGTTGTCCCGTGGTAACTCTGCCCGTCTGGACATGGTAGCCGAGGCGGCGGAGTTGGTCGACCAGAGTGTTGAGCCAGTTTTGGAGTGGAGCCGCCATCTCACGCAGTGCGGCGGGAACTTCTACGAGCACCTCCTTTACCTGGAGTCCAGCGGCGTAAGGCGCCAACATCGATTCGTCCGCCTTGCGGGTGTGGATCCTCCTCAGTCCGAGTCGGCGGCAGACCTCCTCGACCTGTTCAACTGTCGCGCCCGGGCTCGCAGTGGCTCCGAGAACCAGTTGATTTTCAGCGAATTGCAGGTAGAGGTCACCCACTTCTGCTGAGGCGTGATTCCCTGTCGCGTGGTGAGCCTCGTCGACGATTAGAACTGAGACATCAGCGAGTGAGATGGAGCCGCGCTGAACGTCGTTGCGAATCACCTGTGGCGTGGCTACGATCACCAAGGCGGAATCCCACCGCTTCGCACGCCGCCGCCAATCTATAGAGCCAGTCATTGAGACGATGGCATCGGCTCCTCCTTCGACAACCAACGCCTCTTTCAAATCATCAAGGTGCTGAGCGACAAGAGCATTGGTCGGAGCTATCATCAAGGCCCTACCACCATGCACCTCAAGCCGGTCTGCAATCACCATCCATTCAATGGGGGTTTTGCCTAGGGCTGTGGGAAGCACCAGGAGCGTTGGAGCGCCGAGGCAGTCAGCGACGGCTTCGAGTTGGTAGCCACGAGCCTCGACATGCTCCTTCGCTAGCCGGGGATGCTCAACATATGCGGCCATGGGACTCTCACCGAGCCGTCACGGTTCTTATTGATTGCACAACATTCACAACTAATCTGTCGTTGTAGTCTCGGCCCCCGCAAAGTAATCCAATCGAGTATGAAGTGAAATTAGATATCGACAAAGTAACCTGTGGAGTGAAAACATCTCGAAGAAAATCAGTTCGATTTCAAGTATTTTCAGCGCTTCCCTCGCGGGCGCGGCCCGTAGGGCAAAAGGCATGGTTCATATACGGGAGGTCGGTCGGCGGGACGCTCACATAGTGAGGAACCAGACACCAAGGGCTCTGTAGAACACATCCCACAACCGAAAATCCATTTGTGAAATTCGGCAGGTGTCACGGTACCTCCTTCGCTGTGTGCGCCGGCACGGCGCCGCTTCGGCGGTCTTCTGTGTCGCAAACCACCAAAATCCGAACAGGAGAAAACCAGCAATGGGAGACAGACACCGCCCCAAGAGAGGCAGTATGGCGTTCAGCCCGCGAAAGCGTGCAGTAAGGCCCTACGGGCGTGTCAAGTCGTGGCCAGATAACGGCAACGGCGAGGTCCGCGTTCAGGGATTCGCCGGTTGGAAGGCCGGTATGACCCATGTTCTAGTTCGAGACAACAACCCGGGCAGCCCAAGCGCTGGCCAGGAAGTTCGACAAGCTGTGACCGTCGTCGAAGTACCTCCGATGCGAGTCCTCGGAATCCGTGGTTACAAGATGAGTCCCTACGGCATGCAGACTGCTGGCGAGGCGTGGGCAGATTCCGCAGCACTCGCTGAATCGATGCCCAAGTTGAGCAGGAGAATCCGCCAACCTGGTCAGGACAATTCCGAATCACATCTCGAGGGTTTGACTGAGAAGATCGAGAGTGGCGAAATCTGCGAACTCCGCATTATCATCTCGACACAGCCAGAGTCGGTCAAGTCAATTCCCAGCAAGAAGCCCGAAATCATGGAGGTCGGCATCACAGGTCTCGGCTTTGCTGAGCAGTTGGAATGGGCTCAGAAGCGTCTGGGTGGCGAACTAACAATCGAGGATGTCTACTCAGACGGAATCGACATCGATGTAATTGGAATCACCAAGGGCAAGGGTTGGCAGGGCTCAATCAAGCGCTGGGGGAT
>DAVI01000108.1:0-538 GCA_002505495.1 Euryarchaeota archaeon UBA59 | reverse complement strand
CTCCGAATCTCTTCTCCTGAGGAGAATGAGGTCACCCCAGACGGTGGCTTCCTCCACTACGGAGAGGTCTCAAACCCTTACATGATTCTCAAGGGCAGCCTTCCGGGTCCGGCCAAGCGCCTTCTCCGATTCCGTGATGCATGCCGGCCACGCAAGAATGGTGGCGAGGCCGAAATCACCTATGTCAGTACAGCGAGCAAGCAGGGGGTCTGAAGATGAAGGCGAAACCACTCAATCTCACTAACGAGGTAGAGCAGGAGGAGTTCGATGCCGGACTACTCAGCGAGTCATACGCGGTCTCCGCTAGGGCTGGCAAGGCAATCGAGTTGCCAACCTGCTTCGAGGCCACCGTGCGCGAGGATGTCATCCGAGACGCAGTTCACGCCTCCCGAGCTAACCGCCGTCAGCCCTACGGTCACAACCCACACCTCGGTAAACGCCGCCCCATACCCGGCATGAAGCACAGCGTCGAGTGGTGGGGTAAGGGCCGCGGTGTCGCCCGAATCATGAGAAAGACCGGACTGCGAACCGGCGCTGA
>DAVI01000025.1:6581-7124 GCA_002505495.1 Euryarchaeota archaeon UBA59 | reverse complement strand
GAGGAGCTTTCACACGCCACAGCCCAGATCAAGTTGCGCGCCTCACTCGCCCTGCTCGTCGGCTTCATCGTGCTGGCACAGATACTCAACGCTGAGATGATTCTCGGCGCCTTCATCGCTGGTGTGGTCGTCTCGATGCTCACCACCTCGCAAGAACGCAAGGTGGAGAAGGACTTGGAGGCGTTCGGCTTCTCCTTCTTTATCCCCATCTTCTTCATTCTCGTGGGAGTTGGCTTCGACATCAGGGAGCTCACATCCTCCAACGAGGCGCTGTTGCTGGTACCCGTTCTTCTCATTGCGGCGATGGTCGTGAAGTTCGTCCCGGCGCTGATCTTCCGCATATCATTCACCTGGAGAGAGACCTTCGCAGCGGGCTCACTGCTCTCGGCTAGACTCTCACTCATCATCGCCGCCTCGCTAATCGCCCTCGACTTGGAAATCATCACCGCGGCAGTCAACTCAGCCATCATCCTGGTCGCCATCATCACCGTCACCTTCGCGCCGTTGCTGTTCTCCCACCTGATGCCACCAAATGGGAGCGAA
>DAVI01000025.1:702-6396 GCA_002505495.1 Euryarchaeota archaeon UBA59 | reverse complement strand
CTGCCTGCCTTCTGGCACCTGAAGGTGGAAGGGAAGAAGCCCTCCCTGTCACCAGCCCTGCAGGGTGGCCTTCGCGAGGGGGCGTTGCTCGGAGTCAGTATGAGCGCAGTGATGTTCGTCGCCTGGTGGCTAGCCCGGGGGGAACTCGACTCGGAACAGATTCGTGGCTTCGTGGAACCCTTCGGCCTTCTGAATCCATGGCTCTACTTCGCGGCATTCTGCTATTGGGTGCTGTTCAACTCGGTGATGGAGGAGTATCTATTCCGTTGGTTCATCTTCGAGAAGTTCGAGAGTTTCGTAAGCGGCAGAGTCGCAGTCGTCCTCGCCGCGCTCGTCTTCACCACCCACCATCTATTCGGAATGTGGTCGATGTTCCCTCTGTGGGCGGCCCTGCTCGGCTCCCTAGGCGTATTCTGCGGTGGCGTCATCTGGTCAGGGCTCTACCTCCGCTACCGCAGCATATGGCCCGGCTACCTCTCGCACGCAATAGTTGATGTCACGATGTTCGGAATCGGCGCCTACATCCTCTTTTCCTGACACATACCTCGATTTCTGCCCGCCGGCGCCGCCGAGTCATTCAAGCGAGATGAGTGATTCGAGGGGGCGCAGAGGAGGTTCAGTATGTCCGTCGCAGGCAAGGCTCGCAAGGTTACGACCCAAACTCTTCAGGAGATGAAGGAGGCCGGTGAGAAAATCACCATGCTGACCGCATACGACTTTTCGCTGGCAAAATTGGTCGATGGCGGCGGAGTCGATGTCATTCTGGTTGGTGACTCTGCCTCCAATGTGATGGCAGGCAACGAAACCACTGTTCCAATCACCCTCGACGAGATGATTTACCACGCAACTTGCGTAGTTCGAGCAGTGAACCGAGCACTCATCGTCGTCGACATGCCATTCGGCTCCTACCAAGGGGACTCCAAGACCGCTCTCGACTCTGCGATCCGCATCATGAAGGAGAGCGGCGGACACTCTGTCAAACTCGAAGGGGGCGAAGAAATCGTCGAATCAGTTCAGCGAATCCTCACCGCTGGTATCCCGGTGATGGGGCACCTCGGACTGACCCCCCAGTCAATCTACAAGTTCGGCTCTTATGCCACCCGTGCACAGGAGGACGATGAGGCGGACAAGTTGGTCGCCGACGCGAAAATCCTTGAACGGGCAGGTTGCTATGCAATAGTTCTCGAAAAGATTCCAGCCTCTCTAGCAAAAAAGGTGACCGAAGCGGTCAGCATCCCGACAATCGGGATCGGTGCCGGCCCCAATGTTGACGGTCAGGTCTTGGTTCTCCACGACATGCTAGGAATCACCATGGACTTCAGCCCACGCTTCCTACGACGCTACCTTGAACTTTCAACTCAAATCACAGGTGCTGTCGAGAATTATGTCAACGATGTGAGAAGTGGTGACTTCCCCAACGACGACGAATCCTACTTCTGAGAACCTCGCCGACTGCCCTCAAGAAAAATCTCCTTAGCTTCCCCTCGTCGGGCTTGAACCCCTTATGAGGTGATGAAACCGACCCCAAAAGACCCGTCCTTCTACCGGATTCCGGGAAAAGTCTACTCGATGCGTTCCCAACCGAATGGTCTGAACTCCCAGAGTGAAGGTTTTCCATCTCCATCGAAATACCAACCCGATTCACCCGCTTTGGTCCCTGGCAACGAACTCAAAACGCTTCCATCGTCCAACTGTGGACCGAGCCCGGGTTCAACCGCGGAGGGCTCCCCCCACTCAGCCTCCCAGCCGTCATCCCACGGCTCATCCGACTTTGCCTTCGACTCTGAGTCTGGCTCCGGCTCTGCGTCATCCCAAACCACCTCGTCTGGTTCAGCCTCTTCGGATTTCGGCTCTTCCGAGACCACCTCCTCATCTCTCACTTCTGCTTCAGAGTTCTCTTCTGATTCATCCACCTCTACCTTCGGTTCCTCAACCTCAGACTCTTCGGGTTCTACAGCCTCCTCCACCGTCGACGAACCAAACTTGGAGAGTGCGGCATCGAGTGAGGATGCCTCAGGCTCGGTCTCTTCTTCCACCTCGGCTGAACCAAATGTTGAGAGTGCGTCGCTCAGGGCCGGACTTGCAGGAGAAGCATCACTTTGCGCTGGAGCAGTCTGTTGCGGGGCAACGGGTTGTGGGCCGGGAGAGAATCCCGGCGGCGGGGCAGGAGCCCCTGCAGGTAATCCGGTAGCGCCGATGACGGCGCTTGACTGCGGGCCTGTTTGACCCTCCCAACCATACCCCTCTGCAGGAGCTTTTGCTGGGTCACCCCAACCATACTTAGGGTCTGAGCGTACGAATATCCCTGCTTGGGGAGCGGTCCCAGTAGAATTCGATGCCAATCCCTGACCGAACATGAACGCTGGTGGAGCGGCGGAGGGTTTGTTCCGCCTTTTCCCCATCTTGCCCATTATTGCGGGTGATGGCGGTGGCGGCCTAACCTGCATCGTAGCGACACCTCCTGCAGCAATAGACGGCGGCGGCGGGGAGGCGCCCAACACGGGACTCGGCATGATGGCGGGTGTAATCGTATCCTCAGATTCTTCTTCTTCCTCATCGAATTCCTTCGCCAACCGCCTAACACGCGCATAGGCGAAGAGCAGAACCATTGTGATCATCAACCCGAGTAGACCGGCACCCACCACGATGACCTGAGTACTGCTTCCAAACTGCCCCTCGAGCAATGTCGGCCTGACATCGATGAAAGCGGTGCCCTCGCTCCCGTCATAACTAGCCGTGACCAACTGCTGCTCCCCGTCATGGTCCAACATCAGTGTCCACTGTCCATCGAGACATTCTGTCCTGCCCGCAGTTGAATTAATCGTCACATCACAGATAGGAATCGAAATTCCGTTCCCGCTGACGTCGAACCCCTCCACAACAAAAGTGGCGGATTCGCCCTGGATTCCGTAGTCTTGGATGCTGACCGTCAGATGGTCAAGTTGCCCCGGAGTGACATAGACGAGAACCGTGTATTCGTCTTCGCCGACAAAGGCGTGCAACTGCGTCCAATTCACGCCCGCCGCGTGGAAGAGATAGTCGCCATCTCCGCCCGCCTCTTCGATAGTACCCCACGCCTCCTCGACCTGCCAGACCGGATCGTAGGAGTGCCATTCCCCCATCACATCGAGGCCGAGAACATGGAGAGGAAGTGATTCACCTGTGATCACGGTGAGGTACCAGTCCCCACCCGTCGTCGTCACGTTGAGAGCCACTGGCTCCGACCATTCCACCTGCACACGGGCTGAAGATGGCCTCCCTCCGGACTCCACGAAAATGGTGTGCTGACCCTTGCCAGTCGGTGTGAAGGACGCCGCATCTCCATCGATTGAATCATCTCCTGAAACGCCATCCACTGACCAGTTGAAAGTCGCCCCTTCGACAACATTTCCGTCAAGGTCGGTCGCTACCGGATTAAACTCAAGTGTATCTCCGGTGAGTATCGTGGTGTCGTGACCGTCAATCATGACGAGTGAAATTCGGCCCACTCGAACATCGATTGTGACTTCATCCGACATGTTGATGAAACCGTTTTCCGGGCCATTGTAGTCTGCTCTCACGGTCCAGTTTCCGATGGTGTGGCCATCGAATTCCGCGTCGGTTCCGTCTGTGGTCAGCCATTCTGCCGCTTCGGGCTGAAGTGTTGACCAATCACCCTCAACTGCCCAAGTGTTTCCTGCCGCGTCAGATATCTCCATTGTCAGTGCCACGGTGTCATCGGAAGTAATGAGAGAATGAGAGTATGTCACAACCAAATCCTGACCGACGCCCCTGCTGACATTCACCTCAAACTGAGCGCTGAAACCGCTCGCAGAAACCACGATGATGAAGTTGCCAAGCGGACCGGGCGTCCAACGCGCCGGTTGACCCGAAGCAGAGACAATTGACGAACCGTCTGGAATCGTCCAGTACTGACTCGACACATAGAGTGGTGCTGAGTTGCCGTGTACATCAAATTGAACCACCTGGAATTCAATTTCATCGTCGGTGGTGACATTGTCTACATTGCCGAACAACGCAATCGACTGTGTCGCACCAATCGTCACCTCCACCACAACTGAAGCGTTGACGGCAGCAGCGCAAGCCCATATTGTGTGGTTTCCGAGTGAGTTGGGATAGTAGATGGCGCCGCCGCCGCCCTGTGGCTGAATACTACCGTCATCAGTTCCCCAAGTAACATTTCCACCCAATTCAAAGCCATCCAAATCGTAGAGAGTAGCATTGAACAGAAGGCTCTGGTCGGCAGGAAGAGTGACTGGACCGGGAGGCAGGATGGTGATGGAGTTGGTTGCAACGGGACCGCCACAAGCGCGACCGGAAGCGGAGCCGAAGGTCGGTTCGTACTCATCGGGAACTGCGGTGTCGAATGGAGTTAGCATCAGCAGCAAGACCAGAAGGAGAGGAATAATTGCTCTTCTCTCCATCCTTTCACCCCGTCCTGTGCCAAGTTCCGTCATCGTCGATGTCCCACCGAGAGGGATTTCCTTCACCATCGAGATACCAACCGGCCTGCCCCTGTTCAGTGCCTGGCATTGCCTTCATGATGCCCTTTTCCCGAATGTCTACCTTCTTCTTAGTTGCTGAATCCGGAACTGATTCTGACACCGATTCTGAGGCCGATTCCGGCACTGCTTCGAGCGCTGAATCCGCCGCCGTTGGGGAGGGCCCTGTAACATGCTCCGTGGTTACGGGTTGCGCAACTGGTGAGGTTGAGTTGGCCAGCGAAATTTCGTCCTGCGGCGGCTCTGTGCCAACGGTTTCAGTGCTCTGCTCAGCAGCGGTGGATGTCTGTGTAGATGTCTTCCGAACCGAGCTGTCGTAGTACTCCTCGTAGATTCCGATCTGTTCATCAGACCAACCCTGGGAGCGACCCCACGCCCACAACTGCTCGGTCGTCCACACTTCACCTGCCGGTGCAGTGGGTACCACCTCAAGGGGAACTTCCTGTTGAGAAACTGTCTGTTGAGCCACGGAATAGGGGGCTGCTGCTTGGTGCTGTTCTGCCGCCTGCTGTGCCGCCGCCTGTTGGGCCGCCACCTGCTGCGTAGCCTGTTGGCCAGCGTACTGTTGGGGCATTGTCTGTGTCATCTGCTGGAACGCCTCTCTCGCCGCCCTGCGCGCCTTCTTCGATGGCTTGTAGGCTGCGAGTTCAGCAGCCGCGGCATCCACTCGTTGCGACTCATCTTCTTCGAAGTACTCCGACATCGCTTCCTCCTCCCGCCTCGAGCGTGACCTCAGAAGCATCAGCAACAAGCCAAACAGAAGAACTACTCCTGCCACTCCTGTCCAGAGTGCAGTGGCTAACGATGAGTCGCCAAAGGCGTAGAGCGGATCGGCCTCGACATCGATGAAAATCTCGCCGCCCACTATCCCATAGTCGATTTGAACCCGTTGCTGCTCACCCGAATTCTCAAGATGCAACTGCCAGTGATCCCCTACATCGTGAACGAAGGTTCCGGCACCACTCGTAAGAAGCACATTGTCAGGGTTGGAGGATATCCGGTTTCCGCCGAAGTCGTAGAGCCGAACCTCAATGTCGATTTGGTAGCCGGTTCTAATGGCGTGGTCCGGTATGTGTAACTCGACTCGCGCCGGCTCTCCCAACTCAACGGTGACCACAATCTCACCTTCCGCCAGCCCGGAGGTGAAGCGCAAGATGTGGGTGCCTTCTCTCAGCCCGCGGAGCAGATATGC
>DAVI01000025.1:0-546 GCA_002505495.1 Euryarchaeota archaeon UBA59 | reverse complement strand
GACAACCACGCCCACATTGAGGGTCCTCAAAGTGTGAGGAATTCCCGGCTCGACATCAATCCCAATCGCTGCGAAGACTCCCGCCGCCTGGACCTCCACTTCGTGGTGTCCCGCCAAGACTGGATACCAAACCGCGTCGTTGGATCGAAGGTCCCCAGTCCGGTCATATGCCTCACCTTGGTGGCGGAACGTCCAGTTGAGTGTGACCTCTTCCAGTTCGTTTCCATCCTCGTCGTAGAACCGCGGTGAAAAGTCGAACGAGCCGTCCGCCGAAATTTGCTCCCCATGTCCTTCAAGTTCTATCCGTGCCAGTGAGCCGGGCAAAACCTCCAGCATGAGGAAGGTCGAGAATGATCCGTCCGGAGAGTCATGTTCAGCTCGGATTGTCCAAATTCCGGCGATGACCCCCTCGAATACAGCGCCGTTCGGCGTCTCCGAGAGCCAGGGTGCCGCTTGAGGCTCCATCGCTGTCCAATTGCCAGCGATGAGCCAGCGGTTGCCCTTGGTATCCTCTGCCTGCAACTCAAGCTCGATGATGTCGTCGGC
>DAVI01000009.1 GCA_002505495.1 Euryarchaeota archaeon UBA59 | reverse complement strand
CAGACCACCCTGCCTGCTCCAAGGACACAGCAGTCCGCTTGGGAGCAACCCGCTGGTGAACCGACCTCCTCCTACTCCATGCTCTCCGCCGCTCTTGGTTCAGGGAATGCACTTCCCGAACCCACGCGCGAAGCCCTCCGCCCCGGACTACCGGTGAGTTCCGGCCTCGTTGAATCAGCGCGCATTGCGACTCCGCCAGCCCCGCAGCCAAGGTCCCTCACCCGCCAGCTGAAGTACGCACGCAGGGGTGAACGAGCCGTTCTGGACGAATACCCAGCACTCAGCAGGATGCACAAACAGAGTGCCAACGACTCTCGACTACGACTCAACCGAGACCGACTCCACCGCCGAAGAGGCGCCATGTCAATGCTCGGGCAGTGGGTTAGACCAGGCCTCAAGCGTCTCGAGAAGAAGGGCAAGGAATTCACCAAACTCATCATTGGCGAAGCGAGCTACAGCGAAACTTACGGCGATGAGGACGGCAACGAGGGCGACCAATACACGGACGCGGAACTGCGAACCGACCAAATCCTCAGACTACGGGCTGACCAAGACGCCCAATCAGACGTCGCGGAGAGGCTTAGGCTGCTGACCCGCAATGGCGGCGGAGCGATTGCAGATGACCTCGCCGCCCGGACACTTCGAGGAATATCAGACTCAACCCGCTCTGCAACGCTGGTCTTGGGGACTGACGAGGAGAAGAAATCAGAGGTACCCCCCTCATTCGACAAGATGCTCTGCACCTCTGACCCGATTCCCGGGTTCGGTGGAATGCGCAGACTCGGTTGAGTCCCGACAGTGCGCAGTTGGTATCGAACCGACCTTACTCACACGCCGGCAATTCGGCGATAGGAGTCCCGTCGGGCTGCGTAATCGGCCCTGTCAAGGTTCATGATGCCGGCAGTGCCGAATTCACCCAGGGTGAACGATGCGGTCACGACTGCATTGATGATCGCTTCACGAATCTCCTCAATCCCCGGCCGAACATTTCCCGAGGCCGCGACCATAGAGAGCAGCGCTCCGGCAAAGGTGTCGCCACAACCTGTCGGGTCCACGACACGGGAAGTTGGCATGGCAGGAAGAGCAACCATCCCTTGGGGGGTGAACGCAATCACACCGTTTTCCCCCTTCTTCACGACCAGATAATCAGGCCCGTTACCCGGATGACCATCAGCTGGATCCCACCCCTCAGGCTCGACCAGCGCATCGCCACTCCTGATTGATTCAGCAGCCCGAATCAGGTTTGCGTCGTCTGCGATCAATCTCACCTCCTGGTCATTTAAAATCGCCATGTCGACTCGACGCATCACATCTGAAAGCGCTGTCGGTTCAGTCATTATCCAGAGGTTCATCGAGTCGAGTGCGGTGAATTTGGCCCCAGAACAGGAGTCGAGGACTGCGGCTTGAATCGCCGGATGTATATTCCCACAGAACAGAACTTCAGGCGAGGTCCAACCAGCAGGAATCTTCGGTTCAAACTCACCGAAAACATTCAGTTGAGTCTCGAGGGTCTCAGCCTCATCCATCGAACCATGATAGCGGCCACGCCAGCGAAAAGTGGAGCCCTCGGCCCGCTCGATTCCTGACAGGTCCAAACCACGGGACTCCAGCATCTCCCAGTCACCAACGCGGAAATCATCGCCGACCACGCCGACCAAACCCACTGGCACAGGACCTCCCATGTTGGGGTCGCGCAGACGGGAGTGGAAGGCGGCAGAGAGGCCAGCGTAAGTTGCAGAACCGCCGAGTGCTCCCTCTGCTTCCCCGACATCGGTCACCAAGTCATCGTAGGCGACACTCCCGACGATTACCAATTCCATCTATTCACCTCATCAGTTCGGGATGCTCCTCAAGATAACTGATGGTAATCTTTCGGGCGAGGAAATCGGGTTCATCGAGAATCGCCCGATGCAGTGGAATAACTGTCTCGACGCCTACGAGGACTGTTTCGTCGAGTGCCACCTTCAGCGACTCAATGGCCTGTTCGCGGTCTCTGCCCCAGACCACCATCTTGGCGAGCAGTGAGTCGAAACAACCTGGCATCTCGTAGCCGATGTGGGCGTGGGTGTCCACCCTGACACCAAAGCCCCCGGGGAAGTGACAGTCCCACAGCCTCCCTGGTGAGGGGACGAACTTGACTGGGTCCTCGGCGTTGATTCGACATTGGATTGCGTGGCCGGAAATCTCAACCTCATCCTGTGACAACGGAAGCGACTCCCCCGCCGCCACCCGGATGCCCAACTTCACGAGGTCATGGCCGGTGATCATCTCGGTTACCGTGTGCTCCACTTGGACTCTCGGATTCACCTCTAGGAAGTAGAACTCACCTGACGAATCGCGCAGGAACTCGAAAGTCGCCAACCCACTGTAGCCGACAGCGCGCGCTCCCGCGCACACGCGAGCACCAACCTCCTCTCGGACTTCTTGAGTGAGCCAAGGGCCCTCCTCCAGCAACTTCTGGTGACGCCGTTGGATGGAACAGAAGCGCTCGCCGAAATGGATTGCGTCGGTGCCGTCGGCGAGCACTTGGAATTCGATGTGTTGTGCTCCTTCGATGTACTTCTCAACAAATACTCGCTCGTCACCGAAGGCGGACTTCGCCCGCGACTGACAGATTCTGAGAGCTGAGGGGAACTCACTCATCTCGTGGACGATCTGCATGCCGATTCCACCACCACCCGCTGCCGCCTTGATGATGACGGGGTAGCCTATCTCATCAGCAATCGAAGATGCCACCTCGGCGCTGGTGACCGGCTCGCTGCTCCCCTTGGCGACGGGGAGGCCAGCCGCCTCCATCGCGGCGCGAGCCTCAATTTTGTCCCCGAGAAGTGAGATTACCTCGGATGATGGGCCGATGAAGGTGATTCCCTCCTCCTCGCAGCGCCTGACGAATGAGGCATTCTCAGCGAGGAAGCCGTACCCGGGATGAATCGCCTGAGC
>DAVI01000097.1:18789-21038 GCA_002505495.1 Euryarchaeota archaeon UBA59 | reverse complement strand
TCTATGGCCGCCGTGCTCTCGGAACGACGACTCAACCGACTGACCAATCCTGCCCTCTCTGGTGGACTTCCACCCTTCCTGACCGAACATGCCGGGATGCACTCGGGGTTGATGGTGGCCCAATATACCGCTTGCGCACTAGTTGCAGAGACGAGGATTCTTTCTCATCCTGCTGCGAATCAAAGTATTCCAGCTGCAGCCGATCAGGAAGACTTTGTCAGCATGGGCATGACCACGACGCAGAAGACCGCGCAAATCATGGAGAATTGCTATTCAGTTCTCGCAATAGAGTTTGTCGCCGCTGCCCAGGCTCTCGACATCAGAGGAATGAAGCCGGGTACTGGTGTTGCTGCGGCGCATTCACTCATCAGGGAGAAGATTGCTCACCTCGACGAGGACCGGCCGCTCTTCCCTGACAACGATGCCATGCTGGAACTTCTCAAGTCGGGTGAGTTACTTACGGTGGTCGAAGCTGCCATCGGCGAACTGGATTGATTCTCCCAGTCGCCCTCCCCTTTATTGGGAAAAACTCATCTCGCTTCGGCAAGCAGACGCTCTAACCTCAATTCGACATCATCGAGGCCGGTGAGTTGCATTATTCTAAATCGAAGTTTTGTGGCATCGGCGTTGAAGCCGAGTGACTCGAGTTCTCGAATTCGGCGTTCACATTCAACCGCCCGGCGAACCTTCTCCTCATACGCGAGGTATCGGTTGTAACGGTTTTCACGGTCATCTTCAAGGAGGACGGGTTCGAGTTCACCCACGTCGAAGCCCATCGAAGCCCACTGTTCCAATCGGCGTTGCAGCACGGCGCGCGATAGACTGGCAAGAGGGATTCGACTCAGCATCAGCAGTCCGGGTTCTACTTCCACCGCAACAGTTTCGTGGTCGACCTCATCCTCACTCGGTTCATGCCGGTCCTCCTCAGAAACCTCTGCTTTCGACTCATCATCTTCTGAGTGTGATTCAGAACCACCGGATTCTTCTGGGCTCGAATCAAATTCATCGATCTTGATGGACACGGCTTCACGCCGTAACCGTGCCACCTGCGTAGCCTCGAAAGCGAGGGGGTTGTACGGAAGAATGAGAGTCCAACCACTCCCAGCGACGGCATCACCGACACTCTGTACGAAATTCATCAATGCGTCGAATCCGTGACGACTTCCGAGATATTCCACGGCATCTAGCCAGATAATACCGCCTCCCTCTCCGATACTGGTGGTAATTAGGTGGTGTAGCCTCTCTAGCGCGGGTTCGATGGCGTGGGGATCAACGGCCGAACTGAGCCAGTGGAACTCTATTGACTCAAGACGAATCCAACGACCCAAACGCTGTGGTGAGAGCCGAGAAAGCACAATCGTAGTACTATTTGGAGCCGTCATTTGCTGAAGCCAAACATAACCGGAGCGGGGGTCATCCAATTGGATTCCATATACCCGCCCAGAGTCCAATGATGGCATGCTCGGAACCCCTCCCACAAGCGACTCAAACAAGGCCGTTCTTGACGCCTTCGGCGTCATGGAGTCTGAAGTGTACGAATCAAACCTAGGGTTTTGTTCCTCATGAACCATTAAATCCCCGTCTTAGGTGGATTACAGAGGGGAGAAGGCCATGCCGGACGAAATTGAGGAGGAAAGTGGAGGTTCAGCAGTTGCCCAATGTGGCGCCTGTGGCGAAATAATTTCTATCGATTCGAGCAAATGTCCGGCCTGCAATGTCTCCTTCAGTGGAGTCGAAGGTGTCGACCAAGGTGAGTGCGGGGCATGTGATGCTCTGGTCCCATTGGATTCGAAGTCTTGCCCTGATTGTGGCATCTCATTTGTGATGGACGATCTTATTCAAAGCGTTCGGGAGTGGATGGTCAGTGAGGGACTCTCCGTAATTGATGTCTTTGGTAAATGGGATTCTAATGATGACGGGGTCATCTCGCGTACTGAAATCCGCGATGGCTTACTTGCCGATGGCATAGCCGTCCTGCCAGAACATGAGGTCGACCGCTTCCTCCTCCAAGTTGACTTGAATAAGGACCAGGAGGTCCAACTCGGAGAACTAGCGGCTGCCCTCCTTCTTCCAGTGAGTGATGAATCCGTCGTCGGATCCGTCGTTGAATCCGACGATGCTGAGGCCGATTCTGATGACTCGACTCCTGATAGTGACTCTGATTCCTCTGACGATGAGGTGGATTCCGAAGAGGCGGCTGATGAAGCTGATGCCGATGAAAGCGGCGACGACGATACATCGGATGATGA
>DAVI01000097.1:18421-18670 GCA_002505495.1 Euryarchaeota archaeon UBA59 | reverse complement strand
GCAGTCGTCGCTTTCACTCGACTGATTGAGGCAGTTGAGGCTTCATCGGAATCCGCTAGAGGTCTCTTTGAGAAACTAGACAGAAATGAGAGCGACAATGTCGATCCTGATGAATTCAAAGATGCAGTCCGAGAGTTGATGGATGATGATTTCAGTGACGAAGACTTGGAATCGATCATATCTGCTATGGACACTGATGACGACGGATTCCTCGACATCATCGAAATAACCTCCGCACTTGAAGACCCA
>DAVI01000097.1:17869-18316 GCA_002505495.1 Euryarchaeota archaeon UBA59 | reverse complement strand
GCTGATTGGCAACGGGTCTTGATGAGACACTACGAGAATGTCTTCCCTGTTACCTATGTATTGCTGGGTATTTTCATCGGCATTTGGGTGGTCAACGGAGTTATTGGACCCGTTGACGGTTCTGGTGGTCCGGTCGCCTTTGACGGCTCTGATACCGTATGGCCAGACGACCTGCAAGTTGATCCCGGTGACATATATCCCTGTGACAAGACCTTCCAATTGTCGGGTTGCAAGAACTCATTGACACCTCTCTCTGGAGACTCTAGTTCAATGCCCGCTGGCTTCTATTGGGATGGAATAATGTTCATTATTCTCGGGATTGCCGGCTTGGTCGGTATCTTCCTTCTCTCTAGGCAAATCAAGGAATTGCGAGAGTCCCACCGTATGAAGCAAGATGAGGAAGAGGGTGACGATGACTCCGACGACGATGACGAAGAGGACGATGAC
>DAVI01000097.1:14129-17803 GCA_002505495.1 Euryarchaeota archaeon UBA59 | reverse complement strand
CGAAGAGGGCGATGACGAAGAGGACGATGACGAAGAGGATGACGACGATGACGAAGAGGACGAGGAGATCGAAGTAGGCTCCCATGTTGGAGTCGAACACGGCGGCGAGGAGTGGTCCGGTACAATAGTTGAATTCGATGATGAAGAGGATGAAGTCTTAGTCAAGAATGACGATGATGACGAAGAGGTTTGGGTACCTTTCGCCGCCTTATTCGTGGAATGATAGCATGGTGGACCCGCTCGAAGTTTTCCATAACCTCGAGTCATGCCCCAACTGTGGGTGTCTCACCAAGCAGGGCGCGCTACGCTGTCCTGAATGTGGTTCTTTCCACACCGACCTGAACTCTCTTCCCGATAGAGACCCGCCTCCACCCTCACTTGAGCCTCCGCCTCCCAAGGATCTGGATCCGACTCTGTACAGTCTCAATCCAACTGCTCCGTTACCTGAAGAGAATAATGATGAGGATGAACCAATAGTCCCCACAAAACTCTGGGATGATTCCTCCACTGACTTCGCATTTGATGATTCAGTCGATTATGACTCAATGAAAGAGCGGGTGGAGTCACAATTGCCTGACGATAATGACGAAAAGTCGAGGGTTGAGGGTGAAGAACATGAGTGAACCGGGTCACCTGAAACTTCATCCTGGACTCAATCCCGAACCGTTTTCCTGTACTATTGACGATGTCGAAGAGGCGGAAGATGGTACTTGGGCAACTCTCGATCGGACCTTCTTCTACCCGAGTGGTGGGGGCCAACCAGCCGACCACGGTACTCTCTCAGATGGAGTGAACGAGTTGAGGGTGGTGAATGTCACTGGGAAAGGGGGAGTTCGCCATCAACTGGAATACTGCGAGGCCATCGATGAGATGAGAGGAGTCGATTTACAGGCGACGATAGACATAGAAAGGAGAAATGAACTCTGTAGAATGCACACTGCGCAACACCTGATTTCAGCTGTAGCTGATGAGTTCTGGGGTGGCCGAACGGTGGGGAATCAGATTCGGCTTGACTGTACCAGGATTGACCTCGGCTTTGAAAATCGGGACCTATTCGACAGCGACATGTTGCAACAGTCAGTAAACGAGTATGTCAAAGCGGATTTGCCAGTTTTCATGGACTTTCAGGAGCGTGGGGTACTCGTTCAAAACCCACTGGTAAGGGTCAACATGGACCTCATTCCAAAACACATCGATAACTTGAGAGTGATTACGATAGAAGGAGTGGACATCTGCCCATGTGCGGGAACACATGTCGAGAGCACCGGGCAAATTGGGCAGATTGAGATAGGTAGAATCAGGTCGAAGGGGGCTGGAAAATTGCGTGTGGAATACACACTCAATGATTGAATGTCACAAGTATTCGTGAAAATACTTGAGTCATTCTTCAATCAATTGAGACACCTTCGACTACATACGCGTGTACTCAACTAACGCGCGATTATTCGTATCGATAAACTATGGACGGGTCGAGCTATGTACAAATCCATCCTTACATCAATTGTTAGTGGGCTCGGGCGGATTTGAACCGCCGATCTTCGCCATGTCAAGGCGACGTCATAACCCCTAGACCACGAGCCCTCTCATTTTGTTAGTAGTGTGGCGGTCATAATCGATTCGGATAGATGAGGTCGATTCATCCGATGATTTTTGAGATCTTGCCCTTGCAGCCATCTTGTTGGCAAGTACCTCCAACGCGAGTGCGGCCATTGCTCATCTTGAAAATTTGAGCACCCGCAATTGGTCCATATGTCTTGCACTTCAAACAGAAGCCTTGGTAGTCCGCCATAGCAACCGAGACGAACCACCGGGGTACCAAATATGAATGCTGCGCGTGATGCGTCAGAATTCGAGTTCCACTTCAGTTCGAGAAGACGGTGATTTTCCTAGTTCCAAAGGGTGTAGCCTCAGAGGACTAAATACGGGGTAAATCGACTGTTAAGGATGTTGCCAAGAATCTAAATGGGGTACTGCAAGGCTATTAATGAAATCCGACTTCAGAGAAGAAAAATCAAAGGGCGGATAATGCGCCTTATGCGCCCCCACGGGCAGCGGTATTGACGGGGGGTTTCGAGAAATCCCGAAGCGAGAGCGTTTGCGACGCGCCAGATTCGAAATTTTGCACCTTTATGAATAGATGATATAAGTATCTTGGATTATGCATCACCAAATACCTAATATCGAGTTTACTTATCTCTCCAATTCAAAGGAGACCCTTCGCAGACGGTGGCGAGGAATGGAGATTGACCTGGAGTCAGACACCAGCCGTCCAATTCCTCGCCCCACAGAATGTTTAGTGAGGCTGGTCCGCCGACCTCAATAGTACCGAGAGGCCGGCCCTTGGGGTGACTCAGCCCGACTCCCGCATTGCGTGAGCAACCTACGAGGGTGGCAAGCGGATCGATACCGCACCGGTGAACAGCTAGGCTGGCAGCGAACGGCAGGCTGAGGGAGTGGCAGTTCGGGTTGAAGTCGGAGGCGAGTGACCAGGCCCATCCCTCGTCAATGCATTTCTGGAAGGGGGGCCAGTGGTCGAGTCCGAGCACGTATGGCGTGCCGGGGAGAAATCCCTGCATTGTGCCGGCCTCATGACACGCCTGTCTAGCGGATTCGGAGGAATGAGCGGCATGGTCGGCGGTGACCGCCCCCAATTCAGCTGCGAGTCCCGCTCCCTCGCAATTGGAAAACTCGTCGACATGCAATCTGATTTCAAGACCCCCGGCGATTGAAGCGCGGCAGATGTCCTCAGTCTCTTGGAGTGTGAACCAACCCTCCTCGCAGAACACATCGGCCGATGTGGCGATCCCCTGTTCCAAAACCGCTGGTAGTTGTTCCGAGAGAATCTCTTCGACGTACGACTCCTGTTCTCCTCCGGGTGGAGTTGCGTGGGCACCGAGCCAGGTGTGAGATAACTGGAGTGGAGTCCTCCTCGCCAACTCATCAGCAGCGGCCAACAGCCGAAGTTCGCTCTCCGTCGACAGGCCATAACCGCTCTTCGCCTCCAAGAAGGTGGTCCCGTTCCCCAACGCCACCTGAGTACGCCGGAAACCCTCCATCACGAGTTCCTGCAAAGTCGACCTGCGCGTCGCTGACACGGTCTTGCCAATTCCGCCACCCATCTCTGCAATCTCTCGATATGAGTGGCCCTGCTGACGCAGCGCGACCTCGTTCGAACGGTCGCCGCTCCACAACAGGTGGGTATGGGCATCGACCAATCCGGGAATGACGGCCTTGCCTGCCAAATCCCAGACCTCTAGTGGGCCGTCTTCAAGTCTGTGTGGTGTGGTACCCGAAAGGGTGACTCCGGGTGCGAATTCTTGTTGGAGTTCCTCTGATTCAGCAATTGACTCTATCGTATCTCCTCGAATCAGAATCGCCTTACCTGCTCCGTAAGTCAGAGCCTCTCGGTCGAGAATATCTGTACCGGCAAGTGGACCACTCAGGCCAATCGGTGCTAGGTGGGCAAGCGGACCAGCATTGAGAAGGAGCAGGTCCATGCACCTGCGACCATTCATTAGGCTTGAAATCATGTGCCATCTCCCGAGGAATAGGGGAGTGGGCCTGTGACCGAGGGAATCGTAGTAGGAATCGAGTCAACTGCCCACACTTTTTCGTTTGGCTGGGTCGACCAAGAGGGAGCACCTCAACCATCACATTCTGCCTTTTTCCGACCT
>DAVI01000097.1:5557-13923 GCA_002505495.1 Euryarchaeota archaeon UBA59 | reverse complement strand
TGGAATGTCCCCCTAGTCGGAGTTAACCACTGTGTAGCTCACATCGAAATTGGTCGCCAAGTCTGTGGCGTGGATGACCCAGTCCTGCTATATGTGTCGGGAGGCAACACCCAAGTCATCGCCCGCATGGCGGGACGGTACCGGGTTCTCGGTGAAACACTTGATATCGGAATCGGAAACATGCTCGACAAGTTCGCTCGTGAACGGGGGATGACCTTCCCCGGTGGACCGAAGATTGAGCAGAGAAGTGCTGCACATGCATCTGAAAATCCGGATTGCTCATTGGACGGGTTAGAACTCCCATATGCTGTACAGGGCATGGATCTCGCGTTTTCGGGTATCCTCACTGCGGCACTCCAGTATGTCAAGACGGGAAGTTCCCTGAACGCTGTCTGTTGGAGCCTGCAGGAACATTCCTTCGCGGCCTGCGTCGAGGTCGCTGAAAGGGCGCTCGCTCATACCGGTAAAAGTGAGCTGTTGCTAGGCGGAGGAGTCGCCTGCAATGACAGACTTCGGATGATGTGTGAGACGATGGCTTCTGAGAGGGGGGCTACCAGTCACGCACCTGACAGAATGTATTGTGTTGACAACGGTACCATGATCGCCACCCTTGGGCGCTTGCAACTTTCGAATACCGGTGCTACACCGTTCGAAAAATCTGCAATCCGGCAAGATCTTAGAACTGACGAAACTCCAATCTCGTGGGATTAAATGCACTCCATTCTCCACCCTATTCACCAGAAATCCGGTATTAAACTCATCATCCTAGAGCGGCTGGCAAGGTTGCCTGCCCACAACAACAGAAGCAAACCTCACCTGTCGACCGCAACTGCAAGGGTTATGAGGGGTCGGCAGTAGCGCAGGCCGTCGGAGAGGTGGAAGCGCTTGGCGAAGAAAGCAAAACCATTCAATCCATTCGACCCAAATTCAATAAAACCGAAGGCAAAACCTCGGTCAGATCGTGTCCCATCAACGGCTCCAAGGACATCCGCTGGTCCGCCGGCACCGATTGCGCCGGCTGAACCACTGCCACCCGAGGAGTCCACCTCCAGACCGGCAATTCCCCTTGCCCATCTGACTCCAGATATAGAGGAGCCAAGCCCTGAGACAGAGCCTGTAGAGGAGCCTTCAGATGAGCCTGCAGATGAGCCTGCAGAGGCGGACCTAACTACAGAGACGGAAGAATCTGAGGCAACTGATGAACCTCTGGAAATTCAGCCCCTAGCTGTCGAACCAATCGCAGATGAGGAGGAATCGCCTAGCCCCGTCACCGCATCGGGATTGGACCGCAGGGTTGGATTGAGAAATCAGGAAGAACCTGAGGTCGAGGCGAATGAAATCTCCGCAGAGGAGAGGGTCTCTGGTCTAATCGCCGAATCCAAGCAGTCGGCTGCAGAATCAGGCATGGATGCTCAGGAGTCTCCTGAACCGGTCAAGGTTCATCCAGACCTGCAACTCACACAACATTTCGTCCAACCCCCGAAGAAGGAGAAGGGGAAAGGTCGGCCACGCCGAAGGAAAGTGAAGCCTCCACCCGCTAAACGAGTCGTGAAGTTGAATCGACGCAAGTACATGGACTTCAAAGTCGACCTTCGTGAAATCATGGAAGAGGAAAATGTCCCCGATGAACACCGCGCAAACGTGCTGGGCAGTACGTGGGCCAAGGGCGAGAGATCCGGAATCGACGCCGCATTGGAGTATGTCAATGAAAAGGAGGACGAAGGTATCCTTTCAGAGCCTGCCGCAAATCGTATTCGAAGAGTATTAAAATCATATCGAACGGAGAGATGAAAATGTCAAAAATTGAAGAAAACAAAGTCGCGGTGGTGCATTACAAGGGAACCTTCCCTGAAGATGGAGAAGAATTCGATTCAAGTCACGACCGAGATCCACTCGCCTTCCTCATTGGTCATAAACAGATGATTCCCGGGTTTGAGCGAGAGATGATGGGTGCCGAAGTAGGCGAATCACGAACTTTCACCCTGATGCCGGAGGACGCCTATGGTGAGAAGACTGATGAAGCAGTAGTTGACATTCCCCGCGAAGAATTTCCAGGCGACATTGATCTAGAACTCGACATGGTATTAATGTCAGAAGGCGGGCCCTTTCGAATCGTTGGAATCACCGATGATATCGTGAAGTGTGACTTCAACCACGTCCTCGCAGGCCGAGCCCTCAAGTTTGAGGTCGAGGTCGTCGAAGTTCGCGACCCTTCAGAAGAAGAATTGGCACACGGTCATGTGCATGGCCCCGGTGGCCACGAACACTGATTGGAGCGTATTCGGCCACATCAGTTTCCGCAATGATGGTTATGGGCCCGACCCCCATACTAGTCCCTCAGAGGGCATTCAGTTTCAATCACCTACCGAAACGATTGACGGCGGAGCACCACCTCGCCGTACCCGAGGGGTGAACAAATGAGCGATGATGAGCGCTTTGAGACACTCGGGGGAATTCCAATTCCGGAACTCCCGGATGAAGGGCACCTCGCCTCATCGGGCGGTGATTCGGGTATCGGGAAACCAGGTTCACAACCCTATACGAGGGGAATTCACTCGTCGATGTACCGGAGCCGAACTTGGACCATGCGCCAATATGCTGGATTCTCCTCTGCGAAGGAGACCAATAACCGCTTCCGCTCACTACTGGAAAAGGGCCAATCCGGTCTTTCAGTCGCATTTGACCTCCCAACACAACTCGGCATGGACTCTGACGATTCGCTGGCATACGGCGAGGTCGGCAAGGTCGGGGTCGCAATCGATTCCATCCACGACATGAGACAACTATTCTCGAATATCGACCTCGGAAAAGTCTCCACATCAATGACGATCAATGCCCCCGCAGCCGTACTCTTCGCGTTGTACGCGAGCGTAGCAGAGGAGCAGGGGGTGGACTTGGGAAGTCTGAGAGGAACTGTGCAGAATGACATACTGAAGGAGTACATCGCCAGAGGAACCTATGTTTTTCCACCTGAGCAATCTATGCGCCTGATCACCGATTTGATGGGATGGTGCAGGGACAACGCTCCAAGTTGGAACACAATCAGCATCTCCGGATACCATATCCGCGAAGCTGGGGCGACCGCCGTCGAAGAACTAGCATTCACACTCTCAAATGCCCTCGCCTATGTGCAGGCTGCCGTTGATTCCGGGCTTGGCGTTGACGAATTCGCGCCAAGGCTCTCATTCTTCTTCGGATGCCACAACGACCTCTTTGAGGAAGTTGCGAAATTTCGCGCAGCTCGTAGGCTCTGGTTTGAGTTGATGACCGAAAGATTCCATCCAAAGGACCCGAAAAGCACCCAACTTCGCTTCCACACCCAGACTGCGGGGGTTACCCTCACAGCCCAACAACCGTTGAACAATGTTGTACGGGTCTCCTATCAAGCCCTCTCAGCCGTTCTCGGAGGAACCCAATCACTACACACAAACTCCTACGACGAGGCCCTCGGCCTTCCAACCGACGAATCCGCCACGATCGCTCTCCGAACACAGCAGGTCCTAGCCGCAGAGACGGGAGTAGCAGATGTTGTTGACCCGCTCGGAGGCTCTTGGTATGTTGAATCGTTAACAAATGAAGTCGCCTCGCGTGCGCGCGCACTAATTGACGAAATAGAAAATCGGGGGGGTGCTCTATCTGCGATTGAATCGGGATTCCAACAGAGAACCATTCACGAGTCAGCTTGGAGACAGCAAAAGGACCAGGAATCTGGTTCTCGGCAGGTAGTGGGGGTCAACCATGCCACACAGGATGATGAGACCGGTTCGAACTCAGGGCTGAAGTTGGATCAAACCGTTCACAAAGAGCAGTGCGACGCCCTCGCCTCCATTCGAGCGGGTAGGGATTCTGATGCTGCAAACGACGCCCTGAATGCTCTACGCGTGGCAGCCGCAGGCGGTGACAACCTGATGCCTCACATATTCGTCGCAGTAAAGGCTGAGTGCACGGTGGGGGAAATCATGGGTGCACTGAAGGAAGTCTTCGGAACTTGGATGGCGCCGAGCGGATTCTGAGGTGAAATGGTGCGAAAAGTCAGGCTTGATCACATCGGAATTGCGGTGAGCGACCTGGACGCCGGTAGCGAGTTTTGGCGAATTCTTGGTCTGAGTCAGAGCGGAGAGGACGAATCCAACCACGAACAAGGTGTCAATATCAGATTCATCGCCACTTCGGGCGGTAAACCGCCTAAGTTGGAATTGCTTGAACCGACAGGAGAAGATACGCCAATTGGTCGCTTCATTTCCAGGCGGGGAGAGGGAGTTCAACAACTGGCATTCGAAGTCGATGATTTGGAATCACTTTTGGAGGAATTATCTGCAGCTGGGGTGGCGCTCATCGATGAGACCCCGCTGAGTGGGGCAGCAGGCACGCGAATCGCCTTCGTCCACCCAAAGTCAACCGGGGGGGTTCTCGTTGAACTGCTTGAACGAGAGTGACGGTCCTAGCCATCAGACCCATCCATTGCCCAACACGGTTCCAACAGGTTGAGGCATCACTCTATTGACACAGGAAACGGTCAAAGAGGGGTCGTTAGTCGGCTGCCCATGAAGACCTGTATTGACCACCTTTTGGCCCAACCACACATCGATGCACCAACCGTTCGTTCGGAAGTGGATTTCCTAGAACAATCACTCACCCAACTTCGCCATGACGGAGCTATTAGTAATGACGCGTATCTCGACGCTGGGGCCATAGAAGGTGGGCTGGCGATGCTTGCCAATCTTCTAGACCTTGGAATTCCAAAAAGCGAGGTTCAAGATCATTTGAGGCAACTCCATGAGCGCGCCGGTCGGATTCATGAAGCACACCCGACTCTCGACGGAGCGGTGGAAGCACGCCGCCGGTGAGAGACCCCGATGTCGCGCACTATTCTTTCCGTTCGCGGAGTATCGAAATCCTTCGGCGATGTGCACGCTCTGAAGGATGTCAGCATCGACCTCCATCGTGGCGATGTTGTCGGTTTAGTCGGTGGAAATGGAGCTGGAAAGACCACTCTTCTTCGACTCTTGTGTGGACTATACCAACCAACAGAAGGTGAAGTTGTCCATCTAGACAAATCGGGAATCGAACATCCTGTCGCGGAAGTGAGAAGCAACCTCGGAGTGGTCCCTGAATCGACCGGCCTATATGCTCGTCTGACTGCATGGGAAAACATTCGATATCACTCCCGCCTCAATGGGATTTCAGACAAGCAAGCATGGAACCGCACATTCAGAATCGCTAGAGAACTCGACATTGAGGATGATCTGCAGAGGCCGACCAGAGGATTCAGCCGTGGAATGAGGCAGAAGACCGCTCTCATTCGCGCCCTCTCACACGACCCGGAACTACTGCTCTTGGACGAGCCAACCGGTGGACTAGATGTCACATCGGCCAGGAAGGTGAGAGCACTTGTTCGCAAACTCGGCGAAGAGGGAAGGACTGTCATCTACAGCACCCACAAGTTGAACGAAGCCGAGGAAGTTTGCGACCGGATTATCATCATCCACAATGGGACTCTGAGAGCCGATGGAACTCCCGCTGAACTGATGGGCGCAACTGACGCGCCAACTCTCGAAGAGGCATTCGTTCGCCTCACTCAAGATGCCAGCCGTGAAGTCGAGACTCCAGAACCGGCCTCAAAGTTCCAGCAGTTTTGGTCCCGTCTTACCACTCGAGTAAGGAAGCCACCAGGGAACGGAGGTGAGAACGATGCGTGAGGGGATGGCTCGGATTTGGACCGTCGCCAGCAAGGAATTAGTTGATTTCGTCAGGGATTGGCGTACTCTTGTCGCACTCGTTCTAGTTCCGCTGCTGATTTTCCCCCTGTTTTTCATCGCATTGCCACTTTTCATGCAAGGCGAAATGTCGGAGCTCGACCAGTACTACCTAGACCTCGAAGTCCAACTCGCAGACGGGGATGAACTTCCAGACGCGCTCTCTCAACCCTTTGCCGACCACCGACTCAACCAAACAGTCACCACGCTCGACCCTAACCTGTCCAACCTCTCCGATACTGGTGATGATGCTGTCCGCATCCAAAATGGAGAGATTCATGTCATTTTGCGACTGCGAAGCAGCCAATCGAATTCTACCGAATCATGGGATTATGCAATCCTCTATGATGCCACACAGGAACTCTCCTCCGAAGCGAGAAGTCGGGTGTTCAATGTCATAGAAGCGTGGGAGGATGACATCATCAATGCGACCCTTGCTGAATCCAATCTCACGCGCGAGGAGGCGCTCGACCCTATCCACTGGGACGGTGACTTCGGGGAGGCGAATGTTGCCACCTCTGCTCAAATAGCAGGCTTTGCCCTCTCGATGTTCATTCCGATGATCGTGGCGATTTGGACAGCATCGTCCGCGATTCAACCCTCTGTTGACTTGACTGCTGGTGAGCGTGAGAGGGGGACCATGGAGGCCCTCCTCTGCACTCCTGCCCGCAGAGTGGAACTGCTCTATGGGAAGTGGTTGGCGGTTGCCACGGTCGCTGCGGGCAGTGTCCTATTCCAGATGCTGGGGTTATTGATTGCCGTCTCATTCCTGTTACCTGCGGATACCTTTGGGGTTCCCGAGTTATCGGTAGGTGCCATTGCGAGTCTTCTCCTTTCGGTGGTTCTCTTCGCAGTTTTCGTCGTCGCAATCGAACTTGCACTAGCGGTGCGCGCCCACTCCGTCAAGGAGGCAGGCACCGTGCTTGGACCGGTTGTGTTGGCCTTCATCGTGCCAGCGATGTTCGCTCAATTCGTCAACTTGGAGGGAATCGAATGGTGGTGGTTCGTGGCACCTGTGTTCAATGTCTGCCTCGCTATGCGTGAGGCGCTGCTCGACATCACTGACCTGACTCATGTGGCTCTCTGGCTCGGCTCGTCACTGTTCTACGCCATCGTAGCCGTCACCTGGGCGGCGAAGCAGTTCCAACGGGAAGACTTGGTCGAGAGCATCTCCTGATGTTGGTGTCGCCAATATCCTCCGCGTATGCGTAGGGTATTACCCTAGTAATACTTAAATGCGCCTTTCAACCCCCAATGGTCATGCCCAAGATTAGTCTGGACATGCCAAATGAGTTGCTAGAGGACCTGAAGGTCCATGTCGGCGATGCGAAGAAGTTCGTCAGCGTCGCAGACGCCGTCAGAACGGCCTGCCGCAAGATGCTCGACCATCTTGACGAAATTGATACTCGTCACGGCAGAATCGAGGGGGACAGCTGAATGGTTACTCGTGAAGAGGCGGAAGCGGCCGTTGACACATTGGTACGCTTTGTCGAAGGGGGGGACGGTGAGTTGCGAGAGGGTTTGGCCCGTACTCCCGAGAGAGTCATTGACTCATTTTCAGAAATCTATGGAGGCTACGGGCAGGAGGGCGCAGAAGTTCTCGATTCGACCTTCAATGGAGAGGGGTACGACGGAATCGTCCTGCTTAGAGACATCGAATTCCACTCTACCTGCGAGCACCACCTGCAACCCTTCCATGGTAGAGCACATGTCGCCTACATTCCAACCGACCGTATCGTCGGCATCAGCAAACTCGCCCGATTGCTAGAGATGCACGCCCGCCGCCTACAGAATCAGGAGCGCATCACAAAGGATGTTGCAGACGACCTAGAGACTCACCTCAGCCCGCTCGGCTGCGCAGTCATCATCGAAGCCTCGCACGGCTGCATGCAGTGCCGTGGTGTCAAGAAGCAGAACTCGGTGATGACCACCAGCGCCATGCGCGGCGTCTTCTTCGACAAGTCCGAAGCGCGGACTGAACTTATGCAACTAATTCGGAGTGCGCCACTCTCAAGGTGATTAGATGAGCGAAGACACTCCCAAATTAGTCGCCCTTCCGCTAGTACAGATCATCGAAGAATCTGTCATACCAGAACAGAGCCCAAGGGAGGAGGACCCCTTGGACCAGGTGTTTCCGATAGTGGAGATGTTCCATTCAGTTCAGGGAGAAGGACATCACGCCGGAGTTCCATCAATTTTCATCCGATTTGGAGGCTGCAACCTAGCTTGCTCGTGGTGTGACACCGAATTCGACAAGTGGGACAACATGACCTTGCGTGACATCATTCGCGAAATGCATCCGTGGGAGTGCAACAGAATCGTTCTCACGGGAGGTGAGCCGGCCCTGCAAGACCTCTCGACCCTCGCCCAAGTTCTCAAGCCGATGGGATACAATTTGGCCATCGAAACCAATGGGACCATCGAACTTCCAAAGGGTGCCATGGACTGGGTCTGCGTATCTCCGAAAGACCAAATGTACCCCAATGTGAAGATTCGCCAACTGACAGGTGATGAACTCAAAGTGGTCTGGGTCGGTCAAGAGCTCTCGATGTATGACAATCTCAAGGGTGGATTCGGCCATCACTACCTGCAACCATGCTACGACGAATC
>DAVI01000097.1:0-5363 GCA_002505495.1 Euryarchaeota archaeon UBA59 | reverse complement strand
CCTCGCTGATGATGAGGCTTCTTGCCGATGGCTACGAAGTTCATACCATCTCCTTCGACTACGGCCAGAAGCACAAGGTGGAGTTACAACGGGCTCAGGCGAACTTGGCCTACTTGGAACAGAACGGACACCATGTACGCCACAACATGATTGACCTCACCTCAGCAATGTCCACTCTCCACTCCGCGCTGACCGATGATTCCATGGCGATTCCTGAAGGGCACTACGAGGAGGAGCAGATGAAGCAGACTGTGGTGCCAAACCGCAACGCAATATTTGCCTCCATTCTCTACGCCAGCGCACTCTCTCTTGCCGTCAAGGAGAGAGTCAACATCGAAATCGCTCTCGGTGTTCATTCGGGCGACCACGCCATCTACCCAGATTGTCGACCACAGTTCTACGCCGCACTTGCAAAGGCGTTTGAGATTGGGAACTGGGATTCTGAGTTCGTCTCCTTCAAATTGCCCTACATAGATGGCCACAAGGAGACCATACTTCGAGACGCTGAGATGGCGATTACCCAACTGGGTCTAGACTTCGACATCGTTTTTCGCAACACAAACACCTCGTACAACCCCGATGAGATGGGGCGTTCTCCGGGAACTTCTGGAGCTGATGTCGAGCGAATCCTCGCTTTCCATGCGATTGGTCGGGCTGACCCTGTCGCATATGTGAGGCCGTGGAAGGAGGTACTCTCCCACGCGCTCTCTGTCGAGGAAAACCACCGCGGGGTGACGCCATGAGTACAAGCATTCGCCGCTGGATAGAAACGGACACGGGTCATCGTGTTCCGAACCACAAAAGCAAGTGCAAGCACATGCACGGACACCGTTACCGCTGGGAGGCGGAGGTCGAGGGTGAGGTGGTCACTGAATCAGGCGTCTCGGAGGAAGGGATGCTCATCGACTTCTCCGAGATATCCACCATATTGACGGAACAAATTCACGATGTTGTCGATCACGCCTTCGTCGTTTATCAAGGGGACGCCGAGGCACGCTCAGCACTGGATGCCATGGGAGAGGAGCACAGAACAGTGGTGGTAGATTTTATCCCTACAGCAGAGAACTTGGCCAAGTGGGCCTATGAACAAGTATCTCCTCACATCAGGACTGTATACGGAAACAAACTACGACTCGCAGCATTCCATGTACGCGAGACACCTAAGTCCTGGGCCAGTTGGCGTCCCTGACTACTCTTCTTCGGCTGAGGTTTCTTGCAAAGCATCACGCGCCTGAATCATCACTCCAAGAATCCGATGGGCCTCATCATCTAGCGGCATCCCTCGCATGATGACCCGCTTGAGAGTCTCAGCAATCCCCTGCCTCTTGTGCTCTCGAACGGTAACTGCAGCAGCCAAATCATCACTCAACTCATGGATCATCCGCCTCAGGTCTGGGTCGAGCAGCCTATCCGGATGGGTCGTCATCGGAAGTCCATCCTGTTCACCTAGTTCGGTTTCGATGAGGTTCTTGTGCATCTCATAGAGGAGAACCGAGACGGAATGGCTGAGGTTGAGAATCGGATACCCTTCCCAAGTCGGAATGGTCACCAGAATGTCGCACTGCTGCAACTCCTCGGTAAGCAGACCAATGCCCTCGCGGCCAAACACCAAGGCGACTCGCCCCTCGATTTCGTGCAACCGAACTGACAATTCCTCTGGTAAGACGAAGTGGCGGAAGGCTATCTTGAGCCCCAACTCTCTCTTCCCAGATGACCCGACTACAAGGGATATATCCTCCATACAGGATTTCCAAGAGGGGTAAACATTCGCCCCTCTCAAGACTGATTGCGCGTGTTTAGCTCGGTTCATCGCCTCGTCATCGAACTCATATCCTGATTCGGAGATGATTCTCAATTCAGCGAACCCGAAATTCAGCATCGCCCGCGCAACCGCACCTACATTTCCGCTGGTTTCTGGATTGACGAGCACCACAACCACATCGGCTGAGCGCTCGGGTAGTGGGATTGGCAAGTTCTTGCCCATCTGGTTCACTCCTCTTCAAACTCGGGAGGTTCCCACGCTTCGAGGGCGGGGCGGTCGACCGCTTGGTAGAGGAATACGAGCCATTGGCGAGAGGTGTGGTCAGGCATTGGAATGCTGCGTTTGGCAACTCCGTTTTCACCGAGCCAGTCAAAGAAGGCTAACATCACGCGGCGGGAGGCGTGGCGCGCGAACGAGGGCTCGTGTTCCCAATCGAATTCAAGCTGCCCAGTCATCGGGGCATCTCCTTCAGTCGACTCGGCGCTGCTTGTAGGTGGTGACATAACCTGCAATCCAATTGCGCATGCGCTTGTTAACAAGAACTCCGTCGTCGCCGACGAGATCGGTGTACTGCTCTACCAACTTCTTGTTGTGAAAAAACGGTGTATCGTGAAGAAGGCGGGCTTCGGTGAAGCCTGTCTTGGTGTAGGGATCGGTGAATTTCTTACCTTTGCATTTTGACTTCCCACACTTCTTTCGATCCTTTTTGTATGGCATTTCATGAGAGCAGTCTGCGCACTGATGGAATGTCGCACACTTGGCATCCACATCAGCGAAATTTTCGCACAGTTTGCGTCCCTCATCGAACGGCATCACATGCTCGCCTTCATACCCCGGGCCGCAAACATTGCACTCATGTACAAGAGGGAGGCAATTGCACACGGCATGATCATCGTTGGGACTGAACTGGTCTGGATAATCCTCACAGAGTCTAATGGCTCGAATCTTGATGAATGATGGTCTAATGTTTCCCACTTTATCTACCCCAGTTTTGGCCTCAGTATTTTGCCTCGTCCAGAACTACCTGAATTCTGTCGTCACCTTCGACACGGTCGACGATGATGTGGACTCGGCGTGGCGGCTTTTGGATGCCGCGCTCCCAGATTTTCTCATTGACCGGGGTGTCAATCCAGATAGTTTCGTCATCTTGGACCTTCATATGTCGCCCGACGAACTTCTTGATTTCGTTGACAGCGCGCTTAGCGCGGCGGGTGCGCGGGACAGCCCATGCAGCCCTAAGGGGGATGGTGTAGTGGCGAGTGCCGTGGAACAAATTTGAGTCAGCCATTCATTTCACCTCTGTAGTTTACTTCGGCGCCAGTGGTGCCTCTTTGGATGAGTAGTCACCTTGCGAGAGGTCCTCTGCATAACCCACACAGGGACACGGCGGTTGGTCTTGATGACCTTGTTCAATCGCTTCTTCTTCGGGCCGGGCTTGTTTCTTGCCATATTATTCACCTCAGATTCGCCTAATCGTCGACTCGCGGCGATTTGAGCTTAGTTGTGCGAGAACTGTCTTCAGGGTCTCGTCATCGATTGGAACTTGAATTCGATTCTGTGTGTGGAGGTTGACCAAGTGGCGCTTGACGCCGAGTGCAACATCCTCGCGGGTCATTTCGACTGCTGCGAGACGCTGTCGTGCCTCAGGTGTGAGAATGATCTTCATCGCATCGGAAAGGGAGGACAATTCCTGCGAATCGACCTGCTCTTGAGCCTCAGCCTGCATCTGATGCTCAGCCTGGGATTCCAACTGCTGTTGAATTTCCGCCTTGCGAGTGGCACGCAGGCGCTCGAGTTCATCGTCGCTTGCCGACATGACTTCCCCCACCTCAATCTCCTCGCATCAGTACTTTGCAAGTCCAGGCGCTTCTGCCTCGACTGCTGGGCGCACTTCATGAGCGACCTCATTGAGCAACTTCTGACCGGCTGGGGTCAGAGTGCGTCCCAACTTCACTGTGCCTGGCAGATTCGTTGCCATAACGACCAACTTTGCTTCTTCCAATTGCTGGAGAATGGTGCGGATGATGTGGCGGCTGCCAGCCTTTGCTCGGTTTGGGTTGGCTCCGCGGTCACGGGAACCTCCGAATTCCTGAGCCAAATGGTTGACGCCGACGGGTGACATGGTGCCGACCTTCCGAAGAACAGCTGCTGAACGGACCTCCCACCAATCCTCCTGAACAGGAGGTCGCTCACGATGGATTCCGGTCTTGACGTGCCTTGCCCATTCAGGCTGGGAAATAGTGTCCATTGCAGCAAGTTTAGTTGAGACGCCTTGGATCAGAATCCCGGCCGGTACATCGTGGAATGTGGTCATGCGCTACACCTTGCGAGTCGCCGACCGACCCCCCGTATTTAACGGGCACGGAGTTCCCCGAAGGGGAACGGGTGACGAGACAGGTTCAGAACCAATCGCTACGATGAGTTGGTTGCGACCTTCTCATCTTGGAAATATGGAACAATTCCCACCACCTCTAAGGAACTTATTGATTCATCAACTTCATTCGGGTGCTTCATTCCCAAGGGAGCATGGAGAAGGCGATGGCTCGCAACCCCAATTTGTTGCGAACCCTACTCGGCCTCTCGGCGACCTTGATTTTGGTTCTCTCCTATGCTGTCTATTCGGCCACTCTGGACTCAGAGTACTACCTCTACGAGACTAGCAACGAGGCTATTGAGGTGAGCCCCCTTTTCGAAGGCGAAAACACCTCTGACACACTTACTTGGAGAGCCACCACAACCGGGGCTTTCTCGTGGGCGAACTTCTCAATCACCAATGCGCCCGAGGGGTCTCTCTTGGAAGTGACCAGCGGGGGTCAGAAATGGTGGAGTGACCCGGCGCTTGGTACCGGGGAAGGGAGTCAGTTCAACTGTATGGAACCAAATCAGGACTTCGAGTTGATCAATCACTGTGAATATGCATTCACCCATTCTGTTGAAGCGAATCCAGTTGGCGAGGTGGTTTTGATTGGCATCATCGCAGATGCCCTTCCTATAGAGGGTATTGGCTCACTGAGGGCGGATACTCAGGCAGCCGCTGAAGCTGACGCCAATGATTTGGTCAATCGAGCTAATTCGACCATCACCTGGCTGATAACACTCAGCAACGAAGAGAGTATTTCCGTAGATACCGTCCAACTCGACATGACGCTGGTACAGCATGAATTGGAATCTGTTGAACCATTCCAATTAGATCCGGTTTCAGAGACGATTTGGTCCCTCACGGCACTTCTCGGGTGCTTTGTCATGGTGCTTATCCTACCGTTGGGATTCTACTATGCAAGTATCCTAAGAGAACGGCGGCAGGAGAGTGTCCGATACGATGCCTCGGAGAGTGAATAACTTGTTACATTGTGAATCTATGATTCACTTCCGACAGACCGGCGATTTGAAATAGCCGGCAGGGAGGTAAAGAGCGACCTAGCATGCGCCATAACTCTACACTCCGAGTCAGCGTCATCGCCCTTTTGATGCTCCTGATGAGTTGGACTGCTTCGACACCAAACCTGCTGATTGGCGAGGCTGAGGCGGCGAGCGGAATTGATGTTCGGCCAATCAACTACGAGGTCACATACTCCAATTCCGCCGACGAATCAAACTACCG
>DAVI01000084.1:9529-12812 GCA_002505495.1 Euryarchaeota archaeon UBA59 | reverse complement strand
CAGCCCGAGGTACGGGAGCAGCCCGAGGGAAGCGTGGCCGTTCCGAAAAGTGAGCGCCATTCCGGTTTCACGACAGTTCGTCGATTCGCCATTCATCGATGCGAGTCTGTCGAGTCCTCGTCACGAACCAGCAGTTGCGAAGGTCATCCGGCTTGGCGACGTTGGGAGCGATGTGGTCGACAGCCTCTGCCAAGGTGTCGAACACCTTCGGCGTCTGCTTCATCGCCTCTCGCATCGTCTCTCGAATCAACCAGACGCCGACAGGCGCCCAGTAGCCTGAACCGATGTCACGCCAGATGAGCGCCGCTCCGCTCCGTCCACGCGCCTCCAAATGCTCGAAAACCGCGAGTCGAGCCGAGTAGTAGGCACCAGTGACCCGGCTTGCGTAGGAAGTCCGAGGTTTCCCCTCCTCGTGGTCACCGAGAATTTCACTCTCACCCCAAAGCGAGCCTTGCATCCAACATTCAAGCATGTGGAAGGCCCACGCCCCGGGTGTCAGAATCACCTTGAACCGATTATCGAGGTAGGTCGCCTCGTAGACCTCAACCTTGTCTATCGTCGGTAAATCCCTCACCCTCTCCCAAGCCTGCTTCCCGAGCATATCGTCAGTCGCCGTGATGGCCCATCGGGTCGGCACCATTCGCCGCCTCTCCTCGACGCCGAGAATTCCTGCTGACAGGAGTCGAGTGAGATGCGCTTCACCGATTCCGTCGCTGCTCAACTCGCCTATCGCAACACTCGCCAAGAGGTCGGTCTCCTCAGCGACTGAGTCTACTTTTCTAGGTACGACTGGGTGGCTCGTCAACTCCGCCTTTCTCACTTCTCCGGTTGGTCCGAGGGGTCTGCTCAGGGAGTCGAAGTTAGGGGGGCTGCCGATGTAGACTGGATTGGTGAACTCCATTTCGACATCGACATTTCGTGCGGCCAGTGCCAATTCCTGGGTCGTCTGCAATATTCTGTCAGGGCGAGACGCATCCTTCACTCCAACCTCATGCCTACCCCTGACCAAGTTGACGTGCCTTCCAGCCACCACCTCCAATGGTTGTCCGAACATCTCAGCTGGGTCGGCGGGTGCAATTGGCTCATCCTCTGAGGAGGAGAGTGCGGAGGCCATCGGCCCGGCTGTCACCTTCGGGTAGCCGAATCTGCCGACGAAGAGTGAGGGCGGACTCGGGCCTGATAGGACTTCGATTCTGATGGAAGGCATAGTCGGGAGTTGGCGGCGGACTTCTGCGAGCAGTGGGCAGGGGTCGATGCCGCACATGCCGCGAACGCCGCGACACTCGATACACTCCGGGAACATCGGGCCGAGTGTTGGTGTGAGCGTCCATAGCAATACCGCTGTCGGGAGGGGCCGAGGAGTGCGCCGTTGAGGGCACACATAATGCCGTACGGGATTACTCTCAAATATGGTTGAAAGTGCCCAAAACGCTGATGGCAACCGATGAGGGCGGCCCGCTTCGTTCCTACGACCGTAATTGGGACGAAATTGAGGGCATGCTCGACCTTGCCGAGGAGCGGGCCGCTGAATGGCGGAAGTGGTTCGAGGAGTGCCGAGACAAGTCGGACCGTGAGGGGATGATGGAGGCGGCGCGCAACTTCAAGGCGCTAGATGGAGTCATCAAATGCCTCAAGTGGGTTCTCGGTGAGAAGGGTGTTAATCATCCGCTTGAGTGAGCCGCTTCGGTTGCAATTCTGTTCTGTGGCGTCTAGCATTGAAAATTAGCCGCAAGCCAACGTTCATGACGACTAGCCGGTTCGCCGAGGTGTTCCAATGTCTATTGACCTCTCAACCATGCGCCACGGCACCGAATTGCTGAAGCGCGGCTTCGCCAAGATGCAGGAGGGAGGCGTCATCATGGATGTCGTAACGCCGGACCAGGCGCAAATCGCCGAAGATGCCGGCGCGACGGCGGTGATGGCGCTCGAGCGAGTCCCGTCCGACATCCGCGCAGACGGCGGTGTAGCCCGCATGAGTCACCCCGACTTGATTAACGGAATCATCGAAACCACGTCGATCCCAGTCATGGCGAAGGCTCGCATCGGCCACTCTGAGGAAGCTCGGGTCTTGGAGGCCTTGGGAGTCGACATGGTGGACGAGAGCGAAGTTCTGACCCCTGCTGACCCGTTCTACCACATTCCGAAGAACGATTTCACCATTCCCTTCGTGTGCGGCTGCACAAACCTCGGCGAAGCGGCTCGGAGAATCTACGAAGGTGCCGCGATGATTCGCACCAAGGGCGAGGCCGGGACTGGAAATGTCGTCTGTGCGATTCAACACGCCCGACTGGTTGCCGAGGAAATCCACTGGATGCAGACTTGTGACGAAGAGGATTTCGAGTTCGCAATCGACCAGATGGTAGACGGATTCCGGAAGATGGAATACCTCAGTGAGTTGGCAATTGAACTCCAGAACACGCCGTTCGGAACCATCGAGCAGTGCGAGGAGGGTGTCAGAGAGGTCATCGACGAGGTGAGAAACCTCGGGCGCCTACCGGTTGTCACCTTCTCGGCGGGTGGGATTGCGACCCCTTCAGATGCGGCACTTCTGATGCAGCAAGAGATGGACGGGATATTCGTTGGTTCTGGCATCTTCAAGTCGGAGGACCCGGTCACCACAGCAGAGGCAATCGTACTCGCAACCCACCACTTCAACGACCCCAACAAGGTGGCAGAAGCATCAGCAATGATGGCCGCCCCGATGCCTGGACTTCAAATCGAGGACTTGGACGTCCGAATGGAAGACCGTGGACATTAGGCTTGGTAGCCAAAGACGAGTGAGTATCAATCGTCAGCTAGGACTGGGGAGTCACCCATGGCGGTTGGGAGGTCAGGCGCCTCGTCCTCATTGCGGGCAATCCACTCTTCCTCTTCTTCAGGCACATCGGTGTCTGCGAAGATCGCCTCGACGGGGCACTCTGGAATGCAAGCTCCACAGTCGATGCACTCATCAGGGTCAATCACAAGATAGGTACCCGCCTCTTTGAAGCACTCAACCGGGCAGACTGCCACGCATTCCTGGTACTTCTTGTCGACACATGCACTGACTACTACGTGGGTCATCTCAATTCCTCACTGCTGACTATCGGGTGCGCCCCACCCTTCTATGAAGTTAACCGATTAACCCCCCGGTCAGCCGCTGAAAAGCCAGTCACTCGCAGGTTCCGGCAAGCCGTTCCGCTCCGCCTTGTCCCGAGCTTCCGAAATGAGGCTCAGGGCAACCTCCTCTGGGTTGTCTCCGGGGTAGACTTCCAACTTAATTCGCGCTTTGACGACTTCGGCC
>DAVI01000084.1:8097-9494 GCA_002505495.1 Euryarchaeota archaeon UBA59 | reverse complement strand
GATGGTTCGAGCAGTTCGATTCGGCCGGCTGTCAGCCCGTCGAGGCTGAGGCGGAGGTGGAGGATGTTGTTCTCATCGATTCTGTTTGAGGGCGAATTCCGGAGGGCGGTGGCCAAGGTGTCGAGCGTGGCGGTACCCAATCGGGGGACCGCTCTGCGAGCCTTTCCCTTGGAGTCGGCCGAGGCGGTGAGCAGAAACATCGGCGAGCCGTGGAATGAGGGCGTCTTCTCCGCTTCTACGCAGTCTTCCATTCCGAGCAGCCATTCTAGCGCTGACGCGACCCGTTTGATGTCAGCCAGACCACTCGCATTGACGCTGAGGTGGACGGAGTGAACGGGGAGCGCCATGAGCCGTGGCGGGGCATGGTCGTTGAATACGATGCCGCCTGCCACTCGGCCTTCGAGTCGTGTGACCCCCGTAGGGGGTGTAGCGGCGTTCAAATACTGGGGGTAGGTCGGCGAGGCGCTAATGGGGTAGCCCCCGTAAGATGGAAGGTGTCGCAAATGGCCAGTAAAGGAGCAGCGCAACGCGCAGCAGCACGAAAGCAGAGAGACAAGTGGAAGGCCAAGCGATGGTACACCATCAGGGCACCACGGCAACCATGGCAGTTCAAGGTCATCGGCGAGACGCTCGGAGAATCCTCCGATCACATCATCGGTAGAATCTACGAGTTGCCCCAGAGCGAGGTCGACGGCGACTTCAGCAAGATGGATGTCAAACTTCGCTTCCGCGTCACCAGCACTGTCGGTAACGACGCCATGACCGAGTACATCGGCCACACAATGCAGAACGACAATGTTCGCAGGCAGATTCGCCGCTACCGGGGCAAGGTTGACGATACGATTGACTGCGTCACAGTTGACGGCTACTATGTCCGAATCAAGCCGCTGATCATCACCGGCGGACGGGTGAAGGGCAGCCAGAAGAGCGAGATGCGCCGTTTGACCCGTGACACAATCCTTCAGTTTGCAGCACGCTCAACTTGGATTGAGGTGCAGAACTCAATGATGTCCGATGTTTTGGAGAAGATGGTTCACGACGTCGTGCGCGACATTCAGCCACCACGAGCAGTAATCATTCGCAAGTCACAACTAATCCAGTCCGGAGTTGAAGTTGACGACGGAATGTCCCTTGAGGAGATTGTCCAGGAGGAGGCGCGCAAGGAAGCCGAGCTGAAGGCGAAGAAGGAAGCAGCACTCGCTGGAGCCGAGGACGGCGAGGAAGAGGCAGACGAAGGCGACGAAGATGACACCGGCGCCACATCAGATGTCCTGGCTTCCGCAGAGGCGCGCGACGACTCAGCGGATTCCGACGACTCACCAGACGACGAAGCAGACGACGAGGAGGCGCCCGCGGAGGAAGCCGAAGCAGAGGCAGAGGAAGCCCCAGCAGAGGAA
>DAVI01000084.1:7005-7995 GCA_002505495.1 Euryarchaeota archaeon UBA59 | reverse complement strand
GTGCCCGAGTTGAAGGAGCGACTCAAGGCGGCAGGACTCCCGGTGTCCGGGAAGAAGGCCGACCTAATCGCCCGACTGAGCGAGTGAGGTGATTTGGGATGCAGCGTATCGCCGTCATCGGCGGTACCGGCATGAAGCAGTTGGTCGCAGAGGCCGACTTCGGTGACTCCGGATTCACGGTGAGTCAGGTCGACTCGCTCATCAGTGAGAACGAGTATGGTGAAGTCCCAATCGAAGTGATGGTTCTCAGCCGACAGGGTGGCTCCGAGGAGTGCAGAATCTTCGTTATCCACAGGCATCACGGTGATGGCAAGACTACGCCGCCGCATCTGGTCAACTACCATGCAATCGTGCGCGCCGCAGCAGACTGCCGCCCAGAGGTTATTCTGAGCGTTCAGTCAGTCGGTGGAATCGACCCAAATTTCCCGCCGGGAATCGTCGGGATGGCCGAACACACCCTCGACTTCAGCGGCGGGCCGATCACCTTCTCCTCAGATGATGCTCACCACGCTGACATGACCCACCACTACCCCGAGGAACTCCGGGGCCTCCTACGCCCTATTCTGGCCGCTCAATCAGACGATGAGTTGTGCCTCGACCATGTCGTCGCACACATGACGGGGCCGCAGTTCGAGACCCCGGCTGAGGTCGAAGCACTCCACCGGCTCGGAGCGACCGCGGTCAGCATGACCATCTCACCCGAGGCCAAGTTGGTAGGGGAACTTGGCATTCCGCATGTCGGATTGATCGCCTCTTCAAACTGGGCCGCAGGCAAGACCCCGGGTGACCCGGATTCAAAGATTGACCACCTTTCGGTTGAAGCGAAGGCTGCTGACATGCGCGGTACGATTTGGCAGTGCATCACCGCACTTCTAGAGAACTGAGAACATCGCCTGAGGCGTTTCTCGGAAAACTTTCTCGAGGTTTGGAGCGCGAATGGTTCATCGGCCCGCGCCTGCGCGTGGGGAGCATGAGTGGCAGAGCGAGAGA
>DAVI01000084.1:4496-6939 GCA_002505495.1 Euryarchaeota archaeon UBA59 | reverse complement strand
GTGAACGAGTGGATGGCGCACCCGAATCAGGAGGGGCTGGAAGAGACCGGCTCACCGGACGGCTCGTGGGAGACAATGATGTGTAGGGTGGCAAAGTTCCACGCCAAACATGACTTCGCACACCCCGACAACAACGGCCATGACATGGGCTACAGACTCGCACTGATGATTGAAGAGTTGGGTGAGTTGTCGGCTGCAATTACCAAGCGAAAGCCGGCCGAGGAGGCCGCCGAGGAACTCGCTGATGTTTTCATCCTGACTTTGGGAAATGCGTTGGCGATGGAGGTTGACTTGGAGGCTGTCTTCCACCAGAAGATGGATCGAATCATGCAGCGCAAAGCTCGTCGAGGAAACCTCGGCATCCGTGTCACGGAATACACAGATGATGAATGATAGACTGCCTACTTGCGTAGCCCCTACCCACCATTCCATGACAGTTCCAATGACCCAGAACCCACCAAGGAAGATGAGGCGGGGCGAGACTGAAGAGTTAACCGCTCGTTTTGACTGCTTATTCGATTATTTCTCTTTTCAGCAATTTGTTGACTCGTTCAGTGGAAATCATGCGGAATAATTTCTCAATCATTAGATGAACCAATACCACTACTGCGAGCATAATTCCAAAGACGATGATTACGGCAAAATCCAATGGAATTTCATAGACAACCGCGATAAATACCGACATCATTAGTGCGTATACGATATATTTTGGTCTTATGTAGGCTATCGCAAGCCTCCCCCAACTGGCAATCATCAATTTGCGTAATCGCCAGACGGATAAAAATTACACGAGTGCGTGGGTTCCCCTCTAGTTCGTATGCGAACACTAGGACACCCTCTCGGTCAAGCCCGCTCATAGCAAGCGAAGGCCATGTCGAAAATGTTCTTGTCATCAGAGCGAACCGTCTCTCGACTGATCTCCTCCCAGTCGTCCCAGTTGATGTAAGGGAACCAGGTGTCACCATCCACCTCCGCCTTCACATGAGTCACCAACAAACGCTCGCACCTAGGAAGCAAGTTGGCATAGATGGCACCGCCACCGATGACCCACGCCCAGCCCTCAGCACCAGCCTCTATTGCAGCCTTCTCAATCGCCTCGCTCATGTCGTGGACAATCTCGATGCCGGGAGCGAACCACTCCATGTCCCGAGTGAGTACGATGCTCATTCGGCCGGGGAGGGCCCGCCCGATCGCCTCGTAGGTCTTGCGACCCATGATTATCGGGCAACCGATTGTTGAACTTTTGAAATGAGCCAAATCCGCTGGTAGATGCCACGGCATCACTCCATCCCTTCCAATAACGCCGTCTTGGTCCATTGCAACTATCATTCCCAGTTTCATCTTGTTAACCTCTAAACACTAATTGGAGCCGCAATGTGCGGATGGTGGTTGTAGTCAACAATCTCAATGTCATCATACGAAAAGTCATCGATTTCCGTGCACTCTGGGTTGAGTCGCAGTCGGGGGAGCTCGAGAGGTGGTCGGCCAACCTGTTCCCGGGCCTGTTCGAGGTGGTTTGTGTAGAGATGGGCATCCCCAATCGTGTGAACGAAATCCCCCGGCTTGAGTCCACAGACCTGAGCCATCATGCAGGTCAGGAGAGAGTACGAGGAGATGTTGAAAGGCACCCCGAGGAAGACATCCGCACTCCGCTGATAGAGTTGGAGCGAGAGTTCTCCGTTCGCCACATAGAATTGGAAGAAGGCGTGACAGGGCTGCAATGCCATCTTATCCAGTTCCCCTACATTCCATGCCGAAACGATGATTCTGCGCGAAGTCGGGTTCTCCCGAATCTGCTGCACCGCCTGTCGAAGTTGGTCGATGACTCTCCCGTCCGTGCTCTCCCAGGCTCGCCACTGCTTGCCGTATACCGGTCCGAGATTTCCGTTCTCGTCCGCCCAAGCATCCCAAATCCGCACCTTGTTCTCCTGCAGGTAGCGAACATTGGTTCCTCCCGAGACGAACCAGAGGAGTTCGTGGATGATGCTCGGCCAGTGAACCCGCTTCGTGGTGATGGATGGAAAGCCCCGTCTGAGGTCAAATCTCATCTGATGTCCGAACACCGAGAGAGTGCCGGTTCCAGTCCTGTCATCTCGCTCGATACCCTCGCTGAGGATGGTCTTGATGAGGTGCAGATACTGATCCATGCTTACGCCGGACACGGTGGGGGAATTGACGCACTAAGAACATCGCCCATCGAATGCGAGAAATCTTGCTCTCATGGGGCGCCGAGCGCAGACAAGGTTGCGATGGTCTGGTTGGTGAATTTGCGGTACAGTTTCCGTAGTTCCTCTCGCCTTTCCTTACTGTCCAGAGAGTGCAGACGGTCAATCTCCTCGTCGCTCAAATCTCCTCCGTCCGCCTCCCCAATCCACTCGTTCCATGTGATGCTGCTGCCGAACCTCAACTCAGTCCTCTTCCACACCCTCGGAAGGAAGGGCTC
>DAVI01000084.1:3377-4327 GCA_002505495.1 Euryarchaeota archaeon UBA59 | reverse complement strand
GTCTCGATTTGGCCGGTGGCACCCATCAGTTGTCGCCAACCGAGTTTTTGGAAGTGCTCGTCCTTTGCTAGGTAGAACAACTTGCGTCTGCAGGAGAATATGACCAGTACCGGGTCGACGTGAGAATTGTGGTTTGCGGCGGCGATGAACGGGCCCCGCTTCGGGATGTGCTCCGAGCCGGTGATTTTCAGATTGGTAATGACATTGAGAAGCGGAATCGCCAATCCAATCAAAATGTTGTACATCGGTGTGGGTGGCAAAGGTCGGCCTGCCGGTTCAATCGCGGTCAACTCGGCGAGGCGCGATTTTCCCGCCGCCGTCAGGGTGGCCATCACACCGTCCCCCTCAAAGCCCGGTTTTGAGGGTTGCCGGGGCTAGTTCGCCAACCGCTCGGTTCATGACCGAATCGCCGGTCGCCGCGCCATGCGAACCAGAATGTTGGTGGCGTTGTCTATTCTGCTCATTCTTCTCACCCCACTCACCGCTCCAGTCGCCGCGGAATGGGAAGAGGATTCCTGGCTGACCCACATCATCGGGCCGGAGCGCCTCGAGCGAGGCGACGAATTGGGCTGCCATGGGATTCCTGGCAAGGACATTCGTTTTGAGCCAGCGGCAATCATCGAATGCCGGGACTATCTCTCTGAGCGTTCCAACGCCTCAAAGTGGGGTTCAAACCCGCTTTCCTTCGGATCACCGGATGGTGCTTGGAGTGCAGAGTCGCTCGCTGCAGTCAAGGATGCCGGATTCCAAGTGGTCGGCGGTGAGGCGCCGGCAGGCGAACTCCCAGCGTTGCGCTTCGTCAGCGACAACGGCGGTTCGTTGGAGAAGTCGATGGGAGATGTTCAGCAGTTTGAAGCAGCACTCAGCTCCAACCCATCCAATGTCAATCTGTACTGGCGCGCCCGCGACCACGATGTCGTGGTTCGTCCGGATAGTGAACTGGTTGCAGC
>DAVI01000084.1:1874-3315 GCA_002505495.1 Euryarchaeota archaeon UBA59 | reverse complement strand
TTTTGAGGTCATCAGTCTCGAGAACGGCTCTTGGGAGGTCACTTCTTCAACCTCTGAGTCGGCAGATTACCCCGGGGCTTGGCAGGTCCCGGTGACGAATAAAATTTCCAACATAGATGCGGACGTCGTCTCTGTTTTCTCAGTTGACGGCCAGTTGGCTGAGTTGGCCGCCGATGAACCGCACTTGCAACAAGGCTGGCGGCAGACGGGGGGTGAGTTCTTCCTCACATTGGCTCCCAACTCCAATGTCACGGTGACTTTCGACCGCTCGGGGCAGGTCAACCACTCGGTGCAGACTGCGAGCCACTTCAACGGCCATAACCTCTCGATCACGGTCTCGGGAATTCACACGGGTGACCTCTTCTATTGGTCGAAAAGGTGGGATGACACACCAATGCTGTTCACTTGGTTGGTCGAGCCGCGCGAGGTTGGTGCGTTCAACTGGTGGCTGCCGGTTGTTGCAGTCGTGGTAGCCATCGTTGCTCCGGTGGCCATCTACTCGCTCGTCAGGAAAGACCAGCGGGCGCGTGGAGTCGTCGAGGTGTTCGATTCTCTTGACCAGATTCGGCTTGAAGAAGAGTAGAGTTCAACGAGAATTTCCCACTCAAGGAAATGGAGGAGAGTGGTCAAGGGAATCATCGAGACAATCACCCTGCCCGCGTTAACCGACTCGTCATCTTCTCAGGAAATCTGTTTCATTCTCAAGTGCTGCACGGAGACCCTCGTGATGCTTCAGACCCTAAGGCTAGGGTCACCATGAATTCCCATATGGTCGTCTCCCTCACTGAATGACAATTGCATGAAGGATTCGCTCATCCTCATCCAAATCGAAGAATGCTCGGAATTGTTCTTCATTCCATTGTGCCCCCATTGGGCAGTAATGGAGACCATGACGATGGGCCTGCTGAAGGATTAGGATACCTAGGTATCCACATTCGATAAGGGGGAAGTGACTTCCTAGTTCGCCGTACTTCATGGTCGTCCGTTCCTCCAAAGAAGATAAGAAGAAAACTACTCGTGCTGAACGCAAATCGGGCTCCTCGGCATCCCACGCTGCTTGGAGATTCTCCCTCGTTGGTGGATTCCAAAGTCTCGTGAGTTGGTGATCTAGAACCGAATAATGGTAAGCACCATCTTCCATACCCTCTACATCATAGACGAGAAGATATAGCTCGAGGGGGTATCGAGCGCCTGCCGAAGGGTAACAACGTGCCTCTTCTCCCTCTCTCTGTCGTCCAGCAGAGAACCGCAATATCCCACTCAGGACATCGGCATCCAACCGAGCATTCGAAGGTTCCCTCCTAGATTGTCGCTCCAACGCGAACTGATCGATCTCAGAAGTTGGGGCAATCCATGGTAACTCCGTACCATCGAACCTCGGATATGTCTTGTATTGAATAACAGATATCCAGTCTTCAAACCGGATATTCTCGTTTTCGTT
>DAVI01000084.1:0-1810 GCA_002505495.1 Euryarchaeota archaeon UBA59 | reverse complement strand
CTTCTCCTCCAGCATGCTCCAATAGACGATGATTCCTGAGAGGGGATGTCCGGTCATCGAAGTAGAGATTTAAGAGGTCGGGAGCGATTGTCTTGATGACCTTGAACCCAGCCATTCCCGGAAGTGTGAGATTGACGAAGTACACATCCAAAGGGAACCTCCTGATGAAATCAGCAGGGGAGACATCCAGATCTCTAACCGGGACAAAATCGTCGCTCTCATCAAGCATATGAGCAATCGAACGCCTAGTTGCATTGTGGTACAACATTGCTCGACTATCGATCGGATCGAGAGAGGGGGGATTGGAATCTGAGTCAAGAGAGCGGGAGTAGGTTCGAACCTGGTGAGCCTCGAACATCGATTTTCTGATTGCTTCGACGCCCTGTACATCGGTGCCGAACCCCAAGGCCATATTAGGTGCATGACCGGTCCGATCAAGCAATAGCGCCATGTAAACCGGAAGACCGAATCCTATGTCGATATCGTACACCTCGACATCGATGCGATATCTGTCGAACATGGCAACAAGGTCACCAATCTCGCCATTCGAGGGGAGGCGGACGCGGGGTGCAGGCACTCTGGCATGATATCGAATTAGGAACGCATCTCTTTCAATCAATTCACATAAACCACCGAATCTTGCTTGTTCAATTGAACCATGACATGCCAATCCATTGGTATTTGAATCCCATATATACGGCTCTTCAGAGCCACCGTAATGTGCTACTTGGCATGGGATAAAGATAGGTTCACCACCGCGATCGACCGCCGGATACCAACCGATGACATCGTTCGCAGTGCACAATGGCCGGTCAAATGAGGGATCCACGATATGCTGATCTACGAATCGTGATAAGGGCACACAGTTTTTCATCGCTTTCGCAGTCGAGAGTACATCTAGGCTCTCATCCCAGTTCGCGATGCAGTAGCGTTCAATGCTTTCTCCCAACGCCCTGATCTGTGTTGACATCTCATCCGACCCAGTGGCGCCACACCAAGTGGGCACACGGCCACCGATGTAGCTGCTGAATCCGAAAAGAGGGGGCTCATCGTTGTATCTTGGAGACGGGGCGAGTGTAGAGTTGTCAGTATCTAGTTCTAATAGAACCTGGACTAGATTCAATAGTACTTGATTCGACACGACATAACATCCCGTAGGCCTCAAAATAGAAGGGTGTCAGAGAACCTATCCATCTAAGATTAAGCAGTTTCCCTCATTCAAACCTACACCAAAGGCTGTGAAGGTTAATCCAATCATAGAATTCAATGAAGAACTTCTTGCACATTTGGGTCGCTTAATCAGAACATTAAGACTGGAACCATTAGGACAAGCCATACGATTAATTGGACAAGCGCTATTTTCCGCTCATGCTTTATCCAGTTACCAGTGGCGACATAGTTCATATACCTAAGAATCAGTAAGTGGTACATGGACAAGCAGGTTAGGTTCAACTCAGCGTTCAGAGGGGTTCACGCCCCGGCGCGGCTCCATGACTCCGATGAGATGGCGGCATCCCCTACACGTGGGCGATGTGGTGGGGAGGGAGGCAACAGTTCCAACGCCTGGATTCCCATCGCCAGAGTGAGGGCCTCGGGTGGTGGGTGTTCCGGCGGCCCTTGCAAGCCAGGAGTTACATTCGATAATTGTGGCCTATCGCAGTCGACCAAGCCATTCCTCCGTTCTGAGTCGTCTGACATCCTCTGAGCATTCTCTTCTCTCAACAGCGCCAACAGCAAGTCCGGGAGCGCGGACCTACGAGTGGTAGTCGACTGTCGATGTTGCTTGGGCGGGTTGGGCCGCCTTGCTTGG
>DAVI01000069.1 GCA_002505495.1 Euryarchaeota archaeon UBA59 | reverse complement strand
ATCGGCATGGCCGGTGGCGAAGGTGGAGTCGGGCTCGACTGGGGCAACACCCAGATTTCGATGTTCGACGTATCCGACTTCGCTAACCCCAACTTGGCGGCAGCCCAGCAACTCTCCCCTGTGGACGAGGGAGGAGAGGACGGTTGGGGATGGAACTGGGCCTACTCAGAGGCCTCGTACGAGCACAAGGCGTTCACCTATTGGGCGCCGGCAGAACTGCTTGCAATTCCGCTCTCGACATACCGCTACACCTACGACACAGTTGTGATCGACGGCAAGACCTACACCCATTACGGATACGAATATGTCTCTCAACTGGTTCTTCTCGATGTAGACATCGAAAATGAGACACTCAGCATCTATGGAACGATTGACCATTCCAACTTCTACAACGGTGAATCCGGCATCCGAGAATACTACTATTCCGGCAACACGAACATCCGCCGCTCCATCTTCATGGGTGACTATGTCTACGCCTTCTCAAGTGAGGGAGTTACCGTGACCAACTACTCGAACATGGAGCTCAGTGACTCTCTCCAACTTCCCGAGATGGTTCAGCCGGACTACTACTACACCGAGTACTACTACGAAGGCGATGTTGTCAGCGCCGATGGCGAGGAGACTTCAGGCAGTAGCGGTGAGAGCGACCCGGATGAACCGGCTGAAGAGTCAGCTGATGACTCTTGAAGATGTTAGGATTCGTCGTCTGAGTCCTCTTCGCCATCCTCGACCAGAGTGTCCCGGATCTCTTGCAGCGCCGCGACAAGGTCGAACACCTCATCGAGCCCCTCGACATTCTCCGAGCCGTCGCCAGTGACTCTCATTCCGAGTAGCAGCAATAGCGCGCCCAGCATTCCCGCTGCGAGTGCCAAGGCCATAGCCGCGGTTTCCACCTGTCCAAGATAGTTGAGCACCGCCAACCCAACGCTTACCAACATCAGGGCAGCGCCGGCGAGGCTCTGTTTGTCATTCCACAAGTCTTCCATGGCCGGGGCAAGGAGCGTCCGGCTTGATGACTCTTCTCGCGCGCCAAGGTCCCATCAATTTCCAGTAAAGCGGTGAATAATCTGCTAGGAACTTCAAGCGAACTTGAGAGCCGAACCGGCCCCACCCGGCTTAGAGAGAGGCTCGCCGCGCAGACTTCCACCAGTGGACCGCCCATGCACCTGAACGCCGCCGACAACAGTCATCCGAGCAAATCCGGTCAGTTCCATGCCGGCCAGTGGAGTCCAGCCGACCGTAGTCCAGGTGTCGCTATCCGAAATCGTCCGCCTGCCCTGCATGTCGACCAACGCCAAGTCGCCATCAAAGCCCTCCTCAAGACACCCCTTCCCGACCATTCCGTAGACCTTGGCCGGGCCTTCGCACATCCACCGCGCGACATCGGAGACCGTGCATTTTCCATCCGCCGCGTGGCTCAGCATGAGGGCGAGTGAAGTCTCTACTCCGGGCATTCCCGAGTGTGCCATTGGGAAGCCGAGAGCCTTGTTTTCGAGGGTGTGAGGGGCGTGGTCGGTGGCGATACAGTCGATGGTACCGTCGAGCAGCCGGCGCCAGAGCGTCTCTCGGTCTTGCGAGTAGCGAATAGGCGGGTTCATCTGCAGCCGAGTTCCGATGCGCTCAACATCATCTTGGTCGAATGTCAAGTGCTGTGGGCAGACTTCAGTCGTCACCAGACTTCCCTTGTTCTGGGCCAGCCAATCCGCTTCCACACCCGAGGTCAAATGGAGGACATGAAGCCTATGGTTGAATTCCTTGGCAAGTGACATGGCCCGCTTGGTTGCGATGAGCGCGCACTCATCGTCACGCCATTCCGCGTGGGCTGCGATGTCGGTTCGATTCTCAAATTCGGGTCGGCGAGCGTTGAGTCGGTCCTCGTCCTCGGCGTGTACCGCGATGATACCTCCAGTGCCGCCGAAAATGGTCTCAAGATGCTCTTGTTGGTGAACTAGCAGGTCGCCGGTCGATGAGCCCATGAAGACCTTGATTCCGCAGACTCCCGGGGTTTGAACAGGCTCGTCGGGGGTGCCAATCACCTCGACGAGGTCGGATATGTTGCTCGGAGTTGCCCCGATGAAGAAGCCGTAGTTGGTGACAGCAGTTCTTGCCGCCGAGTCAATCTTTGCCTGCATTGCGACCATGCTTGTCGCTGCTGGAATGTTGTTCGGCATGTCGAGAAAAGAGGTCACGCCGCCAGCCGCAGCGGCTCTGGATCCAGAGCCAATCGTTTCCTTATCCGGTTGGCCCGGTTCACGAAAGTGGACTTGAGGGTCAATCGCTCCCGGCATCAGCAGGTAACCCTCACCATCGATGACCGTCTCGCCTGCGAGAGGCTCCAAACCACCATCTGGGGCGACCGTTGAAATCACGCCGGAGGCAACTCGCAAATCGCCTACGACAATCCGGTCAGGCAGCACCATCTCAGCGCCTTTCACCAACAGGTCACCGGCACCCATCTACTCCCTCTCCCCCGTCCTCCGGGTGAGCACCCATTGATGGTTTCGTCGGTGAGAGTTTGGTAGCGCCTGGTAGATTTGAACTACCGGTCTCCGGGTTATGAGCCCGACGAGATGACCTGACTACTCCAAAGCGCTGGCTCGCCGTGAGACTCCCCCTATTTCAAGGCCATTCCGTGTGCGCAGGGGCGCGCGGGCGAGGTGTCTCCCAAGAGTTTCGGCTGCTGGCGCGAAGGCAGACCACCCTGAGTTTGGGTTGGTTGTGCGATGACCGTCCGCCGCTGCCTTTTTCGCTCATGGGCTACCCCCTATACTCCATGACAGGTCGCCGAATGCTTCCCACCGCCGCTCTCGTGCTGCTACTCCTTGGCGCAGGCTTGTCTGGCTGCTTCGGCGGCGATGACGACGAGAAGAAGCCGAGCAAGGTACATCTCGTGTGGGGGGCGGACTCCACT
>DAVI01000041.1:25121-25330 GCA_002505495.1 Euryarchaeota archaeon UBA59 | reverse complement strand
GGAGGCGACGGCCACGAGGATCTCGCGCGACTGCAGGTCTGCAGGGAGGGAGGACCCCCCAGCGTCCACTACCCTCGCCTCAATAATCCGTACCGCTAAACGGCGTGACCGACGGCTCCGACTAAGGGAGACGATCAGTTTACGCTGCCGAAGCCGACTGAGTCGAGCAGGCCTTCGAGGAGTCGCAGAAGGCCACGCAGTGTGACCTC
>DAVI01000041.1:19378-25016 GCA_002505495.1 Euryarchaeota archaeon UBA59 | reverse complement strand
TGCCACTCCATCGAACCGTTGACAGCTGCCCAGAGTTCGTTGGCTTCACCAAGAACCTGAGGTGGCAGACCGAGGTCGCTGTGGAACTTGTTGAGGTACTCCTCGGGACCGCTGATTCTGTGTAGGCCGAGTTCTCGTGAGACGAGTCGGATTGTTCGGTTGAGCTCCTTGGCGCGCATCGCACCAATATCAGACCCGTCATCCTGCATGTCGAATTTCGCTCCGAAGTCTTCGATGGGTCGAGGTAGACCGTTCTCTCTTGCGGCGAGGTAGCAGCACGACGCCGCCACACCTCGAATGCTTCGGCCGGTCACCAAGCCCTTCTCAGCTGCCTTTCGGTAGTATTCTGCCGCCTGCTGCTGAAGCCCTCGTGGTAGGTCGCTTCGGTCACGAATGAACTGCATCGCCTTGACGAGGTTTCGAGTTCGACTGTCACGGGTCTTGGTACGGTCATCGATGACCGCCCTTCGGCGCCAATCTCTCAGCGCCTTGCCTCTGATTCCGTTCATGCTCGCACGGGTGCCGGAAAGGTCGCTTCTGTCAATCTTGGTGTTGAGCCCTTTGTCGGCCAACAGCGGGGTGCTCGGTGCACCCACACGGGACCGATCAGGCCCGTCGCCGTGGTTAACCCACTCTGCTCGCGGGTCGATGACATTCTCCTCGACGACAAGACCGCAGGAACCGCAGACGACTTCACCGCGGATGTCATCGGCCTCCCACTCCTTGGCGCCGCACTCCTGACAAGGCCCGTCCTGACCAACGGTCAAACGTGCCTGTGATGGTCGCTCAGAAGGCGAAAAGTCGTTCCGACTTGCCCTCGTGTTCTCTTTCTTCTCTGCGCTCTGTTCTGCGCTCGCTACTCTCTCTTCTTTTTCCATACTCTACAACCCCGGGTTAACTAATATTTGTTGCTCGTAGTATATAAAGCCTACGGTCAGTCTGTGCATCCCCAAATTGCCCATTCGGTAGAAACTGAACTCGACCCGTCGCCAACCGAAGGGAACAATAGCATCGACCCTACTTGAATGATTCATCATTGGTAACACACCCCCCCTCCTCCATCTACGATGGAGGGGGTGTGTGGGGCCGGCCTCCCATCGGTTCTCTTTCGCCAGCCCGCTGACTCGGCCCATCTAGTGTCTGTTGGCATAACTCGTCCACCAGTAAAGAGAGGGTTTGCAGGTTCAATTCTCTTGAGCCTCGGTAGTTGGGCGTGTCACTCCCGGATGGCATAGTTCAAAGGATGGTCGCGGCACGCCCGTTTCGTCATGCCCGCTCAGGTTGTGCTCGGCGCTCAATGGGGCGATGAGGGAAAGGGGAAGTTGGTCGACCAGTTGGCGGCCGACGCAGACTGGGTTGTCCGGTTCCAGGGTGGTAACAACGCAGGCCACACGATCGTTCTTGGAGAGCAGGTCTTGAAACTCCATCAACTGCCTTCGGGTCTAACCAATCCAGACTGCCAGTGCGTGCTCGGCTCCGGCATGGTAGTTGACCCATGGGTACTTGCTGAGGAGTTGGAGACTTGGCAGGAATCGTCTGGCGAGGCACCGCTTGGGAAGCGTCTTTGGATCTCGGAGAGGGCGCATGTGAATCTCCCCTTCCACCGGCTCTACGACGGCGCGGACGAGAAGATTGGAACCACCGGGCGGGGCATCGGCCCAACCTACCGGGACAAGATCGAGAGGGTCGGCATTCGCTTCTGTGACCTCGACTCAAAGCGTGGGGACCAGACTTGGCTCGACGAGTCAGCTGCCCGAATGAGCACACAACTAGCGGCGCGCGGAGTTGAAGGCACAATAACCTCCTTGGAACTGAAAGAGTCACTCGACTGGGTCGCTGACAATTTCGGTCACGCTGTCGCACCAACCGGGCTGATGCTCGACCTAGCCCTCCGCCAGGGTGAGACAGTGCTGCTCGAGGGAGCCCAGGGTTGTCTCCTCGACATCGAACATGGCACCTACCCGTTCGTCACCTCCTCGGTCACTAGCCGTGCCAATGCCTCCCACGGTGCAGGCATCCATCCAGGTCACATCGAGGAGGTGTTTGGAGTCGTCAAGGCCTACACGACGAGAGTCGGCAATGGACCATTTCCGTCCGAGTTGTTTGACGACGCAGGCGCGCACATGGGGAGTGTCGGCCATGAATTCGGTACGACGACCGGCCGGCCCCGCCGCTGCGGTTGGCTCGACCTAGTTGTGCTACGCCATTCCAACCGCCTCAACGGCTTCACCGACATCTCGCTCACGAAGTTGGATGTGTTGGGCGGTCTCGATGAGTTGGAGATTGTCGTAGGTTACGAGTTGGATGGCGTCCTGATTAGCGAGATGCCCTCCAACATGGATGACCTCGCTCGAGTGACTTGCCGAACGGAAACTCTGTCCGGCTTCCCCGCAATCCCCCTCTCAGAGTGGCTTGAACTCGCTCGCAAGGCCAACGCTGACGGCGCCGGATTTGCGGCGCTTCCAACCGGTGCCCGAGAGTATGTTGAGAAGGTCGAGGCGTGGCTCGGAATCCGAATCCATTCCGTTGGAGTGGGCCCGGACCGGGAAGCGACCGTCTACAGGGCGTAGGCGTTAGGGTCAAAGAGGAGCATCAGGAGTCGAGGACATGGCCGGCAGACCACACCGCAGGGGAATCCCGAAGCCGAAGGGCCAGAAGCCGAGACAGACGCGTTCGTCGGCAGCAATCGACCCGGAGGATCCGTGCGCGGTGCCCGGGTGCAAGAACTTCGCCGACAAGGCGTTGGGCGGCCGTAGTATCGCCTACGACAACGCAGTCGATGTCTGGGATAACCTTCAGGAAGGGCCACGGCGAGTCAAGATCTGCAGAACCCACTACAAAGAGTGGAAGAAAGCGAAGAAGGATGATGAAACAGAGTGGTCCTGACCTCGGCTGGTTGGGATTCGCTGCGCTGTTAACAATCGGTTGAGAATAGGGCGTTCGCTTGAGAAGTTGAACAAAGAAGGACGAGGTGCGCAATCAGATGCGGCGTACCTTGTTCTTGAGGCGCAGACCCTTGTAACTACACTTGCGGCAAGAGGTCGCCATGAGGCCATTTCGAGCGTTGCACTTCATGCAGATGCGGACATCGAGCAGTCGCTTCTCTGCCTCTTCGAATCTTGCCATTGAGGCGGCGACCTGCTCCCTCTATTTAAGCGCAAACCCCCAGCAACAGCCCGTCAGTCATGCGAGTAGTCAGGCTTCCCGGAATTCATCACGACGCATCCTGCGTCCTGATATCTGGTGAAGATGCGACATTTGTGGTCGACCCCGGTACCAGTTGGTATCAATCAAACGTGCTTGAGAGAGTCGAAGCCAACCTCACAGACCAACCGGGAATTGTCGGGATTCTATTGACCCACCGCCATTACGACACGGCCGGCGGTGCCAGCCACCTCTCAGACCATTGGGCCGTCCCCGTCCACGCACACGACCATGCCATTGCAGCGCTCTCCGGTGGCGACCTGTTCACCACATGGGCATCTCGATTCAACTCCGACATGCCCGCCGTCGCTGCGACACCTTTCGAGGAGGGGACAGTGTTCGAACTGGGAGGTGGCTCTGCCGAGGTGCTCCACATGCCGGGCCACACCAGCGATTCGAGCGCCTTTTGGATTGAAGAGCGAGGAGTCCTCATCGCTGGTGACTTGATTCCACGGAAGGGAAACCCCGCACGCTGGGATTTGCCAACCGGTTGTCTCCCCGACCTGCTCGAGAGCGTCGAGATTGCTCTCGACCTCGATGTTGAGCAGTTGATTCCTGGTCACGGTGAGACCATTCGCGGTACCGCTGAAATCCGAGCTGAACTCGAACAGCATCAAGAAACACTGGCTGAGTGTGTCGAAAGAAAGGGTGAGCGCCCTGAATCTTGGCCACGCCCGCACCCGACCTGCAATTGGTTCACACCGGAGCCGTCGTGGCAAGAGTGAGTTGCCTTCGATTCCGCCTCGGCGGAGTTGGTGGAATCTGCCACCGCTCTGCTCGCGAGACCGCATCGCCGTCCCAATGGCGAACTTCTCGCTTCCAACCACTGTGAATCGTGATGATTTCCGCAGCCGAGTGAATCAGACCGACCTCCTGTCCGATGTCGAATAGTAACAGCGAGCCACCCGGCAGTCGCTTTCCTATTGCATGCACCTCGCCACTCTTCATGCCGACGAGAATCCTCTCGTGCCTATCTGGATCATGTAGTGAGAGTGCAGTGATTTGGGAATCGCCTAGTTTACGGGACTTCAACAACTCAAGACGGGGCAGCGTGTAGACCTGCACCGAGCCGGTTCGGTCACCCACCACGAGCCGCCAACAGCGCTCCTGCGGGCCGCGACAGGCCAACAACGCCGTCGCCACCGCTGGCAACGCTATCTTCTGCTCCCGCCCTCCCTTCGGTCTGAACATCAACGACCGGTCAGAATGAGCGGTAACGATTCCATCAGGCAATACGATGCTACGAATCACATCAGCGAGCATGGCCAGCACGCATCGCTGTTGGTCTACCTTCTTTTCGCGCGCAGACCGAACTGAAACTGAAAGTGAACGAACCAGTAGTAGGTCCCAGCCTATGTGGCTCTGTCTCCCTTCTGTGGGAGGAAACAAACGGTTGAGGTGTCAGATGACCTCACCGAGCAGCTGCTCGAGCGCGGTGTTGATTTGGAAGACGAGTGTGCCGAACTCCATCGGAATGTTGGGATCCTCTCCCAACTCTTCCAACTTGCTCTGAGTCATCGCAATACGGACATCCATCTCCTTGTTCTTGTTGAGCAACCACTGTTCGACACACTCCTTCGCACCCCGACGAATGTTGCGGGGGACCTTTGAGTCGTCCAACTGTAGAATCACAGTCGAAATCTGTGCCAATCGAGCCTCGATGTCCATCTGAGTTGACCTCCGCATTCCATGGGAACAAGCCTCCGGAACCACGCGCCATTTATGGCACTTACCTGTGGCAGGGCCGGAGAGCATGGCTGACGCATTCGACCTTCTCGCCTACGCGCGGGTGATTACTCTCGTGCTCACGCTCGCCGGCGCGACCTATCTCGACCTCAAAATTCGCCGCGTACCAAACGACTGGTGGCTCACTTGGGCCAAACCCGCACTCTTCCTGCTCTGCCTCGAACTGTTGATGAGGGAGGCTGACTGGTCAACCTGGCTGACCGCCTCCGCCGTAGTCGCATATGCTTCCACCGCGGTTATCGGGCGTCCGACCCTATCCGACCTGAAAGCTGGCTCAAAAATCGACATTCTCGTCACTTGCTGGTATGTCGCCTCGGGAATCGGGCTCGCGGTAGGCGCTTCGACGCACGGCCTCACCGCGCTCACCGGGCCGTGCAACTACGACGCTGTAGTCGACTACTGCGGCACTCCCGAACAGATGACAGCCGCCTACCTTTGGGCGAAGATGGTCGCAATTGGCGCCGTTCTACTGTTCTTCGAACTCTGCTACCAACTTCGAATGCTACACGGCGGCGCCGACGCCAAGGCGATGATGTTCGTGGCGCTCTGCCTGCCATGGTGGAATTCACTTCCTCCTGACGGAGTTGCGATGATGCCACCCGCACTAGCACTGCTGGTTTGGGGCGCCCTCGCCTTCCTCATCCTGCCAGGCTATGTGTTCGCCCTCAACTTTGCAGCCGGAGACGCT
>DAVI01000041.1:18453-19301 GCA_002505495.1 Euryarchaeota archaeon UBA59 | reverse complement strand
AAGCATGTTTGGTTGTTGGACGAGGTGATGGAGGCGGCGGACGGTGAGAGGAGAATCGTCACTCGGATGCGACCCTCGCGCGGTGGCCGGGGCGAGACCGACGTTCAGGGTCTGCTCGACGAACTGGCCGAACTTGGCGCACAAAAGGCGTGGGTGACCGAAAAATACCCATTCATGGCTTTCCTGATGCTCGGACTGCTGCCTCTACTTCTTCTTGGGGATCCGGTTCTACGTATCCTGACGCTAGTTGGGCTAATCTAAGACTTAGTCGCCCACGGCATTCCGGTGTTGGCAAATCCAAATCCTGAGCCTTCAGACTCCAGACCGATGAATCCCACTTCGATTGACGGGTCAAACTGACCAACTCCCCATTCAAGTGCCGCTTGGAGAGAATCCACACCGGTCACTCCCGACACGCCAGCCACACCAGCACCCTCGCGCCCACGCGTGCGGACGTCAACAATTCGCACGCACGACATCTTGAGCGTGATCGCCTCTCCGATTCCCGTCGCTGCCACCCCGATGTTCTCGTTGCACCACAGCCCAGCCCCCGGCAACGGCGTGTCGCCAATGCGTCCGGCTGGTCGCCCGGTACAGCCACCGGTCGACGAAGCGACCACAATCAAGCCGCTATCATCGCGGGTAATGGCGCCTACCGTATCATTTCCCGTGGGAAGAGGCGAGCCCACCACAGCAACTCTCGACACACCGAGGGCATCGGCAAACTCCCGGGCCCCGCGCCCGACGAGCAGGTTCACCTGATCGTCCAGAAGTGCGGCAGCGACGTGAATCGGATTGAGCGTCTCCTCGAGGCAGGCGACCGCCCCGAACCGGCCGTCGCTAGTCGC
>DAVI01000041.1:13221-18370 GCA_002505495.1 Euryarchaeota archaeon UBA59 | reverse complement strand
ACCGGGTCGTCCTCCATGATGACGATCGCGGCCAGAGCCGCCTCAAGCGCCCCTCCGCCAGCCGACAGAACCTGCCAGCCGGCCTCGACAGCCAAATCAACTCCCGGCTGGTCCTTGGCGGTGTGACCCGCCCCTCCGTGACAGACGATTGCCGGCCCTGACATCACTCAGCCTCCTCTGCCGCTCGTAGAACCCCCTCTTCAGCCTTCCAAGCCTTTGAGAACCGGAAACAAGCCCAACCAAGAACGGCAAAGAAGCCGCACAGCCAGAAGGCGGTGTGGAAGTCGAACAGGTCAGTTCGATTCACCGTGTAGTCCCACACCCAGCCACCAATCAGCACACCGGACACCGACGAGAAGGCACGAAGGCTCTCGCTGACGCCCATTATCATCCCTCGCTCTTCGGCTCCCGAAGCGTGAGTCAGCAGCGTCATGTTCGAAGGTGAAGCGAGTCCGTTGCCAAAGGCGATCAATCCGCTCACCAACAGCATCCCTAGCATCGCATAGGCGGGAGGAACATAGGGTATCGAGGCGAGGCCGGCCGCAGAGAACAGGAATCCTCCAGCCATTAGCCTGCTCGAGCCGAACCGGTTGGTCAATGGGCCTATCAGGCGGCCTTGAGTGATGATTCCGCAAAGGCCGATGAAGGCGAACACCCATCCATTGTCACTCTCACTGAAACCTAGACCGCCCACCCCAATCGCTCGCATGGTGAACAGGATGAAGGTGACGTGCATGATGGTGAATCCAATCCAGTAGAAGGTGTACGACCAGAGCAGTGGAGATATGGCCGGTCGCTTGAACATCCGCCCGATATTGCCGATGTTGGTGCTCAGGATTCCGATGGCCGAGCGCTTCTCGACAGTCTGCCGAACCTCCTTGGGAAGACTCTCCTGTAGCTTCGTGGTGGCCACCAGCAGACCGGTCAGTGACAACATCGACGAGGCGAGACAGGCGAGCAGGTAGGGATAGGTCTCGAACACAGTTCCCTGGAATGCGTCGGTCCAACCCCACTGGGCGGGAGCGGACAGCATCCCTCCCAAGGCTGGGCCGAGTGAGAATCCGACGCCAAAGGCAACCCCGAGCATGCCCTGCCGCCGAGCGACCTCATGTGGTTTGGAGACATCACCGATGTAGGCACGGGTGACCGACATGTTGGCGTTGACCATCCCGGCAAACAGACGGGCGCCAAGCGCCATCAAGAGCGAGTTCGAGATTCCGAGGACAAAGAAGGCGATCGTGTTCCCGGCAAGACCAATCATCAGCACCGGTCGCCTGCCGATGCGGTCTGACAGTGTGCCCCAGAACGGTGAGAAGAGGAACATCATTCCAGCGTATGCTGCCATCAGACCGGCGACCCAGCGTCCGATATGGGCGCCGGGGTCGGCGAGATGTTCCACCATGTAGGTGAGGAACGGGATGATTATTCCAAAACCGATCATGTCGACAAGAACGACGAGAAACAGAATTCCCATCGAGACGCTGTTAGTGCCCGCTTCTTGCTGCTCGACCACTTCATCACCCTCACCCAAGCGTGCACCTCCCCAAGCCTACCGCAACTTACCCCGTTCATCTCCTTTTGGCCCAACGAGGGCCGCGTAAGGCTCACACAACGCAGACTAGGGGAAGGCATCAGCGCCAACACAAGGCCGGCCTACGCCGATTTCGAGGGACGGGACTTAGGGTCCGTCGTCAACCGGTCGACGACTTTGCCGAGCCTCTCGACGAGACTGACGCTCGCAGGTCCACTGACGAGGGCGTTTGCCAGAACTTCATCGAGAGTGTCCACCGGAATCACTTCGACCTGGTCCACGAATTCATCATCGATTAGGACATCCTTCATGTTGGCCCGTGGGATTATCACCCGCTTGATTCCGCTCTTTGCCGCGGCTTCTATCTTGGCCGTGACGCCGCCGATTGGAAGCACCTCTCCGCGTACCGACAGTGAGCCGGTCATGGCGAGGTCCTGTCCGATTGGAACATCTTCCAATGCAGAGATGACAGCTGCCGCAATCGTGATGCTGGCACTGTCACCATCGACTCCATGCGTGTCAACGAACTGAATGTGAATATCGAAGTCAGAGACATCCTTGCCAGTCAACTTCTTGATGACGGCGCTGACGTTTGTGACCGACTCCTTGGCAATCTCGGAAAGACCACCGGTGGCGAAGATTTCCCCTCCCTTCTTGTGAGAGGGTGTCACCAATGCCTCGACAGGGAGAACGATTCCGCTATAGTCGGACATTCCGCTGTCTGCGCCCAAGACGGCGAGTCCGTTCACTCGGCCGACACGGACTCCTTCGTTCACGATGAGTGAGTAATCCAGACGGCGCTCAATCATCCGGTCCGCCACCTGCTGTTCGAGTGGCTTGGCAATGTTGCGAGCATCCAACACATGCTGGGAGGTGACGAACTTGGAGCCGTCCTCGACCGCCAAGTCCCCTGCGACGCGAACCAGACCACCCAACTCACGCAGTCGAAGGGTAAGTTTTCCTCGGCGACCGGCTCTTCGCTGGGACTCGCGCAGAATGGTCCCAATAGCTGACTTGTCGAAGTGAGGAATCGGCTGGCCGCTCTTCTTCTTCTTCTCGTTCGCAACCTCTTGGGCAACGAAGCGAATCAATCTGCGACGGTTGCGAGAGGTGTCCGGCATGTCTGAGTTGACATAGACCTCGTATCCATAGCCACGAATCCTGCTGCGGAGTGCTGGATGCATCCCTTGCACAGCGTCTAGATTTCCAGCGGCGACGAGGATGAAATCGCACGGCACCGGCTCGGTCTTGGTGATTGCCCCGCTGGAGCGCTCCGAGCGCCCCGAGATTGGCAACTCCCTCTCCTGCATCGCAACAAGAAGCGCCTGCTGCTCCTCCAATCGGAGTAGGTTGATCTCGTCGATGAACAAAATTCCGCCATGCGCTTTGTGAATCGCTCCCGGCTCCACTCGTTCGTGAGCAGGGGTCTCCATCCCACCGGACTGGAACGGGTCGTGTCGAACATCACCTAGGAGGCTACCGGCCAAGGTGCCGGTGGCGTCAATGAATGGAGGAAGGTCGTCTCTCTCTCGCCTCACAAGCAACTTCGGTATTCGTGAGTCGTCGCCCGAAGTTAACCGGTTTCTAAGGAACATGTAGGCAAATCCGAGAATTAGGAGTCCGAAGAACAGAGTGAATATCTCACCAGACATGATGGTTGCCCAAAGTAGAACCACACCGATGAAGATGGCGATGAAAAGAAGTGTCTTGTTTGTCTTATCACGAGCTGCACGCATCTGCGCTCGCCGGTCGGCAACTATCTTCTCGCCTCTGCCAGCCGGGACGGTTCTCACTCGAGGTTCGTTCTCGTCGTCCTCGTTCGGATAGCAGAGAATGTCCTCCAAATTGTCGTCGGGAACTAACTCGGTCATCGCTCTCGCTAGCATCGACTTCCCGGTTCCCGGGTCACCGATCATCATCATGTGCCGACGCTGTTCTGCCGCCTTGCGAATTACTATCGACGAAGTTTCCTGTCCAATCACCTGGTCGACAACCCGCTTTGGCACAGGCACATCAGCGGTCGATTCCAAATTGATTCCTTCGAGCCACTCGGGGACTGGCATGGTCTCAAGAATCTGGCCATCGGCGGCGTGGAGGTCACCGAAGTCGGGCTCTTGGTCCCACTCCTCAGATGGCTCGACATCTGCCGCATCAGCCGACTCTTCGCTCATGGATACCCCTCTCTCAAAGAAGCGTCTCCGCCCAACGGTCATTAAACTGCGCACCCGATGAAAATCCACGCCCATAGGGCGTTATCGTGGGAAATAGGCGATTTTCGCGCGTTTTATCGCCAACAAATCAGACAACTTACGCCGCAATCTTTGACAGCAGACCCCGGCTCGGCCCAATCCGGGAGAGACATGGAGGAAGGCACGGTGGCAGCGCTCCGCGAGGCGGATGGCAAGGTCCATCTGGTACTGGTCGAGGACCGCGAAATAAAAGTTCGAGGGATCGGCAGAATCAACCCGATTAGACTTCTCATTGACGCTAAAATCGGAGAGACGCTGACCATCGGCCAGAAAGAATTCCTCCTGCTTCACCCCGGGCTTCCCGAGTTCACCTCTGGAATGCGCCGGCGGGCNNCAGATCATCACCCCCAAGGACGCCTCTCTGATTTGCACTCGACTTGGCCTCGGAACCGGCCATCGTGTCCTCGAGGCTGGACTGGGTTCAGCAGGCATGGCTCTTCACATCGCCCACTCCATCGGCGGCTCTGGGCTCCTCGTCTCCATCGAGTTGCGCCCCGAGCACGCCGCCGTTGCCCTCGAAAACATCGAGTTGGCCAAGGCGGCGTGGGATGGATTTCCCGAATTCCATCTCATCGAAGGAGACGCTACCAGCCCAACTAGCGCCCAATCTGCAGCAGAGCTCAGCGGTAAGTTTGACGCTGCTATCATCGACCTCCCAGAGCCTTGGAACGTAGTGCCGCACCTCGCTCCGCTCCTAAGGGTAGGAGGACGTCTCGCTTGCTACTGCCCTGTCTCAAGCCAACTAGAGCAGGCGTGGGAGGCTTGCGAGAAGGCTGGATTGGCCGTCGAGTGGGCCGGAGAGAGGATTGACCGGGGATGGACCAAGGCATCAAGGGGTGGAGTTAGGCCAGGAAACGACCCGATGGGTCACACAGCCTTCATCCTCATAGCCCAGCGAATTGCCTAATCAACTTCCCATCAATGAGAGAGAGGCACAAAATAGGAGGGTTTGTTCGCGAGTCGCATGGATTCCACCAGCAGAGGTCCTGCTCGCGTATCGATTCTCATCCTAGCGGTTCTCCTGACAAGTGCCTTCCTAGCAATGACTCCCACCACCGTCGCAGACGGTGACACCCGCTCCTCACACACATACGTGGAGCAGTTCGGGGCCGGCTTTGATGAAACAGTAATCGCCACTGCGAGTGACAATCTAAATGTCCCTCGTGACCTTGAATTCCACCCGAGCGCTTCCCGCCAGAACGAACTCTGGGTCATCAACCGCGCCTCCGACAGCATGACCCTCATCCACAGCGCCGGACTTCCGGGCCAGTCGACCGAGAACAGAAAGGACTCCAACGCCAACCACTTCATGGAGGAACCCAGCGCATTCTCCTTTGGACAATACCATTCCGAGTTCGACTACATCTTC
>DAVI01000041.1:12829-12998 GCA_002505495.1 Euryarchaeota archaeon UBA59 | reverse complement strand
CAGGGAACGCATTCTGGTACAATGACGGATACTACGGCGAGTTGGTGTGGTATGACTTCGTAAACGACCACGACACTGGAGGTGAGGACCACGCTGACGGCAAGGTCCACCGCTACAGCGACATCACTCTCACACGCAGCGCAAACATCCCAGGCCACATGATTCTCGA
>DAVI01000041.1:10495-12708 GCA_002505495.1 Euryarchaeota archaeon UBA59 | reverse complement strand
ATCCTCTACATCGCCGACACCGGTGCTGGAAGAGTCGTCTGGGTCAACACCGACGACCCGACCACCACCAACACCAACATCTACAACGACCCCTCTCGGATGGAGACTCTTGCTGAATACAGAGAGATTACCAATGTGGAATGGGGCGTTCTCGCCAGTGGCCTCTCCGCCCCCTCCGGCATCGCCTTGTATGGCGACACGCTCTTCGTATCCCAAAACTACAACGGAAAAATCAGCGCCTACGACCTTGCAAGCAATGGCAAGAGCGCCATCCACCTGCAAACTGTTGACACGAATTCAAACTCGATCATGGGTCTTGAAGTCGGGCCAAATGGAAAACTCTGGTATGTTGACGCCGGACTGAACCGTATCATCAGAATCGACCCCTTCCCCGACGCTGACTTGGACGGAACCCGCGACAGCCTCGACAACTGCCCCAACATCTCCAACCCCGGTCAAGAGAACCACGACGGCGACTCGATGGGCGATGTTTGCGACCCTGACGACGACAATGATGGCGTCACCTCAGCTGGGACCGGCGACGAATGCCCATTCGGCGAAATCAATTGGACTTCAAATTCAGAGACCGACCACGACTCGGACGGTTGCAAGGATGACCGCCCCGAGGACCTCGACGACGACAACGACGGCCTCACCGACGGCATTGACGACTGCCCACGAGGCGCCCTTGGGTGGACAAGTGACGCCTCCTTGGATTACGACTCCGATGGATGTCGGGACTCCGATGAGGATTTCGATGACGACGATGACAACATCTGCGACGGCGCCACCGCTGCGCCCGGTTGCATCGTCGGCTGGTCGCAATTCGACCGCTGTCCGGCCAGCCCACTATCATTTACCTCAACGCTGGCAAGCGACGCTGATCGCGACGGCTGCCAAGATGTAGGAGAGGATACTGACGACGACGACGATGGATTCGAGGATGTAGTAGACGGGTGCCCCGGCATGGTCGGAACGGCCACGGAAGGCGCAAAGGTCGGATGTCCTGACGGTGACGGCGACGGTTGGGCTGACTTGGAGGACACCTATCCGAGTGACATCACCCAGTGGCGAGACTCGGACGAGGATGGCTACGGGGACAATATCGAGGGAACCGATGGAGACGCCTGCCCACTGAGAGAGGGGACTTCCACAATCGACCGACTCGGATGCCCAGACGCTGACGAGGATGGCTACTCCAACCCGACGGGTGCGTGGACACTAGCTGACGGCGCAGACGCATTCCCAGGGGATGAGTCACAATGGAGAGATTCGGATTCCGACGGATTCGGTGACAATGCCGAGTACGCGACTGGACCAAGCACCACCGCCCCGGCAACCTCTCCCGACATCTGCCCGCAGGTAGCGGGCACCAGCACCGAGGACCGTCTTGGCTGCCCAGATATGGATGCAGATGGCTACTCCAACCCTACCGTTGATTGGACGGTTGCAGATGGTGCAGACGCATTCGAATACGAACCGACTCAATGGGCTGACGCCGATGAGGATGGCTACGGAGACGAAGCGGCACCTGCAGTCACTCCTGACGACTGTGTGACAATCTGGGGGAACTCGACCCTCGACCGGCTAGGTTGTGTGGACAGTGATGGCGATGGCTGGTCAGACGCCGGGGATGCCTACCCCGACGACAAACTGCTCTGGTCCGACGCTGATGGGGATGGTTACGCCGACCAGACCGGCACAAACCGCTCCGACGACTGCCCCGAGATGAACGGCACCTCAACCGAAGATTTGACTGGCTGTGTCGACACAGATGGCGACGGCTGGTCAGATGAGGGGGATTACTACCCACTCGATGCTGAACAGCATGTCAAGAGTAGCCTCACATCCATACTGATGGTAGTTGGACTTCTCGTCGCACTACTCGCCGCCGGAGGAGTAGCCGCGGTAATGCTACGCAGAAAGTCTGACGGCGGCACAGACCTCGCACTCGGACAACTTGCTACGGCGCCGCCACCCTCTGCGTTTGATCCGAGCGGCGGCGGATACGGAGCACCACCCCCACCCGGAGATCCAAGCTTCGGAGCACTACCACCTCCGACGACCCCTACCGCATTTGCAGAACCGGCGCCACCTCCACCCGCAGCGGCGGAAATAGCACCACCAGAACCGATCGCTGTGCAGCAGGGCCCACAACTACCACCCAGTGGCCTACCCGAGGGTTGGACGATGGAGCAGTGGGAATTCTACGG
>DAVI01000041.1:9270-10313 GCA_002505495.1 Euryarchaeota archaeon UBA59 | reverse complement strand
CACTTGAACTTGAACGGCGGCTCTCGACCTGCTGGCATCTTGAGTGATGCTTCACAACCCGGGCACTCGACTCGCCCATCGACCATCTTCGCCTCTCCGGGCTTGCTCGCTGAGCTGGGTTTCTCTGATGTGTCGAGAACCGCCACGGGGTCGAGTGGGGGTGGCAGGTCGTTAGGAGACGGCAAGTCGGTGAGCGGCAGCAGTTCATCCTCATCTCGACCCTTGCGTGCGCGTATCACGACCACGAGGATGAGACTGGAGAGCATCGCTACGAGCCAGCCCGCGGCAAGTACGGTGATGGTCGCTTGGTTATCCAATTCGGCGAAACCGAATGTGATGCCGTTGGGTGGAAGAGTCTGGGAGGCGACATTGATTGTGAACGACTCTGAGAGTACCTGATGGCCGGGGCCGGCAGCTTGCACCCGCATCGATTGTTCGCCACCGCTCGTGAGATAGGATGATACGAGCGTCAATTCGTAACTCGCCTGCTCTCCCGGCCCAAGCATGTAAGTCGGACTCGAGGAGCCGCCCGAAGAAATCCAACCTGGAGAGAGGTCTGCTGCACCTTCGCCGACGAGCGCCAAAGTCCCGCTCAGCTGCTCGTTTCCATCGTTCCGCAGCAACACATTGAGCACCAGACTCCCCTCATGTGGAAGATTATTCTCAGCCGAGCCTGTCACCTCGATGACCAACCTCGGCTGACCGTTCACCCGGTCGGCTGGGACCGTGATGTTGAGTGATGCACTCGCGGTAATCGCCGGGTCGTGCACCGATGTCGCAGACGCTGCCAGGGTCAGCACTCCTGCCGGAGTCGCCTGCGCGACCGAGCAATCGATGATGATCGGCGTGGCCGATGGTGAGGGCGAGAGAGTTTGAGTTGGCGAAACATTCGGGCAGTCGAGGCCGGTGACGGAGAGTTGGAAAGTCTGTTCGGCATTTCCTGTGTTCGTCAGCCAGAGCGTTGCAGAGACCGAATCCCCCACCCCTGCCGTCGTGACTGTGCTCGATAGGGCGAGAGCGACTCCGAGCGACACCTCTGTCGC
>DAVI01000041.1:8662-9192 GCA_002505495.1 Euryarchaeota archaeon UBA59 | reverse complement strand
GAGAATGACGAATCCCCGGTTGCCGTGGTTCTCCGCATGGTTACCGTGAGGCTGTCCTGAGCGCCGGCCTCCAAGGTCATCAGCAGTGGCTCGATTGTGACTTGGTAACCACTTGTAGAGGGTTGCAACTGGAAACTGAACTGGTCCTGCTGGTTGCCATCGTTGACGACGACGACTTCCATCACGCTGTCTGCAAACTCGCCGACAGGTAGGGTGTCTCCAGATGTCAGAAGTCTGACTGCGGGTGCGTGAGCGACCTCGACAGAAAGACTGGCCGAGGACAAGACTGTCCCGCCAGCATAGGCATCCTTGGCGACCAAACTCACCGAGTGTGTGGCCGCGACTGAACCTGCGTCGGCGGTGACTGTCATCGTCAGTGCAAGGGTTTCTCCGACTCCGACCGTGACTGGTGAATCCGTTGAAAGAGAGATTGATGCAGGCAGACCGGACCAATCCATCTCGATGGAGAGATTCTTGGTTCCGGAGTTGGTCAGCGTCACTGAGAAGTTGGAACTGCTGCCGGCCGCCAC
>DAVI01000041.1:6488-8491 GCA_002505495.1 Euryarchaeota archaeon UBA59 | reverse complement strand
ACATCAACCTGAATCGTGAACGCATCAGAAAGGCCGCGCTCGACCGACATCCAACCTGGTGGCCCGGCACCACTGACCCCATTCGGGCCGCTGACATCAAATCGAATCTCATCGAGTTCTGAACCGACATTGCGGATTGCCACCTGCAACTGGGTTGAACCCCCTGCCGAGACCGCCGTCGCATTGGGAACGGTGACCTCCCATCCCCAATCGACTCCAACCACGATTGTGTAGGCCGTCTGGTGTGTCACGCCTGTCGAACTCTCCTCGGCGAAGATGGCAATCGAGCAGGTGTCATTCCAATTGGTGCTCGAATCAGGGGTTACGTTCATCGAAATGAACTCGCTGCCGAGCGGTTGCAACTCCGAGCCCACCGTGCCGTCGACCACTGCCGAGCAGGTCGAATCGGGTACTGTCGAATAGAGCAACGAGGTGGCGTCGTTCCCGTTGTTGGTCACCTCGAACAAGACTACTTCTGTGACTCCGGGGAGATAGGTGCGATTCGCGTCGTGAACGACTTGAACGATGACATCGCTGACCGTCGTCACCTCGACAACGATCACCGTCTGAATGCTGTAGTTCCCCCCCAGTGAGCCGGCAAACAGGGCGATTCCGCGGTATTCCGGCGTAGCGTCCGCTGGAATGGTGATTCTGAGTGTGTGATTGCGGATTTCTCCAGGCGTCATGTTCACCGCGACGGGGTCCAACCAACGAACCTCCCAATCGAGGGGCACGTCTCTCGCCGGACCTCGCATCGATGTGCCGTTGCCACCTGTGCCGTTGCCCGTTCCGTTGCCCGTTCCGTTACCGCCACCAGTTCCGTTCCCGGTCCCGTTCCCTGTGCCGTTACCAGTCCCGTTACCAGTTCCGTTACCGCCACCAGTTCCGTTACCGGTCCCGTTCCCTGTGCCGTTCCCGGTCCCGTTGCCACTGTTGTTCGACTGCGACGAATTCCAATTCGTCCAGAACTCGCCGAGGTCCAACGCCTCGTCGATTTGGAGAATGATTGAATCGTCGATGTTTCCGGCGTTCTCCACCGGGATGTCAACATCGACCGTCTGATTCGGCTCTATGGCGATCAGGCCACGGTCGCCGACCGCCCCGATATCAAGCGCCGGCAGATAGAGCGGAGCGACTGACAGCAGCAGCGTGACTGTCGTCGACTCGTTCGCATCGTCGCTCCGCGTCGCCGTCACATCGACCTGCCCATTGGCACCCAGCGCAGCGCCCGGGGCCAAGCGAACGACCAGGGTGGTACTGTCCGACTGGGTCGGGAAGACAGGGCCGAGGGAGGAGTCAGCGAGTGTCACATTCCACTCCGGAGGCAGGAAGGTGGTGTCCAGCGAGAGGTTGTAGGAACGGGTGTTCATCAGGTTGTCATTGGTCACCGTCAGCGAAAGGTTGGCCGCGGTTCCCGGCACCAGATACTCATGTTGTGACGATACTGAGACGTCGATTTCCTCGCTCGCGGCGACCGGCGCGGCCATCAATGGCAGCAATACCGCGCTGAACATTAGAATCGCAAGCGTCAGGCTCGGGGTTCGACTCATGGCTTCGCCTCGTAGAGGCGTGACTCGGAAACCACCTATAACAACGGCGCGGCTGAAGGCTGAGGAACTGAATCAATTTCAGCCGTCACGGAGCATTGCCAGTTTGGCCTCATCCAATTGTTCCCACGGGAAGAATCCCTCATCTCGTGGTAGACGTCCGAAGTGACCTCCAGCAGCGGTAGGTGAGTAGATTGGTCGAGTCAATCCAAGTGAACTGATGATGACACTCGGCCTGAAGTCGAAGGTGGCGCGCACCCGCTCGGCGATGTCCCCGTCAGAGAGCCCGCCGTTGGCGGTCCCGAATGTGTCGATGGTGACGTTCATCGGCTCTGGGACGCCAATTGCATATGCCAACTGAATCTCGCAGCGGCTCGCCATACCTGCTGCGACGACATGCTTCGCAGCCCACCTTGCTGCATAGGCTGCTGAGCGGTCGACCTTGGACGGGTCCTT
>DAVI01000041.1:1289-6393 GCA_002505495.1 Euryarchaeota archaeon UBA59 | reverse complement strand
GTGTCGACGATGATCTTGCGACCGGTGATTCCGGCGTCGCCGTGAGGACCGCCAATCACGAAGCGTCCGGTTCCGTTCACGATGTAGCGCGTCTTACCCTCGATAATCAGTTCCTTGGGAATTACTGGCATTATCACATGTCGCTTGATCTGCTCCTCAATGAATTCCTTCTCCTCATCCTCGTTGCTGATGTTTGGATAGTCGTCCGAGAGCACCATGTCAGCGTGTTGAGTCGCTATCACCACAGTGTGAATCCATTCTGGAGAACCGTCATCGTCGTAGACGACGGTGACCTGACTCTTACCATCGGGATACACCCATGGAAGTTGTAGGACCTCGCCGGTTCCCTCGTCAAGGATGCCTTCTCGAACCTGCTTCAGCCGACGGGTCAGAATCTGCGCCAATAGTGCGGGCAGCGGCATGTAGGTGCCTTTCAGTCCATCGAATCCCTCACTCTCATCACAGGCGTAGCCGAACATCATCCCTTGGTCTCCAGCGCCCTGGTCCTCGTCTCTGTCCACCCCTCTCGCAATGTCCCTCGACTGAGTCGTGATGTGGACTTGGACCTTGCAGGTCTCACGGTTGTTGGCATCCATCCCTGTTGCCTGATGTGTGTACCCGATGGCCGCCGCAGCGTCCCTAGCAATCTCTTCAAGTTGCACTTCGTTAATTCCGCCGGCCACGGTAATCTCCCCGGCGAGCACGATGAGGCTGTCCTTGTAAGTTCCCTTCACGAGGGTTTCACAAGCCACGCGAGCATCGGGGTCTTGGGCGAGGCAGGCATCTACCACGGCATCCGAGATTCCGTCGCACAACTTGTCGGGGTGGCCACAAGTGACCGACTCGGAGGTGAACACATAACCCCCGTTCGCCATGAAATCCGAGGGGAACCGCGTCGCCTAAGAACCTCACCCACAAACAAGGTCGAGCCCTTTGGAGGACTCTTTCAAAGTGGGCAAGGACCCGATACATGAGTGCTGACAAATGAGCGACACCGCTCCAACCATCACAATTGCTCGATGCGCCCAGCGCAGACTGCCGCTCCACTCAAATCGCCGACCGACTCAAACCGCTGTTGTAACCGCTGCATAATGATGAGAGCCTCTGCTGAACTGACCAGCGCTGCGTATTGGAAGCCGATGTGACCAATCGTCGGGAGTGGGCAGCCGAACTCCCACGCTGACTCGAGAAGACGTCTGCGCTCATCCTCACCAAGCACCGGGTTTCGCACATGTGCAAGTGTCAGTTCGCCGAAAAGAAGCGAGTGGGGTTGTCTGGACTGAGGCCCGATTTCACCTAGCGCCTGTTCGACCTCGAGCGGAACCGGCCATCCCAACCCGGACTGATTGGCGACGCGGCACCGAAGGCGAGACCTGTTCGCCGACCACAACGCCTGTCGAAGGGCATCAGCATTGGGCAAGGTCTCTGGAATGTCTGTGAGAGAAGGAGTTTTGCCGCGCCGCAATTCCTCCTCTGCAAGACGGAGTTTCACTTCCGGATTATTCCCATCCAAGGCGCCGAGAAGTTCTGACGCCACCTCCGGTGATTTCCCGAGTAGCGCATCGAAGAGCATCAGGCTCGCATCCAACCGCTCCGCATCATCCCGAATCGAAGACACGGCCTCGATGATGGACGAGGGTGACTCCAATGGTGCCCCCAAACTCGCCGCCGCAAGGTGACAACGCGCTTCGCCTGCGGCGTTCCCCCGTTTTCTGTGAAGGTCCGCAGCTCTGCCAAGGTGGTCGATGGCCGCATGAACGTCACCTTGGCTCCTGCGGAGCTCGGCCAATTCCAAGTGGAGGCCAATCGCTTCTGATGAAAGATCGGCCTCGCCACCGTCCGTAGTCACCTCGGGCGGGTGCTCGAGAAGAGGGAGTCCGTCATGCAACTCAGCGGCTCGGAGCAATTCAGCCATCGCAAGCGCGTCTGGGACTTTTCTCGCACCGCCTCTCTCCCAGCGGTCGACCAGCGAGCGGATTTCGACCTGTTCGAGGGTACCCTCCTTGCCATGGGTGAGAACTTCCGCCGACTCGATGTCATCGATGAGGTCACTCACCTTGTCGATTCCATTTTCAGAAAGTGAATAGGCAGTCACCCGGCGTCTCTCTCCAACTACACGCCGGCGTCGATGAGTCAGCAGATTCTCTTCGATCAGTTCATTCAAGGCGCGCGAAACATGCGATTGAGCCATCCCCAAACGCTGCATCAATCCTGCTTGGCTGAACCTCCTAGGTAACTCGTATTGGTCCTCAAAAGTGGGCGCGTCGGCCAGAGCCAACAGGACCCGCTCGCGATTCGTAATCCGTGGAGCCTTCCCCATCCGAGACCTCTGACCCCCCCTTCGGTTGATGAAAGGGTGGTCGAGCGCGTGTGCTCGTAGATTGAAATTCCCAGTGATCTTGAACCACCAGAACTCAGACTATTTCCAATTCGGAATCCGGCATTTCAACTGGGCTAGGGGGTTGTTCGTCTGAAGTGAAAGTGACAACCGCGACAAAATCTCCTGCAGGTCCATCGCCTTTGCCGTTGAAGAGCTTCATTATCGCCATCAAGTGAGAGCCATATTCTACTACTGCCATCGATTACACCTCCCTGTCGTACTGGTCCCAGTCGTCACCGCTGGTCCAGGCGCCCGCAGGTGCGTACTGCCGTTGCTGCGGTAGAGGTGCGGTATCCCGCCGACTCCGTGCGACTCCGACGACGATTGCACCGACTACAACCACACCGATGAGCAGTGGTAGCATTCGAACAAGGCCGCTGAGCATCTGCACGAGAGAACCTCCTAAGATGACCGGCTCACCGAAAGACTGGGTGTCCATGGTCATGATGTCGGAAGAGAACTCCGGGTCGTGGTAGACGCTGTTGCCGAGAACATAGTTGTAGCCGCCGACCATTCGAACTCCAGCCCAGATGCCGTCCTGCTGGCCAACATCCTCTGGGAGGATTGGGCGAGCTCCGTGCTTCTGGAACAAGACCTCGGTCTCGAGACCATCGACAGTTGCGTTCGACACCCACCGGACACGGCCAAGATCGGCTCCATTGTCCCTGAAGTGAAGTGTGCCGGCTCGAATCGCCTCGGGCTGCGCCACGCTGTCGGTAACCATCTCGGCACCCCGCTGCATGCAGGCGGTTTCGGTGTACTCGCGAATTCGCTCCTTCACCTTGTCCTGCTGGCGCTCTTCATCGCTCTGGTCGGTGTTGTCACCAGTTGCCCGTCCATTGGTTGAGCGCCCCTCGGTTCCATCGCTGTCAGGCTGTACCACTCCACTACCAGTCACATAGGCGAGCCCACATCGTAGAGGGTTACCCTTTGCATCGTGGTCAGGAATGTCATCCTCAGCAGCGTCAACCACATCGGGAGCGACGTCTACCGGACTGTGGCGTGGTGCATGTCCAGCAATCGCTCGCGGGGCGGGAAGGCCACCGAACTCCTCGTGGATCCACTCGCCGACCGCGTCAGACATGTGGACGCCGTATGCCATCTCGGTCAGCACCACCAAACGGGTGTCGTTTCGCTCTGCGCCATCGACAATCGCCACATCCCAGCCCTGAATCAACTGGTCGTACTTCCAAGTGGAATTGAGAACATGTCCGGTGACGTTGGTGTGAGCAAGCAACCGACTGTCGTCAATCTGGTCACCTAGCGCGCCATTCTCATCAGCCATGATTCGATAGTGCGGGACTGCTTCTACCACAATCTCCTCCTCGACCGTGGTCACATGGAAGATGTAGGCGAGTCGCTCGACTCTCTTGTTGGTGATTTGCCCATGGTTCGTGTCGTAAGGGATGTCCGTAGCGCCGAGCACGAAGGTGATGTCAACTTCGTTGCCGTTCTGCTGCTGGTTCCACTGGGTCAGCGTCCACTCGACATTGTCGTAGTCTACCCACTTCACCATCTGTTCATGGCTCACTAGGCTGTCGCTCAACTCATCGAGTGTGCCTGCGACCTTGGGTCCATGAACATCGAAAATGCCGTTGTCGTTGTGGTCTACATATTCGACCACGCCGATTAAGCGCTGCCAGAAGATGGTCTCCACGGGGATGCCGACTCTCTTGTCGAATCCTCTGCGGTCATCGTAGACATCTGCGATGCCCATGTATTTGGTCTGAATTGTTGCGAACTGGATTCTGCCATCACCGTACTTGACAAGCATCCTAGCTTCACCTAACTTGAGGAGAATCTCGCCGTTCTCCAAGTCCTGTTCAATCACGATGTTCTCGCGTGTGTAATCAATATCTTCGCCTGGCCGCGTGTCAGGAGCCCCATCGACCGGCGCGTTCTGAGCAATAGCCAGCCCAGAAGTCATCATCAGCGCTACCAACGAAAGTGCCAGAATTGCTCCCCTTCTCATTCCATTCTTGATGTCGCTCATCCTTCTCACCTACACTACCCGATGCTCTCCCCCTATAATGAGCAGAGGGCGTCGAATACCACCAAAGCCCGACCATATACCAACAAAACGGTGAAAGGAGGCCATTTGGAGGATATCCATCACACGCCCCGACCGGCGAAGGGGTCAGCCGTTTTGTTCAAGTGCTTCACGCACCCGCCCACCCTCATGACAGGCCGAGATGGCTCTGGCTGGGAGCCCACCTACTACCGCACCCACACGCTTGGCGAAATTGCCCAGCACGGCGCCCAAATGGTCGGTCACGAGGTCACCATCGCCGGCTTTGCAGAGACTGTCCGCGGCCGAGGCGCAATCTGCTTCCTGATGCTAAGAGACGGCACAGGCTACCTGCAGGCGTTCCTGAAGAAGGACAACATGGACGAGGCCACCTTCGAAACCATCCAAGGGACCAACCGAGAGTCAGTCATCCAAGTCACCGGAACGGTCGCCCAGAAGCGCCCTCCCAAGACCAAGGAGGGTGAGCCCGAACCTCCAGCAGAGTTCGAGGTACAAGTCACCTCGGCGACAGTCCTCACCGCGGCGGAGGCGCCGATGCCGATGGGTGTGGCCGACAAGGTCCACGTCGGGCTCGACACCCGACTCGACAACCGTCACATCGACCTGCGCCGCAGCCATGTCAACGCCATGTTCCAACTGCGAGGCAAGGTGCTGCAATATGGGCGGGAGTACCTCATCACTGAAGGGTTCAGCGA
>DAVI01000041.1:0-1138 GCA_002505495.1 Euryarchaeota archaeon UBA59 | reverse complement strand
CCGGCATTCCGGGCGGAGAAGCACGACACCTACCGTCACCTCAACGAGTTCATCTCCTTCGACATAGAGATGGCATTTGCCGATGACGACGACGTCATGGGCGTGCAGGAGCGGATGATTCACCATGTCTGGTCTGAGATTGCGGCCAACGACCAGAATCTGATTGACATGATCAATAATTGGCGAGCAGAGCAGGAGCCTCCTCAAGACCCAATCACAGTGGAAGTGCCAAGCCTGCCCTTCCCGCGAGTCGAGTACTCCGAGGCGGTCGAACTCATCCAGGCATCGGGTGCTAAGTTCGAGTGGGGCGGGGACATCGAGGCGCACCACGCCGACATCATCGCCGAGAAGTACCCCGGATTCTACTTCCTGCCGAGATGGCCGATGAGCATGAAGCCGTTCTACATCTACCACAATGAGGACGAGAAGGGGCCAAATGGCGGACAACTCTCTAGGGGTTTCGACCTCAACTACGGCCGTGACGAGATGTGCTCGGGCGGACAGAGAGAACACCGCACCGATGTGCTAGTTCAGAACCTAGTCGACATGGGATTGGACCCCGAAGAGTTCGCCTTCTATGTCGACGGCTTCCGATATGGGGCGCCGCCACACGCCGGCTGGGGACTAGGTGTCGCAAGACTCCTGATGGTTCTCACTGGCGCTGGAAATGTGAGAGAGACCGTCCTCTTCCCAAGAGATCGACGACGAGTCACTCCCTGAAAACAACGAGTGCACCGAGTTCCATGCTCAATCATGATCATTCTCGGTTATAGCCAATTCACGCTTGTATTCTCCGAACCATCAACGCAGCGATTCCGGCATCCAGAGCCGTGCTTATCGCGTACCACTTCAACGAAATGATTTCATTCGTGAATTGCCAGGTCTCGAAGAGAAAGACGAGGACAATCAATGAGAGGACAATATACGCATAAGGGAGGGTGCCTCGGCTTGAACCTTGATTCACCGGATGTGTCGACGGAGCGTTTTCCATTGCCTCAATTGCGGCGTTCCTCGTCGCTGTGAGGATATCCTCTGGGCTCTGAACTTCTTTGTAGGAGTCCCTCCAGGCTGAGGCAGCTCTACCTCGGATGAAGCCCACATCTTTTCCGGAGATATCCAGTCCAACCAAAGCTTCTGA
>DAVI01000071.1:11657-11871 GCA_002505495.1 Euryarchaeota archaeon UBA59 | reverse complement strand
CACTACCCACCGTACATGGCCTACCCGCCACTCTTCGGTGGCAGTACCGTCGAATACAGGTTGGATCCTGACAATGGTTGGGGAGTTGACCTCGATGACATCCGCGCAAAGATGGATGAACGGGTGAAACTGCTAGTTCTGATCAATCCAAACAACCCGACTGGAGGCATCGCCGACGAGGAAACTGTGACTGGCCTGCTTGAAATCGCCGCGC
>DAVI01000071.1:10234-11349 GCA_002505495.1 Euryarchaeota archaeon UBA59 | reverse complement strand
CGGTTGATGGCGCAGAGAGATTATTGCATTGAGCGCATACAATCTATAGACGGTATGGAGACACAAAACCCCGGCGGTGCGTTCTACCTTTTCGCCAAGTTGACCCATCCCCGGTGGTCAAACGACGACAAGGCCTTCGTGCTCAAACTATTGCATCAGGAGAAGGTTCTCATGGTGCATGGTTCGGGTTTCAGCCCAGAGTTCGGCAAGGGGTTCGTCAGATTGGTCTTCCTGCCGGAAATTGCCGTTTTGAAGGTGGCGTTCGACCGCATCGAGCGATTCCTCGCCAGCAGTTGATCATATCACCGAAGGGCCCAATCTCACGCAACTGAATAGTTGGCCCCTCGTACGCATGGGAGAGTCGCTAGCGACTCTAGACGGGCAAATCGCTTAGAAGTGGGGCGCCGAGCCGGTCTCATGCTGCGGCAACGATGGAAGCTCACATCGCCCCATATTCTCTGGGCGTCGGCGGCAGTTCTCCTCCTCTTGCCATCGACCGCTGCAGCAGCAGTCACAGTCGTCCCATCCAATGTCTTCGACCCGATTCTAATGCTTCCACTTCTCATCTCGGTCATCGCCACCCTCATACTTTGGCGAGTACTTCTACCTAATTCACTCTCAAATCTTCAGGTTGCCTTCGAGACCGACGACGAGGTCTACGAGGTCCACCGGCTGACAAGAACGAAAGCCGATGTGATGCGACTTCTCTCTACTCCCGGCGTCAGCATAGGCATGGTCGCCTATCTTCTCGCAATGGCCGGAATCCTGCTCATCGTTGCCGAACTGTTGATCCGGCCAGACCAGTATTACGAACCTGTACTCTACATCATGGCAACCCTGATTGCCTTCCCCATTCTCATCTCGCCTTTCGTCACCCTGTATGCACAACTCAGCGGGACCTCGAAGGATACGGTAACCATGACCTTGGGGAAGCGACTCTATGGTACTGCAGTAACCATGTTTGCTGTGCTGGCAACCACGGGAGCGGTTTTCTACCTAGGCTACCTAAAGTCAGACGGGGGGGCTGACGAAGCGACTCTTGCTCGCTGGATTGGCTACTCTGTCCTCGCCTTCATGGCACCCACAATCCTCGCCTACGGCCGAATCATGGGCGC
>DAVI01000071.1:516-10162 GCA_002505495.1 Euryarchaeota archaeon UBA59 | reverse complement strand
CGGTTTGCAGCAATCATCATCGTCATTTTCCTAGCGACTATGCCGCTAGCCGCAATCAACGGCATCGTCACACTCATCTATGTTGAACTCGAGAATCCTGCAGATGCCAATAGCATGCTCGACCTCGGGGGAATCATCGGCTGGGAAATCTACCAACTGGTGGAGAATAATCCGGTTCTGCAGAAGGTCATCTCCCTCAAAGCGTTGGAAATCACACTCGCCTCCTATCTGATGATGAATGTCGCCATCGTCGGCCTGGCATTCATTTTCGAGTTGACGCGTAACCTGTTCCTCGGAGGGCAAAACTTTGGCGGCATCGGAGGGGTCATCTTGGCGCGCCCACGTGAGATTAGGAGTGAGCGTAAGGTACAGGGCAAGGTACTCTTCTTCGGGTTGGCTGGTTTCAGTGGGTACACTGTCCTGCTTTTGATTCTCCAAACCTACAAGGAATTCAGCCACCTGATGCCATACGGCACCTCTTCTCCCTTTTTGGCGGAGGAAGTTCTGTTGCAGGAGACTTGGCAATTCATCGCTGCTGGACAAGCCATCTTCCTACTCACTTGGGTCCTCAGCATAAGTAAACTCAACAAACTCAAACAACTTCGCTTCGACCTCTCACCAGATGAACGGAGAGAGGGTGTAATCCTCGCTGGCGGCGGAGATTGGATGCGCGACTTCATTTCAGGAGCGGCCTATAGGGATGATTTGGATGCACTCTGCAGATTCCAAAGTGAACATGTCAAGGGAGACCAATTGGTCATCCAAATGGAAAAGCGGCGTGCCCGTATGCTAGAGTGTGCGATGCGAGGACTTTGGCCGGAGGCGATTGAAGTGGCCCGTAAATTACTCGCTCAGCAAGGCGGCGAAGATGACGAGGCGCGAATGATCATCGCTGCCGGCCACATCGCTTGTCGCAGACTCGACGCTGCGCGCGAAGCTCTCCGAGGGCTGGAACAGCCGGAGGGATATGACGAGCCTGAACTGCTTGCATTCATTGCCGAATGGATTGACCCGTGGGGAGGTGGTGTCACAGAGGATGATTTCTATGACTGGGAAAACATCTCCTCACTTGACCTGCTACAAGAGTACCACGAGAGACTTCGTTCCTGGGACCCGCTCACTCGCATCGAAAATCTCCATAAAGACTCTCTAAGCCGGACTGCAATGCTCAGTTCAGTGGCACAACTACGGGCCCAACGACGACACATCGAGGCACTCGACCTCGCATTGGAATGCGTTAGGCAAGACCCCAATTCCTCTCGCGCGCGGATAGCGGTATCACTCTGCCTCATTGACCGGGGTGAATGGTTCGACGCCCTGGACGTCTTCGAGGAATTGCAGGTGACAGCATCAGAAGACCCGCGCGTGAAGGCTTTGGGGGGGATTCTTGGGTTTTCGGCACCATCTGATGAGTTGGAATCCGCTCTCAATCAAATCGGAACCAAGCGTGGCAGAAAGTGGGTTGATGATGCGCCTGTGAATCCAATCGCCGCACTCACCATCAAGTCTGGAATGGATGAGGCACTCAATGCGAATGTGATGATTGCCGCACACGAGTCCGTCGAGCGTAACCTGCCCCCGAAATACAAACCTTCACTCGCTTGGAGGATGTTCAACTGGTTGGTTCTCGTCCCTCTCTGGGGGCTCCTTGGTATCGTTGCGTGGACGAGGTCGGATGAGGTGGCAATCGCCGCTGTCATCACCACCTCTCTCTGTGCCCTCCACCTAATCTCACATAGATTACGGCGCCAGCAGCGTAGGGTCATCAAACATCGGGACCAAAGGGCGATGGTAACCTACTCTAGGAGACTTTTGCGCAACAAGGTCACCTTCGACCCCGAGCGCATTCCAGTTGGCACTCACCTTCTCCTCTCGGGCCTCCTCGTCACCATCAACGGTGTGGTGTATGATCTCGGCCTTCCGGGCTGGTTGGTGGTAAGGCTACCACGGGAGAGTGAGAGACAGGTGCGCGGGCGGATGAAGAAGCGCAGCCTCGAATTGAAGTCGGAGAAGCCCGCTCGGTCCAAACCATTGCCAATCGAATGGTGGAACAAGAGACCCAAGCCGATCGACAAGGAGATGAGGGTTCTAGAGAGGCTCATCGGGCCTGCCGCATATCGAGGCCGGCAGATTCGCACAAGTTTGGCGGAGCAGAGAGAGGCCGCTGGTGCTCTATCCCCCAGAATCCCAATGATGGACACATCACCACGGGAACGAGATATTCCAACCCACTCGATAAAGTCGGAAGATAGCTTTGCTCGTCGCCCTCAATCGAGGTCGAAAAAGACCCAGTCAGGTGTTGGAGTCACAGATGTCGATGACCAATGACACTCTGTCGGCAGTTACACTGAGCTTCAGGGCGGGAAACCTCAATGGGTGTTGACTTCCGAGAGTTACCTGTGCCGATTGTTGACGAGTCTGCAGATGAGCGAACAACTTGGTTAGCTGAAGCGCTTGAACAGCGATTTCAGCCGACTCTGTCTGGACTGATTCTTGAGAATCGTTCTCGGCGGCCGCCTACATATTTTGTTCGAGTTTCAGAATTTGAACTCTGGCTTGGCGAAGTCGAGGAGAACTTGCAACTGACCCTTGGTCGGCGTCTCGCACACGCCTCCGCGGAGAGCGAGGAGTGGCGCCAAAGTGCTGCTGACAGAACTCCACCCAAACCCTTCTTCAAGCGTCAACAGAAACAATTGGCGTGGGTGAACGAAGACCTGGAACTCAGAGGGCATGGCAAGTTGGAAGTACTGAGTGACGAGGGGGGGCGAGCCACTTTGTTGGTCCGTGACAGAGCCCATCCTGCGATTGCGGCGGGAATTGCAGTCTCGATGTGGGAGCGGATCAATAACCAACGATTCCGCTTTCACTGGACGGATGATGGTACCTCCGAATCTCTTGTGACCTTGGAACTTGATTCGCGCTCGATACCGGCTGCTGAAGCAGTTGTCGTAGAGTGGGCTGACACTGAACGAAACGATGCTGAAGGTGGGGGTGAGCACCCGCTCACCCTAGCGAGGCATGAGGGACCAGGTAACTGGACTATAGATGGCGCTCGAATGATGTCAATCACACAAGACCTAATGGTTAGATTTGAGGAAACGACTCTACCCCATCTAACAGATAAGTCTCGGAACGCCGAGCCGAACTGTGAATGGATTGGCGTTGCCGACGCGGAACGGCTGAAACTTTGGGATGCTATTTCCGAAGCGAGTCGCAAGCGATTCATCGCCTCGGGTGAGATGGTCTTGGTTGGTGAACCGGAACATTGGCTCCATGTCGGTCACAGGTTCCTCTCAAGGACGGGGTTGGGTGGGGTGAAGGCTGCGGAATCACTCGACGAACATGGCGGCGTGAAGCTGACCCTTGAGGCTGCTTTCCATCCTGCGATGACCATAGGGACGCTTCTGGGAGCATGGGAGCGGGCTGAGGCGCGGCCTGCAACTGCAGTGTGGTCGAAGTCCCGCGCTGGCCACATAGTTGAACTGAGGCCTCAGCATGACATCGCAGAGGTCTGAAAACGGCTGACTCCTCTAACGAGCAACCTGCGCACGGCCGCGCTCAAACCTTAAACCGGTCATGTCGGCTCGTGAACTCAGTAACGGCCTATGGCCGGTGGTGAAACTGAATGGTATTGACTCATAATCAATGGGCAGTTGTGGCAATTACAGTCACTCTCTGCCTAGCAGGAACTTACAGCATAGCAGGCGCCGTGATGAGCACATCGTCGAGTATCGGTGACTATCAGGACGCGTCAGAGGACATCATGGATGGCGACGCGTTTGAAGGTCAAGATGCGATTGACTCCGACGGAGATGGATTGAGCGACCGGATGGAGAGGACTACCCATGGCACTGACCCATTTGACGAGGATACTGACGGCGACGGCATGAATGACGGCTACGAAGTCAACGCAGGCCTCAACCCTCTCGACAGCGGAGATGCTGGAATTGATGATGTAATCACCGAAACTGAAACTGATTCAAATGACGATGCTGGCGGCACTGACGAAACTTGGCCAGATCCCGACAACGGTCCCTTGGGAGACCCTGACAGGGATGGTCTAGTCAACATCGAGGAGATGGAACTCGGAACAGACCCACGCCGGAATGACACCGATGGTGACGGACTCAACGACAAGTGGGAGTCCCTTCACACCTTCACGATGGTAACCCAGTCTGGCGAACTTACCCTCTTTGACCCGCTCAATGGAAATTGGGATTGTGTGCTCCTCGACCCAGAATCAAAAGCTAATTTGGAATTTACCTTCGGCTCAGAGAAGTGGGATGAACTGGAGAACTTCGCGGGACAGCATTCCTGTGACCAAGTACTCGACTTCGATGCGGACACTCTCGCTAACTTTGAGGAGGAATCCTACGGAACCAATCCTCGTGCGGAGGATTCTGATGGTGACCTCATCCCGGATCAAGTCGAGGTCGCAATGGGCCCGATACTACTCGAGGTGGTGTGCGGCAAGGCTGTTCTGAGCGGACCGACCAAGGATGGTCCGTTTACGAGTCTACTGAACGCGATGCCGAGCACGGTGAACCCAAAGGACTGGTTCCTCGAGGACATGGATGGTGACGGACGCAACAATGGACCGGGCGATTGGGACACCGACGGCGACCAGATGCCCGACGGATTCGAGTACTGTTTCGACACACTACTCAACGCAGCCAATTCCTCCGACGCCTTTGGCGACTATGACGAGGATGGGCTGAGCAACCGTGCAGAGTATGACGTTGCGCGCACATGGGGTCCGGAGAACTTCACCTCACCTCTCAAGGCTGACACTGACGAAGATGGGATGCCCGACGGCTGGGAGGCGAGCAACGGACTCAATCCAGTCGATGGCGGCAACGCTTACGACGACCCTGACCTCGACGGTTGGGACGCTAACGGAGATGGCAAAGTCGTCTACTCGGACTTGATTGGAATTGCCAGAGTCTATTCGATACCTGTCGAGTTGAGGGAGTATGTCGAGGATAACCAGACCGTTGCCTACGCGAGAATCACTCACGCAGGTGGCGCCCAAGAGACGGTTCCGTTGAAGGCACCCAGTGCGGGATATATCTACTCAATCCCGGCACTCTCGTTGCTCAATGGTCCAGCGATTGAGAATGAGGTGACCAGTCGAAACTACGTTTGGATGACCATCGTTGCAGAGGATGAGAGGTTCACGAACCTGATGGAATATCAAGCCAGGGACCGTGACCATGACGGCATTATCGATGGCCGCTCGACCGACCCACTCAACCCCGACACGGATGGTGACGGATTGATTGACGGAATCGAGGTCGGTGGATGGCACATCCTTGTAGTCAGCCGCGGTGTCCACGACATCTTGGTGACCAGCGACCCTGGTGATGTTGACACTGACGATGATGGGCTAACTGACTGGAAGGAGTTTAGCGAGACCTACACCAACGCCTCCAACCGAGACACGGACTCGGATGGTCTTGAGGACTATATCGAGGCGGTTGTGGGGTTCACATTTGATGGTGAGCCATACTTCACCAACGCCAGCATGTTCGATACTGACATAGATGGCTTGGAGGATGGTGAAGAGGTCATAGAGGGAATGGATCTCTATGTCACCCACGCCAATGACTCCGACACCGACGACGATGGTCTGCGAGATGGAAATGAGGTTCTCTATATTCCACGGCCGTGGCAAGCGGCAACAAACCCACTGGTCAACGATACAGACGCCGACGGAATGCTCGACGGCTGGGAGATGCAGGTCGAGTCGACCATGGACAACACTCGTTCTCACAGTCTCTGGATCACCACCCAAAATTGGCAACCCCCGGGATGTGATGATGTTGGTTGCACGAGAGGTCCGGGTGGTTGGCTGTGGAGCAGCTGGCTGAGCGGGTTCGAGTCTGGAGGTGACAAGAACAATGATGGTGAGCCAGACCCGAAGTACTTCCTTTGGGAAATGAACATCTCAGGATTCACGCTACCTCAGACTGGTGGCCGATGGGCACTCGACCCAGCGATTGGCAGTTTGCCGGACTCCGACTTCGACATCGATAACGACACCCTCGAGAACGACATGGAGGGCCCCGACCGCTGGAACACAAATCCAGTCAATGACGACACAGATGGCGACAGACTTCCCGATGGATGGGAGGTCAAGTACAGCGCAATGGCGATTGCTGAGGGGCTCATTGACAACAACTCTCTCGAAGCTCTTGGAGCTCGTGGACCGATGGACCCCTCAATGGAGGACAGCGACCTCGACGGGATTCCCGATGGCGAAGAGGACTTCGACCACGATGGACTGAACAGGACCATGTTGCTAAACCGGTTCTGCCCGGGATGGGATGACCCGAGTTCCTCACTCTGTCACATCGACCCTCTCGACCCCGAAGGGGCCAAGTTCTACAACGACCTTGAGAACTTCACCAACTACGAAGAGATGCTCAACGGCACAAATCCGGTCTGGGACGACTCCGACATCTGCCCAGACGGCTCACACTGCCCTGACGGAATGAAGGATGGGCCCGAGGTCTATCACATGGATTCTGATGGTGACTCGATGTTCGATGGTTGGGAGTACTACTTCCGCTTCGACCCGTTCGATGGCGCTGATGCCAATCTCGATGTCGACCAAGATGGCTACAGCAACAAGTGCGAACACGAATGGAATACCAACCCGAAGAAGTCCAACAGTTTCCCTGGACAGGGCCAACAGTGTGACATGTGGGCGTGAACCAAACTGAATGCCCATCTAGGCCAATTCCCTCGTAGGTACGAGTGGAGTTTGGGGGCGCTCCGCCGAGTCGAGTGAGTAGCCTACTGAGATGGGCCAGTATTCTCGCCCGTAGGGCGAGCCAGCTTAATTCCGGTGAATTTGATGCTTTATGGGCGACTCTTGATAGTTGATGGGCTACGGATGATGAGTCATGAGGGGACATCGCGTCGCTCTCGCTGTCGCACTCTGCTTCCTCCTATCGCTTCAGTCTGGGGCGGACCAAAACCAGTTTGAATTCTCTCCCACATCACTGAGCGGAGAGGTGGATTACCCACCGACAATTTCGATTGACCAACCGCACGGCCTTGTCTACGGTGAGTTAGTCGTCGTCACTGGGATGGTCTGGGATGAAGTGATACCCTCAGACTTACATTGGCAGTTGGAGAAGAATGGTAAGATCGAATTGGAAGGGAGCGTCTTGAACTCCCTGACCGAGAATCTTACTTGGGCTAGTCCTGAAGAAAGAGCGTGGAATTGGAATCTCATTTTCAACATCAGCTCACTCACCCCTTGCGCCTGTACCCTCGCCATCCATGCAGTCGACCAATCTCAGCAAATCACTGGAGACTCGATCATCGTGTTCGGTGGGGCCGAGGGCGAATACATCCAGCCTCACCTTCTCATCGATGGACCAAACCAAGGTGAACAGTGGCGGGGCGTCATCACCTTGACCGGTTCTGCCGCAGAGGCAACTGCCGCTCCGCTGACAATCGAATGGGCAACTCTCTTCTCATCCCAAGCTAGCCGCTCCTGCAGCCGTGGCCATCTTGAGGAATATGTGAGTGTGACTGAGTGGAATGCGGCTACACAGACAGTAGACACTCTCGGCACATTTGATGTCCCAATCGAAACCGCAGATTTGGCTGATGGCTGGCACCTTCTGGTCGCCCGCGCCTCAGACGGCCGAGGGAACTACTCTGCGACGGCCTGCACCTTCGTCGCGCTGCACAACCAACCTCCTACCGCGGTCATCACCGGCCCTGTGGAACTGAACGAGTCAGCACTTGCTCACTTTGATGCGAGCAACTCAGATGACCCGGTCTGGGGAAAGGATGGTTTGCGCTTCACATTCATCGTCCAATCGAACAAATCGTCATTCCCACCCGAAGTCCATGACCTGGGGGAAACTCGTAGTTGGGGGTGGTACGCAAACCAGTCAGGCACCTTTGAGGTGAGGGTCTTGGTGACCGACACATCAGGGCTCTACAGCACAAACAGCACCACGGTAATCGTCCATAATGTGGAACCGGTCGCTGCCGCTAGCATTGAGGGGACATCTTTCGACTCTGACATCGTAATTCGATTACCCGATACCACCCACTGGTCCGTCGATGCCTCACTGAGTACCGATACGGCGAACGATTTGGGGGGGCTCGACTATCTCTGGTACATCGACGGGGAGCCGAAGGCAATTGGAAGAGAGCAGGTCATCCGGAGGGAGTGGATTGGCGATGAGCGAGTGACTCACCTATTGACACTGAAGGTGACTGACGACGATGGGGAAGCTGACTGGGTAGAGGTCTTCATCGGAATTGAGGGAACCCAATCTGATCCGCTTTGGGTTCAACCCGCGTCTCTCTCAGAGCAGTTGGTCAACTCGGTTGGGGGGAACCTGAACATGCTGCTGATCTTCATGCTGGCACTTGTGGCAATCGCCGCTCTCACAATGCGCCTGACAATCCATGACAGCACCTCAGACATACCTCGCTGGATTCCCAATAGGAGGAAAACTGATGTTGACGAGGCGTTCGATGAGGGTGATGATTTCGAAGTCGACGACGGTGGTGGCGAGAGTGAAAAGGCCGACGAAGTCGACTGAATGCTAAATAGGAGGCGTCGAGGACGGCGCACCATGTTCGACGGCCATGGTCTCGACCTCGGTGAATCGCCAGCCAAGGTGGGTGGAGAGGAGCTTAGGGCTCGCCAAGTCGAGATATGCTCGCAACTTGAGAGTGGTTCAATTCTATTGATTGTCAACAACCCTGAATCAATCCGCTCGGCCGATGTGGAATATCCATACCGCTCTAACAGCAACATGCTCTACCTCGTGGGCTGGGAGGCGCCCGAAGCGGTTGCCTGCTTCCACCAGACCAATGGCAAGTGGCAGACCCGACTCTATGTGCCACCTCGAAATGTCGAGAAGGAGACTTGGACTGGGATTCGCCCGGGTCTTGAGGGGGCGGAAGCGGGCTATCCGGTGGACAAGGCGGTCTCAATCGAAGATATTTCCGAGGACCTCTCCGCCATTCTCTCTGATTGCAAGTCGGTCTACCACGTCCGAGGCCTATCCTCTGAGGTGGATGAAATACTCGATGCCGCCCTTCTCGAAGTCAGTCGCGACAGGCAACGTCTTGGAACAGGCCCTGTGAACTTGTGTGACCCGCGCCCTCTGCTCGGCGAGATGAGACTCATCAAGTCTGATTCTGAAATCGAACAGATGCGCCATGCGGCCAGAATCGCCTCGGCAGCGCACATCGAATCGATGCGGAACGCCCACGCCGGCATTGGCGAACACCAACTGCAGGCGATCATCGAGGGTTGCTTCAAGCACAACGGCTCGCAATGGTCCTACCCGAGCATCGTTGGAGGTGGAGACAACGCCACCATCCTGCACTACCACGAGAACGATGCCGAGATTGCCGGAGGTGAACTCGTCCTGATTGACGCCGGCTGTGAAGTCAACGGCTACGCCAGCGACATCACACGCACCTGGCCGGTGAACGGCAAGTTCAGCGAAACACAGCGATCCATCTACCAAATTGTCCTCGACGCCCAGGAGGCGGCCATCGCTCAGTGCCAGCCGGGAGTGCCCTACGATGGGCCCCACCACGCGGCGAGAGAGGTGATGGCTCAGGGGCTGCTCGACCTAGGCATCGTGCCGGGACCGAC
>DAVI01000071.1:0-439 GCA_002505495.1 Euryarchaeota archaeon UBA59 | reverse complement strand
GGGCATTGGCTTGGATTGGATGTCCATGATGTCGGAGTTTACCGACCTGATAACGAGCCCCGGGTATTTGAGCCGGGAATGGTCATCACGGTTGAGCCGGGTCTATATTTCGGGGCATGGCGGCCCGATATCGAAATTGATGAGAAGTGGGCAGGAATCGGAATTCGCATCGAAGATGATGTTTTGATCACCGTAGAAGGGCACGATGTTCTCACCGATGATTGCCCAAAGACCGTAGCAGACCTAGAGGTACTGATCGGCACAGCTTGAGGTGACCAGATGAGTTGGCAGGACATTTTGGCAGCCCAGTCCGGGGAGTCTCCCGAAAGGCTCACCGAGGAGGAGGCTGTGATTCTCTATGAGGAGGCTGACTTCAACGCACTAAGGCAAGCGGCCCTTCTCCGGCGTCGGAGCAAGGTTCCCGGTGGCGTGGTCAGCT
>DAVI01000005.1:15040-25541 GCA_002505495.1 Euryarchaeota archaeon UBA59 | reverse complement strand
CATTTAGCCACCCTCTCATGTGCGTGCGTCATGCGAGTGGTTCAAATAGGGGGCGGCTGTCGGCGGGTCGCTCCATAGGAGAGGAACGACCATGGGTTCACAATGGGAAGACAAGAGTAAGCCGCATCTGAACATAGTTTTCGTGGGTCATGTTGACCACGGGAAGTCGACCACAGTAGGTCGCCTTCTGCTGGACAGCGGACACATCGAGCAACACGAAATCGACAAGTTCGAGAAGGAAGCGCAGGAGAGAGGCAAGGCTGGCTTCGGCTTTGCCTATGTGATGGACGGACTGAAGGAGGAGCGCGAGCGCGGTATCACAATCGACGTCGCGCACAAGGAATTCTTCACCCCCACCTACTACTGGACCGTCATCGACGCGCCCGGTCACCGTGACTTCGTGAAGAACATGATCACCGGCACCAGCCAGGCAGACGCTGCCGTGCTGTGCGTGGCCGCCAACGACGGCGTCAACGCTCAGACGAAGGAGCACACCTTCCTCGCTCGAGTGCTTGGTGTCAAGCAGCTCATCGTCAATGTCAACAAGATGGACATCTCCGGTGTAAGCTGGTCAGAGGACCGCTACAACGAGGTGGTCACCGAGGTCAGCAACCTGCTCAAGATGGCAGGCTTCAATCCGGCTGATGTCAGCTTCATCCCCTGCTCTGCATTCGACGGCGACAACGTGTTCAACAAGAGCGACAACACGCCTTGGTACAGTGGCCCGACCTTGTTCGAGGCAATCGACGCAATCGACATGCCTCCCAAGCCCACCGATAAGCCTCTGCGCCTGCCGATTCAGGATGTCTACAAGATCAGCGGAATCGGCACAGTCCCGGTCGGCAAGATCGAGACAGGTGTTCTGCACACTGGCAGGACCGTGATGTTCAACCCGAGCCAGAAGTCGGCTGAGGTCAAGAGCATCGAGATGCACCACACCGAGGTTGCAAAGGCGGAGCCCGGCGACAATGTTGGCTTCAACGTCCGCGGCCTCGCAGCCACTGACATCCGCCGTGGCGATGTTGTCGGCTACACCGACAACGAGCCCAGCTTCGTGCGCCACGATGAGACCTTCGTCGGCAACATCCAACTGATGGACATCCCCAAGGCGATTGGAGCTGGATACACACCTGTGTTCCACGCTCACACCGCACAGGTGGCAGTCCGCTTCGTCGAGTTGCTTGAGAAGACCAACAAGGACGGGAAGACCGCTAACCCCGACTTCCTGATTACCGGAGATGCTGCATTGGTGCGCTTCCAGCCAACCAAGCCGATGGCAATCGAGCAGATGGACACCTTCCCAGAGCTCTCCCGCTTCGCAATCCGCGACATGGGCAAGACCGTCGCAGCCGGCGTCTGCATGAAGATTGAGAAGAAGTGAAACTCAATCTTGATGACATTGGGATTGAATGGGGAGGCGAGCGTCAATGGCGAGCGTCACAGCAATCAAGGTCACCGGCCTGAATCATAAGCATGTGGATGACCTCTGCAATGGAATCAAGCACATCTCGGACCAGACAGGCGTCAAGATGCGCGGACCGATTCCCCTCCCAACCCGTCGCCTCATCGTGCCGTGCCGAAAGAGTCCGGACGGAGAGGGTTCCGAGACTTGGGACCACTGGGAGATGCGAATTCACAAGCGGCTCATCGAGTTGGAGATTAATTCAGCCAAGGATGAGGCAGTTCTTGCCAAGGTGGTTCATGGCCTCGACATCCCAGACACGGTGACCATCGAAATCACCCTGCGGACAGTGACCTGAGCGAACCCTCAGCCAACATAGGCTGCAACATCATCGTTGTGAGTCCAATCGACTGAACTGACGAGCGGCTCATATTGAGGCGTCTTCGGCAAGCCCAGCAGTTATCAAGCCACTTGCAAAGTCCGCATCACAGAACTCGACATCGCCGGTTAGGAGTTCGAGTTCATTTCCATCTGCATCGATAATCGGTTCATCGAGGTCCTGAAGAATTCTGATTCGGATCATGTCTTCATTCTGGTCAGTGGGGGAATCATCCTCAACCACATCTTCCGTTGGAGCAGACATCAACTCGGCCGGCTCTACAGTCGGTTCACTACCCATGCCCTTGGAGGCTGAACTCGGATAGGCGTCCATGCGAGAGATTCTATCCTCTTCATCTTCATCAGGGTCCTCGTAAGTGACCAAAGCCTCTTCGATTACCTCGACCTTTGGTGGACCCTGTCCGGTGAGTCCTCCCGCTTCGTCAACATAGGAGTCGAGTTGAGGGGTACCGGCCTGTATGGTGGGTGTCGGGCGCTCACCACCTGCAACTCCCTGTTGCATGACTGTCCACGAAACCTGTCGCTTGTAGCGTTCAATCAGTTCGCTGAGTCCTTCGTGGAAGGCGCGCTCGGCGACATCTTGGCGACTCCAGTCCAGAGCTGCGAGCTGCGCCTTGGAATCGTGCGGTGCATCTCCGAAAGATGCCGATGCGAGATTGCTCGTCGCCGCGTGGCGAACGAACGCAGTCAATCGGTGCTGAGTCAGATCGGCGACGGCTCTGCGAACATTCGCCTGCCGTCGAGAGAGGTTCTGCGCCTTCACGCTCCAACCTTCATTGTGGCCGACTTCGACCAACTCCATCTCGATGTTTGAGAGGAGAGTTGCGACCTGCGACCAAAAGTCTGGCCGCGGCAGGTCAATCGGTTGGTTGCGCTTCGCCTGCTGTCTCGCTAGGGCGAACAATTGGTTCTCAATCGCTTGTAATTGAGCGGCGCTGACTCGAACTTGGGGGGTACTCTGGCCGCTCAATATAGACGCCTCCGAAGTTCCTGCAAATCGACATCCTAAGAACTGTTCAGCGCGTTCAGCCCGACGCGAGAGTTCCTTTACTCCCAATGAAAATCCTGTCAGCCCTAATTCCACCGTTCTCCACGATTCTCCTCCCAAGTCGCAAAAGTTGCATCCATAGGATGCATCACAGGGGGGAATAGGATTCAAACGGTTGGGATTATGTCCACAATGCAAGGAGGCGCTGCCTTGAGACGATTTATCCATCAGCGAAGAGCCGCATTTCTCTCGCTTCTGATGTTGCTCACGCTGCTCAGTGCTGCGACCAGCGCCACCACGACCAACTGGTCGGGACCCTCGAAGGTTCAGGTTCCCAGCGGAGGAAGCAATGTGACTGTGGAGGGGTTCACCATTCCAGCCGGCGATACCGTCACCGACGCATGGCTCAGGGTAGGTTCAGACAGCGTGACCGACCTCGGAACCGGTAGAGTTTGGGAGGCCGACGCGACTCTCCAGCAGAACTTCAGTTGGGGTCTTTGGAACGGTACGACAGCCAATTTCTTCGACGGCTCGTTGAGTCTCGATGCCAACCACTCCGTCGGTCGAATCAACGACTTCGAAACGCTCACCCGGACTCTCCAGTATTGGGACATGGGCGGTTCCCCCGGCGTCTGGGAGGTCGACGACATGTTGGGGCTTCCCGGTGTGGTGAACGGTAGTGGCCGAGAATCGAGCGGTGGACTGATTCCGATAGGTGGCGTGAATGGTCGCTACATTGTTGCGACACTCGCCGGCCAAGCCCTTCCCAATGGGGTTCACTCGTGGCTTGAATCACCTGACTTCACCCTGCCTCCCGTCATCAATGAACTGAATCTCTCGTTCAAGCATTGGCAGCACATGTACACTCCTTCACTCGGCAACGGCAACGCTGACGGCGCATGGCTTGAGATGTCACTCGACTCTGGCCAGACTTGGCGCTACATGACTCCTGACGGCGGCTACAACAATCGCATCAACGCCGCCGCCCCCGTTCCCAATGGCTCGGGTGGTTCAAACTTCGAGGTCTGGGCTTCGCCTGACGCCACCCGTTGGCAGACTGCAAATTTCAACCTCGACAACGAGCCTGGAATCCTCAACGCAACCCACGCCCGCTTCCGCTTCGTCGTCTGGACCGACGCCAACTCCACAATCCAGCGACCCGGCTGGTTCCTAGACAAGGTCAACCTGACAAATGTCGGAGAGGACCCCGGCAGTTGGTTCCACGGCAACCTGACAGACGAATATGCGAACGGGGCGGAGTCATACCTTCTGCTGGAGGTGGATCTGACAAACGCAAGCGGCCCGATCATGCTGAACTACGCCACCGACTTCGACATGGAAGGCGACATCTACGACAACTTCCGATGGGATTGGATGACTCCCAATTCCACCAATTGGAATGCTATTTCAGGAAACCTACCAGGAAACGGTGTGCTGATTGGCGGTCAGATGTATGTCGATGACTCGCGCGGCTGGAAGCGGCTCATGCATCCGCTTCCGCAATCGCTTGCCGGCAACTCGGTGGTCTACCTGCGGATTCACGTTGAGACGGACAGTTTCCCGGGTTCGGGTTACGGAGGCTCGTCAATCGACCCACCAGAGGGGGTGTTCATAGACGATGTGGAGGTGATATCGGGGTTACCTGGCAACGAGACGGTCCACCTCTCGCTCAACTTCACTGACATCAACGACGGCGGGGCGACCCATGCGGCAATCGGCAGTGCATTCGACGAGTGGCAGCACCTGACGGACATCGGTGTTGACGGTCCCACCTACATCCTCGACTCCTTCGAAGACTCCCCCCTGCTTCCGACCGGCTGGACCATAGACACAGATAGGGGCAACGGTTGGGCATTCCGCGCCCACAACTCATCGTGGAGTTACGGCCCCGATGCGCCGGCTGTCGGCGACAAGTATGCTGGAATCATGTTTGGCAGTGAATACGAGGCGAACACTTGGACCCATCTGATTTCACCGCCGCTGGAAATCCCGGTGGGCACTCACGCCCGCCTTTCGTTCGACTCGTTCATCTGTGCAGAGAGGGGATGGGACGGCGGAATTCTCTCCATTTCGGACGACGATGGCAGGTCTTGGAGCCAGTACGGTGCCAATGTAATCGACTTCTACGACACCTATCAAACATTCAATCCGTTCAGTGACATCTACAATATGTGGGCCTTCGACGGCTCCAATGCAAAACCGACCTGCGATGGGGCTCGAGGGACCCCCAACGTCAACAAGTCGTGGGTTACCAAGCAGGCGGATGTCAGCCAGTTCGGCGGACAGGCTATTCAACTTCGATTCTCGTTCTTCACCGACGATTTGCTCGTCTCCGACGGCTGGTATCTCGACAATGTCGGACTCTATGTCGACTGGTTTGAAGAGTATGGGACTTGGACCAGCGACCCAATCTACCCGGAGGACCTGTTGGGGCTCGACGCTATCGAAATCGACGCTGATGTCCCCAACGGAACTTGGGTGAAGGCGACGGTTCTCGGCATGATGAACGACGGCAACTCCACAAGTCGCTGGACCAACATGAGCCTCCCTCAGACCCTTTTGGGATTGGAGGGTGACGGGTTGGTCAATGCGACCCAACCCATTCAGATTCGGCTTGAACTCGGAACCACCGTCCCACAACTCTCGCCGACGGTCCACGCCCTCTATCTGGGTGCCACTCGGGTCTTGAATCCTAGAAATCTCGAACAAGACGGCTGGACGGTTGATTCTGCTCTCGTGGTCGATGAGACGAACAGAAATGTCACGAATCCGACCCTTGCCACCCACTACCTTCGTTCCGTCCCCCTAGTTCCCACTCACCCAGTCTCCGCCCTCTCGGTGTCTAGTGTCGGGGCGGGTGCTCTCATCACGATAAGGGATGAAGCGGGAGCAGTGATTCACACCGGGACCTTGATCAATCAGACGGTTCAGACCACGACCCCCTTTGCTTGGTTTCAGATCGAAGTGGCGCTCCAAGCAGGTGGTTGGATTCAGAGTCTCAAGGTCGATGGCATGCGCGGTTCGCCCGCAGTGGCAGCCTCGGTCGACATCGGGGGGGATAGTTTGGTCGAATGGCAATGGCCTGGGCCCACGCCTTGGGGTCCACTCGGTTGGCAGACCCAGAGTTGTTGGGAGGGCTACCCATGCTATCCGGCCTGGCCGGATCCGTCTCGACACGCCGGACCCGGGTGGCTCGACAACGGAACTTCGATGCGGCATTCAGAGATCATGCTCAACCCCGGTGAAGAGAGGGGTGAAGACCATCGTCTACAGTTCCTGATGCCTACTGGCGCCATTCCCTTCGGCGCCATGTTCCATGTCGAACTCTCCTCCTGGGAGACCGCCCCCAATCCGCCCTCCAACACGACTCTCACCATGCATGCGGGAGCCACGCCGCTGGCGACTTTCAGCAGCGCGAATCCGAGCGGTTGGCTGCACCTCGATGCAACGATGATATCCTCTCTCAATCAAACCCAATGGATTGTCACCACCAACCAGACTGAGCGTTCATGGACGAGCTATTCGTTCGAAGTCGACCTCGTCGGTGGTCTTCCATATCACCTGACGGCATCCGTTGACGTGCTTGCCATTGAGTATCTCTACTCTGAGACTCTCACCGGTCTCGGACCGGTGGTTTCCGCTGTGCTGAACGGGACCATTCCGCAGAATGGCAGCCACATCATTCCTGTCTCGGTGGGCGCTTGGCAGGGCGGTGTTCGACTCTGGGGCGGCGTTACCCACGACCCGCTGATGACCAGCGAACTGGTCTCTGCTCCGGTCATGATGGTGCCAGATCGCCAGAGCGTCATCACCACTCACCACAGCCATCTGTTCGATGACTCAAGGATTGCCGAGGTGACCCTGACCATGAGTGACTTGACGGGTACTGTCGTCACCTTCACGGCCACCAACCTCTCGTCCGGTGGCACATTCAGCCAGAACGGTGGTGACGGGCTTATCTCTCTCGAATTGGCGAGCAATGTTGTAGTGTCACAAACAGGTTACTCGGCAACTTGGGTTCTACAGACCGCACACTCTTGGGATGATGTCGACTGGCTCGACCTATCGGCGGGTTGTACCGACGACGACGGCTTGACACTCACACCCGGCACGGTCAGAATCGGGGCCGGCTCAAAGGCGGTTGAGAACGACATGGAAATCGATTCATGGGAGGTTCGCAGCCAAGATGGCCGACTATTCTCCACCCGCGGCGCCCCCTCATATCCCTTCGAGGTTGCTGCAGGCCTGTCGGTCGAGGTCAGCGGCACAATTCGCTTCGAGGATTCTCCCGGACTGAGTCCATCCAACGAAGACTTCCAGGTGGTGGTTCTGCTCGAGGTCGGCGATGAGTCAATCCAAACCCAAGCCTTCAGCGGTCCTAACGGCGTCTGGAACGCCACGGTCGCTCTGCCCGAGATGAGCGGTGAAGTCAATCTGACAGCATGGATCATGCGAGCCGGACCATTGGGAGAATCACTCAATGGTGCGACTGACGTCACAAAGGACAGGACCCCGGTCACGCTCGTGGTCGACAGCAACGCACCCATTCTCGGCCAACTGATGGCCAACACTCCGAGTGGTCTCCGCCTAGCTGACAACAATATCTGGCCACAGAATCGACTGCTCCCTATTTCCGTCGAAGTCAGCGATGCAGAAGCACTCGGCGGCTATCTCTTCCTCAACTATTGGCGGCAGGGAATTGACGACTTCAACGGTGACGGGATTGCAGACCCCGAGGAATACACCGCATTCAGAGAAGTGACTCCGATGAAGGCGACTGGCCCGGTGCGCATAGATTTCCGTGCTATTCACCTGTTCGGAAACGGCGAGGGAAGTCTGGTTTCGTTGTTCGTCACGGGGACGGATTTGGCCGGCCATCAGGTGATTGGCGGAGGTGGTCCTGGGCTGGATTGGGACATGGCGACGATTACGACGCAAGAGGATTTGCCGACCAGCCTTTCACTGCCACTCGTGCAACTTGACCGTGCCGGCGTCAACCTTCTTCTCGGTGTAGAGCACACATTCTCCTTCACGCTGATTGACGGCAACGGAATCGGCTCACTGGACAACATTTCAATCAGTATTTCAGGCGATAATCCATCCTCCGACATCTGGTTCGACCCACTCTCCGAAACGATCTGGACCAACCCCAATTCCCCGGTCTTCCCGACTAGGCTTCGCATAACCGACCTAGGAGATACAGCCTATCTCGTCGAAATCTCCTTCCGAATTGGAGTGAATGCCCCGAGCGAGTGGAACACTACTGCACAGGTCCCCTCCATCAAGGTGGTTGAGCATGGCCAGAAACTCGAGTTGGGGAGCGAGGCGCTCACTCCTCACGCGTGGACACTTGACTCGAGGTTGGAGCTGTTCCTCGTTTCCGTCGAGGACATCTCACCGCCAGGAAGCGACGCGGTGGGCGATACCCTCTACCTGCAGCCAGGTGACCGATTCGAGTTTGAGGCGGCGTTGAGGCACAGTTCGAATGGAGCCAACATATCCCTCGACGGCGACTGGGAGGCCACCCTTCTGCTCAACGATGATGAGAATCGGCCTCAGGTGTGGACGGTTCCTCTTGAGGGAGGGCACAACTTCACGGAGATTGTCGACATGGTGACCAGCAGGTGGGTGGGCGAAGAGGCGACCCTCAGGATTGAGGTGTTGGGAGAAGGTCCCTCACACCAGATAACTCGACTCGACATTCGATTGCTATTGGATGATGTGGCGCCTGTGATAGAATTCCCCACCTCAACCCTCGCATCAATTCAGAGCGACCAGATGACCGCTCAATTGGTGACTGTAATAGTTCGTGAGGCGGGCGGAATGGGGGATGAGCCCTTGGTCATGTACTGGTCATTCCGGAGACACGGAGTCGAGTTGCTAGGAATGCACGGCAGCTCCGAACTTGTGCTTGCCACCCATTCCGGTGAGGATTGGATGTACTCAAGTCGTATTGATTTCGTAGTCGAATACGATGTACTGCGGCCCGGTGACGAGTTTGTGGTCTGGGTCGAGGGGAGCGACTTGGCAGGCCACTCGCTTGTAGGTCATGGTAGCGTAGTGGAACCACGAATGCCCCTCCTGAGAGTCATCTACTTCCATCCGGTGTTGAGTGACATCTCAGTTGAGCCCGATGCGCCAATGGTGGAAGAGTTGATTCTCGTCGAGGGGCGAGTGACCAACAACGGTACTACAATGGGAGAGGTGAAGATTGGCCTGTGGGCCTTGCAGAAGAGTGGTGGAAGGCTTGAACTCAACAGTACCACCATCACGTTACTACCCAAGCAGCACCAACTGTTCGCATTTGAACTGGAAGCATGGAAAACCGGCGACCTGCAACTCTACATCGCGCTTGACGATGACATGGAAAATCTGACCAGCGTGCCTGTTGACCGAGTCCGCTCTCCCTCAAACACAGAGGCGTTTCTCGCATCCCTCTCCTCCGCAAGCGCCCTTGGGCTGTTACTGCTGATTCTCGCCATGCTGACCATGGGGGTTCTGCTATGGCGGCGTGAGGAGGAGGATTGGTTCGATGATGATGAGGAGTACGATGATTCCGAACTGTCAGAAGAGGAGGACGAAGACGACGACGATGAGAGGGGAGCCGACGAACTGACGCGCGAAGCGCTCGACGAAAACCCACCGCCTCCACCCTGGGCTCCTGATGAGTGGCCCGAAGGTGCTGGCCCCCCTCCTGAAATTCTCACGGAGAGCCTCTCCGTTGATGAGGAAGAGTGACAAACTGAAGCGGCCACCGATGGACATCGCAGGGGTACCCGAGTGGTCAAAGGGGGTGGGCTCAAGATCCACTGCTTAGTGCTTCGCAGGTTCGAATCCTGCCCCCTGCATCACAATCGCCACATTTGAAACCGGATTCTGTTCTCCATATCAAACATTCAATTGAAAAGTTGATTTTTCAATTGGATTTCTCCCACCTTTTATCGGGTCGGCTCGGCAATTATCCAACTTGGCTGTAAAATGTCATTGACAGTCATGTTCAAACCGGAGTTGTGACAGGTTCGCCCTATGGGGCGACGGAAGGAGGAGCCGGAGGGTTTCATCTATCTCGATGAACCGGAGCCCGAATCACCACCAGAACCAGAACCCGAGCAGGTTGAGGGAGCACCTGACGAAGCCTTGGAGGATGAAAAGACGAAGGAACTCTCACCGGTTGAGAGCGAAATCCGCCGGATGGTGGGGAAAGAACCCCCATCGGAGGCTGAGGAGCCGATTCCCCTCTCTCTCGCTACCGATGGAGTCCATGACTTCGAGTGGCCGCTGAACGGAATGGATTGTCCCGACTGTGCGATGAAGGCGACCAACGCCACTCGCAGAATTCCAGGCGTAGTCCATTGCAACATCAACCCAGCAGACGGCATCGTCCGAGTCTCAGTCGATTTGGGGCAGGCTGAATTGTCGAAGGCCAATCGAGTTCTCTCCAGCCTGGGTCACGAACCCGATGTCAGTTGGTTAAAATTGCGAGGAGTCACATTGGATCGATTGCGTGAGAGACATGCATCCGACCAGCCCGCAATCCGTCGACTTCTACTTTCGGCTCCCGGTGTTCTCGACGTTCGATTTGAGGAGGGTGAACTTCTCATTCAACGGCCACCCTCATTTCTACCGCATACGCGGATTGAGCACGAGAGTACTTTGGAGCGCATGACCGGTTTGGTGCCGAGTGCGATTCCTGTTTCCCGGCGGGGAATTTC
>DAVI01000005.1:14731-14922 GCA_002505495.1 Euryarchaeota archaeon UBA59 | reverse complement strand
CGAAACGCTGTTCTCGGCTTCCAAGTTCTAACCTCTCTTGCGGTCGCCGGAGCTGCGATTCTAGGGTACTGGCCCGAGGCTCTGATGGTGGTACTTCTAGAGTCTGTGAGCGGTCATATGGAGTCTGCCGCGCTCGTGCGCGCCCGTGAGGCTATGCAGGGGGGTCTGGACCGGCTCCCCCGAACCGCCCG
>DAVI01000005.1:8998-14551 GCA_002505495.1 Euryarchaeota archaeon UBA59 | reverse complement strand
CTTGTCAACTTAGGTGAATTTGTAGAGGTGCGAAGTGGGGAATTGATTCCAGTTGATGGAATCATCGTCGAAGGTGCTGGCCAAATTGACCGTGCTCCCATGACCGGTGAGAGCGTCCCGATCCGATTGCAGGTCGGTGATGAGGTGGAAGCGGGATTGGTTCTGCTGCGCGGCCCAGTGGTGATTGAGACCACAGCAGTAGGCGAGGACACCCGACTATCCGCTCTGATCGATCGAGTTCACACCTTCCGTGACGAGGCACCTCGCCTCCAGTCGATGGTGATGTTGTTCACAAAACTCTGGGTTCCGACGGTCATCATCGGTGGTGCGGTCATCGCCTTGCTCACTCAGGATGTCTACATCATGCTCCTTCTGTGGGTTGTCGCCTGCCCATGCGCTCTGCTTATCGCAGCTCCAGTTCCGCACGCGAACGCCCTCGCCAATGCTGCCCATCACGGAATGATAGCGCGTGGTGGAGATGTTCTCGAACGGGCGGCCCGAATCGATCTCGCTATGATCGACAAGACTGGAACCCTGACCCGCGGACGCCCCCGCCTGGAGGGAATCACGCTCGCATCCGGGGTTGAGCGGCGCCGCGCCCTGCGGCTTGCAGCAGGCTTGGAAAAGCGTAGCAATCACCCTTACGCAGCAACCATCATCGGCGTGGCGGAGAGTGAGGAACTCGTTGCGATGGAGGTCAAGAGCCTCGCCGATGAGGTTGCAGGCGTCAGTGGCACTGTGGGTGAGAACAAGGTCAGCTTCGGACGCGATGACTGGCTGACCGATGAAGGAATCAACTTCTCCAACAAGATTCGTGACGCTGCTGAAGATGCCCGCGCTCGCGGCTTAGGCCTCTCTGTTTTGAGTGAGGCGGGGGAGGCAATCGCACTGTTCACCTTTGACCACGACGACCTCCGGGAAGGTGCGGACGCGCTCATCCTCGAATTGGAGGACCTCGGAGTGACGGTCGAGCTGCTCTCTGGCGATGCCCAACCTGCCGTAGAGTTGCTCGGCAAGCGACTCGGCCTCGCTGCCTCCGCCTGCCGTGGCGAGATTGACCCCGAAGGGAAGGCGATTTGGGTGCGGCGTCGCAGTCAGGCGCGCTGCACCTTGATGGCAGGTGACGGCTTCAACGATGCCGCTGCACTCGCCGCCGCCGACGTCGGAGTCGCCGTCGGCTCGGGTGAGCAAGTCAATCTCGAGGCGGCAGATGTTCTGATTCCGAGCGACAACCCCCGTATGCTCGCTCGCCTAATCCGCCTCTCTCGTCGCACCCGCATGATAGTGCAAGTGAACCTCGCGATCTCACTGCTGGTAACCGGCATTCTGGTCATCTCGGTTTTGGATGGTTGGCACTCCAGTCTTGCGCTCGGTGTTTTCGTCCACGAGGCGAGCGCCATCGCTGTCCTCATCAACAGCGTATGGCTTGCCGATGAAGGGATGAGCCGCCTCGGAATGCTCGGCGGACTGTTCCAGCAATTGGGCAAGGACATGTGGTCTGCGTGGGAGGCCGTTAGAGAGATGGCCATGCCCGTCGTGAGCCGAAGTTGAGACGGAGGGTGAGTTAGGGCAATCCTTGATAGCGGAGACCACCGAGTTCAACTTACACAGGAGAAAGCAACATGAGCAAGATTCGTGGAGACCCCCGACTCGTCGCATTGGCCCACGACACGAGAATCGCAATCGTCGAGGCGCTTCAAACCGCAGACGAAATGTCAACAGTTCAGATTCAGAAGACGACCGACGTCACTCGCTACCATCTCTACCACCACCTGCAGCAATTGGAGAAGGCGGGCATCGTTGAGAACCATCGCGACCAGGGCCGCGCTCGCTGGTGGCGCCTCACCGTCCCCATCGACCTCTCCTCGGTCGATACAACCACTGGCCCCGAACTCTCCGGGCTTCCCGAGGATGTCGCGAACTTGATTCGTCGAGGGGCTGATGTTCACTGGATTGAGATTCCATCAACTGCCAGTGACGCGGTCGCTGCCAAGAAGATGCTGGAGGATTCAGCCGAGGAGTGGGGGGTCGACCTCGCTCTGCCCTTCACTTTCATGCCCGGCGGAATTCTGGTTGTGGGTAGAACCCGAAACTGAGGTGCTTCTTTGAGTGGCGACGAGAACCATTCTGTTGAGTCGAGCGTTGCACCCCCGCTCGTCAACTGTCCCAACTGCGAAGGGCTTCTTCCATTGGGGCTCGGAGAGAAGACCTGTGAGTTGTGTGATGCGGTCGTCAAGGTCAGTCACGATGCGACGGTCAACAGTTGGCTAGAGGAGAAGGTGGCCTGTCCCGCCTGCTCAAAGGTGTTGGTGGTCGGAGTCGACAAGCGACCTGCGAAGGTGCAGTGCAGTTCCTGTTCAGTGCAGTTTTCCGTCAATCCAAAGGTTGTCAAGGTAGAACTTGGTTGTCCCGCCTGTGAGCGGCGCCTCAGACTCAAGCCACGCCCCGGCTCCCGGGAGGTCACCTGCCCGGCCTGCAAAGAGCCGTTCAAGGTCACCTTCTGAGTCCTATCCCTCCGAACAATGGGTGTTGAGCCGAGATACCAAAGAAGGGCGCCCCTCGAACCACCTCGACTTGGATGTTTCACCACCCGTACAGGCGGATAATGGTACTAATACCGGCCTCTTGGGGCATTATCTCACCCCCCGGACTCAAATAGGAAGAGAATCGCACCATCCACCCGGGAGGAATCACCTCCCAGGGGATGGGACCCTGACTGAAACTGAAGCGAAGCTCTCTGATTTGAAGAAGCAAGTCGTCGGTGGAGACCATGATTCGCTCGCCAAGTTGCGCAGCGAGGTGACTGGTGCCGGAGCCCCATCTGCAGAGCGAGCAACTCAGATTTCTAGCAACCTGCGCAGTGAGGAAGCGCTACGCCACAGGCTCAGCCGTGAACGCCGCCTTCGACTCAAGGATCAGGCTGAGCGCCTGTCAGGTGCCACCGGAGCGATGACCCGCGCCATGCAGTTGGAGCATGACGATGCTCTTGAAAAGTTGGAGTCAGAGATGCGGCAGGAGATGGAATCCGAACTATCCCGTCTCGAGAAGAATGCGCTTGAGCGTGAAGAGGAAATCCTACGCGAAGAACTAGACATGCGGATGGAGCGCGAGGAACTTTCGCTGCGCGAACAACTCGAAGTCGAGCGGGAGCGCCGTCTCTCCACTCGCCGCGAACAGATTCAGGAACAACTCTCGTCAGAGATGGATGCAGAATTCCAGCGTCGAAGAGCGTTCCTTCAGGAGAAGTTGGAAATCGAGGCTAATCAGGCGACGCAAGAGCAGGTCAGGGAACTTGAATCAACTCTCAAAGAGGAGATGGAATCTCAACTGACAGTTGAGGGAAACCTTCAGGCGGAGCGCATCGACGAAGAGCAGAGATCTCACCTCGCCGAGCGCGAAATCCAACTCAGAGATGGTATCCGCCGGCGCCTCGAACAACAACTACGCAGCCGCCTGCGCTCACGCGAGGCGCGCCTGCGCACCGAATACGAAAGGCGAGCCCACCGAATGGAGGAGGAGATCGCCAAAGACCTGCAGGAGGAATTGGAGGAACGCCTCACCTCGGAGACCGGGCAACTGGAGGACCGGATGCAACAGGACCTTGAGTTGGCGATTGCCCGCAAGCGTGACGAGGTACGAGTGTCGATTCTACACGAGTTGGAGAAGCAGTATGGCGAGCGTCTTTCCGAGCGCAAGCAGCGCCTACGCGAGCGCTACGACCTCACCTTCAGCCATTCCATCGATGAGATTGAGCACGCTCTCAACTTGGAGCTGGATGACGAACTTCAGAATCGGATGGTTGACGAGTTCGACTCCTATCAGCGCAGCCGAGAGTCAGAGATATCCAGCCGTCTGAGCCGGTTCCGACACGACAGGGAGATTGAACTCCGCACTCAACTCGGAGATTCATTTGAGGCGCGGAAGCAGGAGTGGATTGACCAACTTGAACAGGAGTTCCGTTCCAAGGAGTCAGCGGTCCAACGTCAAATCATGGCGGAGGTCGATGCCAGAGTCCGGAACGAGAAGATATCCCACGAGACCGCACTCGACTTGCTCAAGCAGGAGACTGCAATGGAACTCGAGGTCGAGATGGAATCCCGCCTCAGGGAATTCCGTGGCCGCAAGGAGCAGGAAGTCACAGACCAACTTGAGCGCCAACTGGCGAAGCGGGAAGAAATCATGCGCAACAAGGCGCTCATCGATGTCCGTCGCCGGGAGTCAGAAATCCGCGCAGAAATCGAGGCGCAACTCGCTGTCAAGCGAGCCGAGATCCGCGAGCGCCTCTCAACTCTTGAGCAACGCTCTGAGGAATTCAAGGTGGTTGCTGAAGATAAGATTCGCACCCAACTCCAGCGCAGCCTCGTCTCAGATGAAGACATCGAGGAGGAGGTCCGCCTCAAGCAGATGGAGGATGAGACCGAAGATCTTGAGAAGACCGATGGGGTACTTGCCCGGCGTGAGAGGTGGATGGGCGCACTGAAGGGTGCCTCAGGTCAAGTCGCACCCAGTGCAGCAGGGGCGCTCGGTGGCGCGCTCGGAGGTGCGCTTCTCGGACAACCAACATCCACGCCACTTGGAGAGCAGCCATCTCCCGGATTAGGCGAAGCAGCCGGAGGCCGCCTTGCTCCGGCACGAGCACCAATAGGTGAGAAGCCAGACGCACCGGCTCTGAGTGATTCACCACTCAAGCCGGGACCACAACCAGGCGCATTGACTCCAGTCCGTCTCCCAATCAGGGCGCCTGAGGAGAAGGAGGCAGCCGCCCGCCGACTCGGAGATGCGGTTGATGTTGATGAAACAGAACCAGAACCGCAGGCTGATTCTAGAGTTCGCAAACTCTCGGATGCTGCCGACCTGTTCCCCGCTACTTCCCCCTCAACAGATGATACCACTTCATTCGGAGCCGGAGGAGCCGCGACACAACCAACCGCTGAGGGCTTCGAAATATCCCGCCCCCGGCCAGAAGGTGTAGAGGAAATCTCTCAACGGCGTGGACCTCCTGGCGGAGGACGACTAGTCAGGGACAGCGCAGAAGAGGGCGCGCTGTCCCGCAGCCCACCCGGTGGCGGCCGCTTGGTAAGAGATGGTCCAAGACCGGAGGTCGGCGGACCTCCTCAGCGAGATAGCCTGTTCGAACCGTCGGAAATCCTCCAACCGGTCAGGCGACCCGTCTTGCAGCCAAAACCTCAGGCTCCAGCGACACTCCGACCCGTCAGCGAACAGCGCAAGGTTATGATTCCCACTTTCGATGAGGAGAAGGCGATTCTACGACCAGCGACTGCAACCCTCACTCCGGTCAAGACCGAGTCCGACGAAGAAGAGTGATTCTTCACTTCTCTCCGAATATGCCGCTTGAGCGAGCCGACGCGGCATTGAAAGGTGAATGGCTCTTGTAAGAGCCATGCGTGGCTCCCTCGGATTGTCAGTCCTTCTCTTGGTTGCGTTGTTTGTTCCACTCCTCGCCCTCCCTGGTGCTTCCGCCTCAGAATTGGCAAATGCGGGACCTAAAACGACCTTTGACGATTCTACCATCGGTTGGTTTCAGACCTACGA
>DAVI01000005.1:6868-8853 GCA_002505495.1 Euryarchaeota archaeon UBA59 | reverse complement strand
ATCGACAACCTTCAGCATCGTCTTGCAATAGGTACAACCAATGGCGTCGAAGTAATCTCCACTGAATATCATAATGTGCTCTATTCCATCAACACAGGCGAGGCTACCGACTCGCTCGCGTGGGATGGTGACGGTGATTTGTGGGTCGGCTTGGCAAATTCGAATCAGGCGGTGGAGTACAGCGATTTCGAAGCAACAGGTACCGTGACAATATCTCACTTGAGTGAGGTGAGCGCAATTCTCGGCCTACCCGGAGGAGGCGTGGTCACGACAGGAAGGGACCTAATCATCAGAGTGAATCACCCGAACGGCACCCAAAACCGAGCCCTGATGGATATCACCTCTGTGGTGACCAACCTCGCTTTGGTCGACAGTGGTCAAACCATGTTGGCGATGACCGAGTCCGGGAAGGTCTTCGTCTATGCCACGGATAATTGGACTCTGGAAGATGAGGTCACACTCTCCTCAGGAGGAATGATTCACTCGATGGCGGTTCTTTCCGATGGCCGAATTGCGATGGGAACACACAATGGCCACCTCCACATAATTAATGGGACAGACTACTCAGAAATCGACCACTTTTCGAATATTGGAAATATTGTCGGTATCCACGAGGTCGGACCCAACTCCTTCCTCGCTCTAGCCTCATTCATAGGCTCCTCACAGGTAATTCTCTTTGATGTCGATACTGATGGCGACGGCGTCGTTGACTCGGATGACCTATTTCCCACCGACCCCACTCAGCAGGTCGATGCAGATGGCGACGGCTACGGCGACAATCAACTTGGCAACAATCCGGATGAGTGGCCAGCCGACCCATCGCAATGGGTTGACAGTGATGGAGATGGCCGAGGCGACAATGCGAATGGCACAAACGGCGACCAGTTCCCGAACAATGCGGACCAACACACAGACAGTGACGGAGACGGCTACGGAGACAACTCGCTAGGCCTCAATGGGGACTTCTTCCCGAATGACCCTTCTCAGTGGTTCGACTCTGATGGGGACGGTCTAGGAGACAATCTGGAAGGAACCAATCCCGATGACTGTCCCAATTCACCCGGAGATTCTCATATCGATAGGAATGGCTGTCCTGATTCGGACGATGATGGATACAGCGATGCGACTGAGGATTTCCCCGCTTGTTCCGCCCTCGCACCTAACGGCGCAGACAGGTACCCGATCGACCCAACCCAATGGTGCGACACAGACCAAGACAACTACGGTGACAATCTGACTGGGAACAAGCCGGACTGGTGTCCAGCGGAATGGGGCAACAGCACCCGTGGCATCTACTTCGACACTGGTGAGAATCGCTATGTCACGGTGCAGCGCTTCGGCTGCCCCGACCGAGATGGCGATGGCTACGAGGACTCTGGCGAGCACGACGGACTGACTGACTGGTCGACCGACCCGACGGAATGGGTGGACAGTGACAGGGATGGCGTGGGCGACAACTCGGATTGGGACGACCTAGACCCCACTGTGGCTACCGAGGAGGAATACTGTGCGAAGCATCCGGACGACTACGCGGTCTGCTCCAACGTCTATGTTCCAACCAATGTAACAGAAGATCCGGAAGAGGAGCTTGACCCCTCAGAGAAGCGTAACCAACTCATGAAGGAGTTCTTGATTTATGGTGGCGGAATCGGTGTAGGGCTGATTGCAGCCATCCTCATTCTCTGGGGTTTGATTGGCCTGATTCGCACGACCATGGCAAAGCGCTCTCCGGATGCGCAGTACAGCCATCAAGACGCCACCAAGGAGTTGCAGGCAGACGAGGAGGGTGAGGAATTCTCCACGCGCGGCGGAATCACTCAAGAGAAGGGGTGGGAAGGCGAGGCGTTGGGAGACGGCATCACCGAGGACCAACTCTGGGACATGGCTGAGGATGTCGACGATGAGCAACCATCTGTAGCACCCGATGCTAGCGTCTTTGGCGACGATGATACTGATTCCGAGCCACCAAGTGAGCCATCGGAGGA
>DAVI01000005.1:5652-6818 GCA_002505495.1 Euryarchaeota archaeon UBA59 | reverse complement strand
AGCCCGAGCCCGAGCCCGAGCCCACATCTACACCGGAACCGGAGTCCAAAACTACTCCAGCAGATGAACCGGCCTCAACATCCGACGAACTACCGGCAGGTGCCCCTCCAATTCCCGATGGTGGACTTCCGGCAGGCTGGACGATGGACCAGTGGGTCTACTACGGACAACAGTGGTGGGACGCTAAGGACAAAGAGTGATGCTGTGCGCCTAATGGAAGGCGACAGGCAGCGACGCTCTCAGTTCACCGAGTTGCTGACCAGAGATTGCACCATCTCCACCGGACTGGCTGTTCATCACCAGCCACAGCAGATTGTTCCATGTCTTCGAAGTCGCGTGTAATTCCACGACATTGCAAGCTGCGAGTTGCAGCAGGACCTGTTCATCTGAGCCTTCATCGAAGAGCCCGCGCACTAATTGATCAGCGTCAATCCAGTAGGCCGGTGCCTGTCCCTTCACTGCCATCACTCCTTGAACGGGGAAAGTCCCAATTTCTGGACCAATGCATCCACGTCGACTCCACCAAGTCCGCTGAGAGCGGCTTGCAGCGCATCTGAATCCTTCTTGATCTGGCTCAGTCGGTGTTCCTTCAGCAGGTGGAGAATGAGGTCGTCAACCGACTTGTAATTCCCCAGCGCTCTCATCGAGTTCAACTGTCTGCGCACCTCAAAACTCACACTGACCGAAGTCATATCTGGAGATCCCATCACTTCACCTTGGTCCGGTTTCGGTCAACCGGATATAGAAGGCTGACGGTATAATCTCGCTCCTACGGAGCGGTTTCGGAAGAAAAAGCAACCGTTCGGGCTATAGAAGGTGCGAAATCCAACTCATTCGCCGACACCCAAGTTGTGGAGTTTGAGACGGCTGACTTCCTTAACCCCGTACTTCTGCCTCAAACTCGTCACCCTCTGTGAGACTTCCCGGGAAAGGGCCCAATACGCTTGGCTCCCTTTGTTGTGGCGGTTCGGAGTCTTGAGGAGCACGACTGGGGCACCATCGAGAGGCGCTTCGGCGATGGAGATGATTCTCGGAATCACGGTGGCGAAGGTGTGTTCAGCGAAGTGTTTGCGAACTTCTGAGGAAACGGTGTTGCACAGCCTGGTCTTCTGGTACATCGTCAGGGCGATGCCGAACAACTTGAGATGCGGATTGATTCGCTTTTG
>DAVI01000005.1:0-5517 GCA_002505495.1 Euryarchaeota archaeon UBA59 | reverse complement strand
GGCGTTGATGGTGAGAAGCCCGAGACTTGGCGGTGTGTCGATGATGATGTAGTCGAATTCCTCGATTGCCCCGGCGAGCCCCTCCTTGAGCCGGGTTTCTCTGCCGATTCTGGTGGCCAGTTCTATCTCCGCTCCGGAGAGTTGGATGTTGGACGGCAGAAGCCAGAGATTCTCCACCTTCAGTCGCTTCGGATACCGTTTCTTGTCCATGTTCTGACTCTTCCAAGTCTGCCTCATGTGGTCGGTGATGATTTCCGGAGACATCAGATATTCTTCGAGAACAGGCAATTCTTCTCCGAGGTCATTCATTAGCAGGTCGTAGACCGTTCTGTCGAGCGTACTCTTGTCGATTCCAAATGAGGTCGATGCGCTTCCCTGCGGGTCGAGGTCGACGAGTAGTACCTTTGAGGGCTGGATTCCGTTTTTCGGGTCACCCTCTGCCAGTGCGGTGGCGATGTTCACCGCGGTGGTTGTTTTCGCGCAACCGCCCTTCTGGTTGGTGCACGCAATTACCATCTTGTACGGGTCCACGATGCTTCCTCCCCGGTACTTCGGACAGCCCTATGCTTTCAACCTTAATCACTCACGCGTTACCATGTGTCTCCAAACACCAAGACACGGGGCTCTACCGATCGACAGTCGCGGACGGTTCATGCGGGCTGGATGACTGGCACAGGCACTTCGGAGAGAATCTTCCTGGTGATGTGCATTCCAGTGATGCCACGAATCTTTGCCTCGGGCTTGAGGATGATTCTGTGGCTGAGGACTTGCAGGGCGATGCCCTTGATGTCGTCAGGAATCACATAGTCGCGGCCATCGATTGCGGCAGCGGCCCTAGATGACTTGAACAGGTTCTGGCTGCCACGCGGGCTGGAACCGCATATGATGCGGTGGTCCTCACGGGTTCGCTGGACGAGTTCGACGATGTAGGAGAGAATCGCTGGGTCGATGTGGACCGTCTCAAGTGCCTTCTGCATGGCGACCACCTTCTTTGGTGAGGTAATCTGCTGAACATCGTGCTCATCCTTCCCTCTCAACTTTCTGCGAGCCAGAATCGCCTTCTCCTCGGCGCGGTCTGGATAGCCCATTGACATCTTCATCATGAAGCGGTCGAGTTGCGCCTCGGGCAGAGGGTAGGTCCCCTCCTGCTCGATGGGGTTCTGGGTCGCTAGGACCACGAACGGAGCGGGCAGCTTGTGGGTGATACCCTCGATGGTCACCTGCTTCTCCTCCATCGCCTCAAGCAGAGCAGCCTGAGTCTTTGGCGGAGCACGGTTAATCTCGTCAGCGAGTAGGATGTTGGAGAAGAGTGGCCCGGGTCGGAGTTTGAACTCCCCTACCTTTTGGTCGTACATGTATGTCCCCATGATGTCCGAGGGGAGCAGGTCAGGGGTGAATTGTACACGCTTGAACTTGCAACCGAGAGCCCGGGCGAAGGTGTTGGCGAGCAGAGTCTTTGCCAGTCCGGGGAAATCCTCCAAGAGCATATTCCCGTTTGAAAGAACTCCAATAGTCACTCTTCGCAGGTTCTCCTGCTTGCCGATGATGACCTTTGCAACTTCATTCATGAGGCCATTGGAAATGGCGCTGACCGTTGCGATGAGGTCCTTTGTGCGACCATCTCCTCCCATTGCCTGCAAGTCCACCACTTCCGTATGGGTCTTGACCCACCCGATTCCTACTAAAGCGTTGGGGGTTTACTCTTCATCCGTGAATCGTGGCTCAGCGGCCCCAAAAGTGGTCTTCCTTGCGGTGAATTACTATCAACTCGTCAAGAATTTCCTGCTCTGCAGGGGTCAAATCAACTTTTTTCAATTTCCTCGCGTGTGATGCAGGGATGTCGACCAAGAGAACATCTTCCTCATCGACTCCTCTGCCGATGACAGCCCCTTCGATTGCTATTGCCAGTTCGTCTCCCTGCTTCGCCTCTGAAAGTATGTGGTCACCATCGCGAATCGACTTCACCCGGCCAACCTTCGTCCCGTCGGGCTGAAGCAGTCGCTGACCGACCATGATTCGGCCGCCAAGGACACGAACGCCGACCACTGCCGGGCCAGAGCGTCGAAAGACATGGTCAGCGAGTAGGAGGATACGTCCTGGATGGACCACCACCTCCCGCTCCGCCTCGGACAACTCCTGCTTTGTGGTCTCAATCCACTTCTGGTACTCCTCGAGCACATGGTAGATGATGTCAGAACCGATGTGAGTCACCTCACAGTCATCAGCGTCCAACTCGGCCTGTGCCTCAGCGAGGACAGAGGAACTGAAGGTGAGGATGACCCTCTCAAAGGGATCGGTGGATATCTCAGCCGAGCGAATGTCTCGGCGTGAGATTGGACCGATGTTCGCAGCGCGAATCTGTATTCCAAGCGGCTTTCCGTCTGAGTCCTCCATTTCCCGAAGTTCGAAGGCGAGCGCCTCCAGTCCACCTAGGGTGTCGGACTTGATGGCAATCCCCTCCTCGTCGAGTTCGATGGAGATTTCACACTCCTCCGCAGTCAGAGCGAGGATAGATTCTCTCGATTCAACATCAGGAATGGCGCGCAGAGTCGTGCCTGCCAACACACTGTCAAGCCCGGGCGCGCTAATCTTCAGGCCGGCGGCCGCAGTCACGCTGTCAACCGAATCCCAGCGGTCACCTGCATCCCGCATCTCCGACATCCCCCGCGGGGAGAACATCCCCTTGATGCGAGTCACTTGAGGGCCCTCAGGTGTGGCGATTGCGAATTCATCGCCCTTTGAGAGAGTGCCCCTGTGGAGAATAACGTCCAGAGTCTTCCCAAGGCCCCTCTCCTCCTTCATCTCCAAGACGGTGGCCTCCGCCGTCCCCTCGACATCCTCCAACTGTTCAGCGAGGTATCGTTCTGCTAATCCGATGGTGACGGCCAAGAGGTCCTGAATCCCCTCTCCCTCCTTGGCCGAGCAGGGGACGAGAGCGATGTTCTGGGTGAAGTCGGTGATTTGGTCATAACGCTCGATGTTGAAACCGTGCTCAGCGAACTCACCGACCAGTTGCCAGTAGCGCTGGTCGAAGAGCGCCATCACATCGCTCGTCTGCTTGCGCATCGATACGGCCATCGCCCGGCCTGGCTCCGACTGCCAGCCATACAGCCGGTCGACCTTGTTGCAGGCGATTACGAACGGTGTCTTTGCCTGTCGGAGAATCCGCATCGACTCCAAGGTCTGAGGCTTGCAACCGTCCATGATGTCAATCACGAGAATGGCGATGTCGGCGAGTGACCCTCCACGGGCCCGCAGGGTGGTGAAGGAGTGGTGTCCTGGTGTGTCGATGAAGAGCAGGCCCGGCGAGTTGAATTTCTTGCCACCCATGAGGGGGGCGCACATCTCATTGAGAATGTCAGCCGGGACTTCTGTCGCCCCGATGTGTTGGGTGATTCCACCCGCTTCTCGGTCCATCACCGAGGATTGCCTCTCGCTTCCGAGGGAGCGAATGTGGTCGAGGATGCTGGTCTTTCCGTGGTCAACGTGACCGAGCACCGCTACTATTGGTTGTCGACGAGAACTCATTCATGTCACCTGCTCCTTTTGATTTTGATATTCGAGAACATTCACTCATAGACCCAAGTCTCATCGAGGCGGGTCCAATCCTCCACGCCGTCCGGGAACCAGAGTCCGAGTTCGAACTCCGCTGTTTCCTCAGCGTCACTGCCGTGAATGATGTTGTGGCCGATGTCCATCGCGTAGTCGCCGCGGATGGTGCCCAGTGCCGCCTTGCGGCCATCGGTTGGGCCGATGATGTTGCGGGCGACTGAAATCGCATCAACGCCAGTCCACGCCATCGCCACTACCGGGCCGGAGGTGATGAATCGAATCAGGCCGGGGTAGAACGGGCGCTCGTTGTGAACCTCGTAGTGCGCTTCCGCCAACTCCAGACTTGGGGTCAATTGTCTGAGCCCTACCAATCGGAGCCCCTTCTGCTCAAATCTGCCGATGATCTCGCCGACCAGACCGCGCTGAACACCGTCGGGCTTCACCATCACGAATGTCGTTTGCATGCTAACCACTTGGGCCGGCCGTGAGGCCCTCCCTGTTTAAGCCGAACGGAGCCCGTAAAGGGCCGAGTTTCACTGAATGCCGCCCTTGACATAGTGCCGAGTCCACTTCACCTTGCGTGGATTGCGCTTGAGTTTCAACGAGTTCTTGCGAGCCTTGCTGCTCTTGAACCAGAGGACCGTCCCGTCACGCTTGATGAACATCATGCCGGTGCCAGGCTCGATTTCCTCGCCAGAGAAGGTGCACACTCTTCGCTCGGGCATGTCATCGGCCTCCCAACTTGCGAGCTTCACGGCCGGTGTCCTTGAGCATCAGAATGTCACCGACTCGAATTGGTCCGAGCACGTTGCGGGTGATGATTCGACCGATGTCGCGGGGGTTGGGTGCGTCGTTGACGCGAACCTTGACCTGTGTCGCCTCACCGGTCATGCCGGTCCTACCGACAACCTCGACGACTTCTGCGGGCCAACCGTCTGCCATCTGAATCACCTCAGTTGCCAGCGAGTTCAGTAGCGCTTGCAACGACTCCCTTGAAGTCCTCATCAGCGCCCTTCTCGACATTGAGAACTGCGATTGCGGCGGTTGCACGGCCGATTGGCATTCCAGCGGCTTCACCGAGGAATCCTTGGTCTGCAACATAGATGAATGGAATACCGCGCTCCTTGCAAATCATCGGAATTGGCATCAGCATCTCGCCCGGGTTGACATTCTCTGCCATGACCACGAGTTTGGCGTCTCCCCGCTCGGTCACCTTGATGACCTCGTTCATTCCCTTCTTGAGCCGACCCTTGCCGTCTCGTCCAATCTTCTTGACCAGTTCATACACCTGTTGCTGAACTTTTTCCGGGGTTTCAAAATCTACATGCACGCTCATTGGATACACTCCTCCTGTGGGGGTAGGCTCGGCGAGGGCGTGGCTCGTATAAACACACCGGAATTGAATAGCCTACCCCGTAGGGGTGCAGTCATGCGTTCAGAAGGGGATGTCAAAAACAAATCCAGTCTTAGATGGCTAAGAAGAACAGCCTCCGACCGGCCAATTCCGGGTTAGAGATCGAGTCTCTCGAGCAACTCACGAACCCCCCTTGCGAGAGCCGGTGCACCGGAAACTCTGGAGCGTGGATTGGGAAGGGAGTCTGTGGCGTGGACACCGTCAACATGGTCTGCGAGTCGGGTAATGGCGCCGCCGGTGAAGAGGCCGTGGGTGCAGGCGGCGTGAACCTCCTTTGCACCCTGTCTGCGTAGCGCGTCGGAAGCCTTGCAGATGGTGCCTCCGGTGGAAATCATATCATCGACGATGGCGACGATCGCACCTTCAACATCCAGGTCCTTTGGCTTGTGCTCAATCGTGTGGGCGTCAATTCGAATCTTCTCGAGGTATGAGAAATTACAGCCGATCATCTTCGCCACATGGCTCGCTCTCTCAATGGCCCCCTTGTCCGGGCTGAGGATGAAGTCGGGGTGGACCTGTTCACGGAGGTGGTCAGCAATTTCTGGCATTGC
>DAVI01000075.1:511-2886 GCA_002505495.1 Euryarchaeota archaeon UBA59 | reverse complement strand
AGCAAGCCTCAGTCGGCTTGTACGGCTCACCATCAGTGTCTGCGATGCCGTCAGGGGGATCACTAGTATCCTCTCCCTCGGTATCCCGATTCTCGTTGTAATCCCACCAGAATTGGTAACCCTGAGAGCTAGTGTCCGTGAATGTGTCACCGAATCCGGATTCGTGAGTGACTGTCACTTCGATTGAGTAGCAACCATCACTATCGAAAAAGTCCCCACGTGGGATGTAGTACTGTACAACATTGAACGAATCGAGTTTCTGACCATCGCCTTCCAAGTCTAGCCACGCACCCTCGACATCTCCAGCCCCACCCGCCCATGTGGCGGATGAGCCATCAACTGAAACGGTAGGGAATGTGTAAACGGCTGAGCCTTCGTAGATAATCGATGCTTCAATGGAGTAGTCTGAATCGACATGGAGCATTATCCCTGTAGAGTTGCTCTCTACTGGATCAATTGCACCAACGCCAACTCGGAACTGTGCACCAACATGGTCAAGGCCATTCTTCTCACAATTTCCCTCACTATCGCAATCCGTATCCTCCGTGACGGCGATCAACTCACCGTCAACATCGTTGATTGTCCGGTCCATCATGGCGCTGTCGGCTGAATATTCGGTGGAAGTGGAAGAGCCCTGACTGACTGATACTGTGTATACTATGTCAGATGAATCTTCGGCTGCACCTCTTGAGTTTCCTTGATAGAAGTCAGAGTACGGTATCTCATACCATGACAACTTAGCCTTGGGTTCAAAGGAAGCGGTGTGGACAACAGTACCATTGTAGGAGATTGAAATGGAGAGTTCATCATCCGGAATGCCCCCAAACATCGGCGTACCTACGAAAACCTGCACTCGGAGTGCGTCGTCTGCTTCATCAACCTCAAGGGCTGCGACTGAGATGCTGTTGCCTCCTAAGGAGAAACCCATCACCGCTTGATATGCGATGAAGAGGATGAGCAAAGCGACGATTCCACCGGCAATACCCTTCTTTTGGGATGCGCTGATAAATGGTGATCCTGCATCATCGGTGACCCCTGCTCGTTCCAAGAGTCCACCTGAACTCTCAAGGATTGTTGCCTCGTTCGACTCCGATGTACTCGATTCCGCTGCCGGCTCATCGCCTCCAACATTCTGCGCCTTCTCTAACAACCCACCAGACATGGTTTCCCCTCAGACACTATGCTATGACTCTCAAGCCGTTATCAACCCGTTGGCTGTGCGCGCACGCGAGGGCGCGCAATTGTATGGGCTGGAAATGACCGTCGACAAACGGAAACTTGAGGACTGTGCAAAGAGGTCGATGTTCCGGTCTTAGAACATCGGCGGACGCAGTTCCTGCAACTCTTGGACCGCCTCGTCGTGCTCTTCCTCAGCGCGGCGTCGTGCGATGAAAGCAGCTCCAAGAGCAACCATCGTCAAGGATGGAACCAACTCGAAGCCTGGCAGATAAACGCCTCGGACATAGAGAGTGACCATCTGGGTCTGGTAGTTGGGAATGCCCTCAGTTCTGACCGAGTACTCACTCGTCGCCCTGAATTGCAACTGATAGTAGGTGTCAGACCAGCCTTGGACCTTCGGCGTTCTAATCATCACTCGCACCTTGTCAGCCGGAGCCTGGGGTTCGATTTCAGTCGAGATGGTCGGTAGGGTGATTTGGAAATCTGCCTCCTCCAAATCATCTCGGTTTGCGATCTCGATGTTGAAGCGGTCGTACGCGTTGCCGTCGTTGTAGACCTTGAACTCGAAGATGTAGTCAACCTTCGGGCGTAGTTGCTTGAACGGCTCCTCAGCCTCGACACGGAGGCGACTGAACTGCATGATGGTGGCCATCACCTGTGTTGGGACGGATGGACAGGTGGTGCATGGTATGCCAGAGGCGGAGACGACTCTCGCTGTGATGGTGATGGTTCGGCTGCCCTCAGCTTGACGGTTCTCTCCACGGACAACGACTTCGAAGGTGGTTGAGTCGTATGCTCCGACGGTTACGGAACCGGGTGATGCGGCCGCCAAGCCGCCGGTTGTCACCTGAATATTGACCTCCTCGACATATTGGGTCGGGTTGGTCGCGGTGCAGTAGGTCGTACCGACACGCTGAGCACCGGGATGAACTTCGATGGGGATTGCAGCAGGGGAGCAGGCAACGTTCACTGACGGGTTGGGGGATAGTTGCGCAGATGCGTTTGCTGCCACCCCAGCCCATGTACTCAACACATACAAACAGATGATGAAAACCATCCTCCGAGTCGCCTTACCCTTCACTCCAACACCTTCGGTGAACTGTCGCATTCAGTCTAATATAAGGATATGGGGGTGGTGAATAGACTTTGCGTCCCCGTTTCAGAACTCATCCAATTCAAGGTCATCGAAGTCATCG
>DAVI01000075.1:0-383 GCA_002505495.1 Euryarchaeota archaeon UBA59 | reverse complement strand
AGCAGCCCAACTCCGACCGCGACCGCCCAACTCGGGATGCTGTCGAGGGAGATGATCTCGGTCTTCGCCTCAGTCTGCAAGAGGAATATGTCTGCAAACTCAACGGGGTCACCTTCGTCCTGAGCTCTCTTGCTGCCGACCCAGACCTTAACCTCGAAGCGACCGTCGCCGACCTCCTCGGTGGTTGAGACTGAGATGGAGAGGTCCTTCGACTCGTTGATATTGAGTTGAACGGAACTCTCGCTCAATACCATGATGACTCCGAATTCCTCCAAGCCGCTTTGGTTCTCGATTCTGATTAGCAGCGTGTCCTGTGCGTTTCCGGTGTTGCGCACGGTGAAGTTCACCGTCCCCGCAGAGTTGTATGCGAGCGACAACTCCTG
>DAVI01000104.1:4220-5696 GCA_002505495.1 Euryarchaeota archaeon UBA59 | reverse complement strand
GTTGTTGCTGCCGAACAGAGTCAGTTCGGCAGTCCCCACCGAGTCGGCGATGGTGGTGCCGTTGCTCTCATCGAATGTCCAGTGGTGAATAAGGTCGGTCTGCGCAGCAGGTGCGCTCAAGCCACGGCTGAAGGCGCTCGCCGGAATCACCTGCTTGGTCTGGTTGGGGCCCTCCCAGGAGAGGGTGAACCCAGCCCAACCCCCGTGCTCGAAGAACTCGGTTCGGAGGGTGTGCTCGCCCCCATCGAGCCAGACGGTGCCCGAGACCTCCCTCATCCCGTGCTCGCCTTGGTTGTCGACCACCTCGTTGCCATCGAGCCACAACTTGGTCCCATCATCGCTGTAGAGATAGAAGGTCCAGTTTCCCTCCGCTGGAATCGTGATCGCGCCGGTGTGCCTCGCCGACCAGTAGTCGTCGAAGCGGTCGTCGAGACCAACCCAAGTCGCTCCCGTCGCGGCGTTGTCGATGTTCGCTTCACCACGCCAATAATCCGCAGAGCGGCCGGATAGGTCCGGCATCAGACTCCGATTGAAGGAGATTCCAGCGTTGTCGAAGTACTCGGCGAGCAGTCCACTGGTCGTGCTCGCCTCGCTCGCCGTGCAGGGCGCAGGTGTCAGCACCCCTTCTAGCGCCCCGTTCCCATCCCGCTTCACCGCGGTCTGCCTCGACCAGCCGAATTCCTCGTCAGCGCTTAGTGGGGGGTCTTGGTAGTCCCAGTACCTAGCACCGGCGGCCCATCCCGAATCGGCGGTGTCAAAGCCGGAGTTGGGCAGCCAGTTGGAGTTCCAGGAGCCGTCGTTAGAACCCCAGGAGGCGTAGAACATGACATTGGACATGTTGGTGACGAAGGTCGAGTCCTGATTGAAGTGGACAGGCAGACCCATGGTACCGTTGAGGGTGGTGTTGGTGGTATAGAGCAGGTCGTTCCACCACTTGTATCCCGAGCCATTCCTGTTGGTGGCGAGGTCAATGACCCCCTGTCCCCTCTGGCCAAACGAGTTGTTCGCCTTGTCGATGAGGCCGAGCGCGGTGTCCACGGTGTAGCCGGTGAGTCGGGTGACGAGGTAGAACCCCTCATCCTGACGAGAGAACTCCTGCATCTCCTCATTCGCCCCCGGTCCGTAGGTATGGGTCGCCCACCAATTCTGGTGGATGGTGGAGTTGTATGCTCCGTTGACGAGGCCGATTTCCGAATCGAAGGCTGCCTTTCCGTTGCCCGGTCCGTTGATTCTGAGGGGGACGCCCTTCGTGGTGACCAGATAGTTCAGCTCCGTGGTTAGGTTGCGGTCGCCGATCATCTGTCGTAGCGGCTCTGCGAAGTATTCGTCGAACTGGTCGGGGTTGATTGTCTCGCCAGTCGGCGTGCTCTCGTTGTCGAACAGGAATACTCTGTTGGGAGAGATGTTTCTCGCGGCGACGAAGGCGTAGCCGATGGTCTTGCTATCGTCACTTCTGTTGTTGATCAGAACGCCGAC
>DAVI01000104.1:0-4175 GCA_002505495.1 Euryarchaeota archaeon UBA59 | reverse complement strand
TGGCTTGCTCGTAGTCAGGGTAGAGCGGAGGACTGGTTGCGAGCATGCTCGACCAAGAGGTCAGCAGGAATAGGAACGCGAGAAGGGCTACATAGCGTACGCTAGACACAAGGGGCGGTTCCTTCGATTTGCTCAAGACTGTTCCGCATTCATGACGGTCTCCGCTTCAGCGGAGAGTAGCACTCCGGTGACACTGACGGCGACGGGTATATTGGGGCCGGCCGCACCTGCGGACGCCGTGGTCGAAGTATTCCTCGCCAGAACCTGCCGCAATGGTAGTGTGAAGGTCATAATCGGTGATATGACAAAGTGCGAATGTGATGTGATGGTAACAGGTGCGAACAACCGATTGTCGGGTCGAGAAGGGGTCGACGCAAAGTTGCATACGGCTGCCGGCGAGGACCTTCGTCTGGCCTGTAGAGTAATCGCTGCGGAACAGCGCAAGACTAACTTGCAGCCGTGCCCAGTGGGTACCGCGGTCGAAACCGCTGCATTCGCCCTCCCAGCGAAGACATTGATTCATGTCGTCGGCCCCGACTGCAGGCGGCCGAATCAGGACGAGGGGCGGCGGGCACTCCTCAAGCAGGCGTATGAGGCACTGTTCGAGAAGTTGACTGAGAAGAAGAAAATCAAGAAGCTCGTGATGCCGGCTCTCAGCATGGACATTTTCGCCTATCCCCATAGGGAGGGGGCGCGAATGATGATGGAGATCATACTCGGCTGGATGGATAGCGAGGATGGGATACCGATTGAGGAGTTTCACATCGTCACCCAAGAGATGAATTTCATTAACAATCTGAGAACCATCTACCGAGAGTGTGAGGACCAGTTCGCTGGCCACGATTCCACCCGTGAGTTCCGTTGAATCGCACTCTCCCGGGTTGGGGCTTGATTGCAATCTGGCACGGAGTCACATTGCCACTTGAGAGAAGGGGTCAATCGATTTCCACCAGTCGCCGTGGCGGTCGTTCACTCCTCTTCGGAGAATGATTCGGAGTTGCCACCCTTGCGCGATCGCTTCCACTCCTCCCCAATGGCTATTGCTTCCTCACTGGGCTCCCAGACATCCCGCTTCAACGCCTTTCGGTAGGGGAGTCGGTGGATGATTCGCCCATCGTCGACATCGACTCTCTTCAACATCCACTTGGCTGCGAGATGATAGACGATGTTCCTGAACAGGTCGGGGCGAAAAATCCGACCGATGAAGGGCAGACCATCCTGACGCTTCTTCTGGTCCTTCATCCACGAGGTGGCGATTTTCTTGAAGGCGCGGTCGCCGACCCGGTTCATTAGCCAGCGATTCGAGACGGAGGTCTTGACAGTCGGTAGCAGCCTCTTGCGGACTTCCGTTTCGTAGTTGCATTCACCCAGGATGTCCTTCGCGGCCAACACTCCACTGGTGATTGCGCACCTCATTCCGAAACCCCACATGAAGTCCTGAAGGCCGCCCGCTTCGCCGACGTAGTGGCGGCCTTCCACTGTGTAGTTTCGGTTGATGGTGAAGTCACCCTTACCCCCGACTCGCTTGATCGGTTTTCTGTCGAGTTCGGGGTAGTGCTTGTCGTACCAGGCGATGGTCTCGTTGAGGTAGCGGGTGCTCTTCTTCTGCTTGCGCCAGAGGCAGGTGCAGATCAGTCCGATTCCGTCGATTACAATCAGGTAGGCGTAGGCGCCCGGAGCCAACTTGTCATTGAAGTGGAAGGCGACATGGTCGGGGTGGGATGTCTCGAAGATTTCGCCGTAGGCGAGGGCGGAGGTGTCCTTTGGCCCGGCTGCGACAATTTGGCAATCCTCAGGATTGACCCGTGACTTGTAGTGAAGATTTACGCCGGCGGCAACCGCTTGACGCTTCAGCCCTTGGTCGATTGTGTGGTGTGCAGTCCCCCTTTCGATGACCCGGAAGGCTACTGTCGGGCTCCACGCCTTTGTGATGACATCGTCGGGATGAATGACATTGACTTGGTGAAATGAGGTTGTCTTGAATTCGTCGGGGTCAATCCCCCACTCTCGCATCTCGTCGAGAAAGTCCACATCGCTTGTCCAGTTCTCGATTCCTTGGAAGTCACCGTCGAATCGGGCTCCCGAATCCTCACGAATATCGTGCACATGAACCTCTCTTCCCGCCTTCGCGAGGATGATTGCTGCCGCCAATCCAGACAGGCCTGCACCCATCACCTGAATGGGTTCGTCCTCAGACATAGGAGGAGACATCGAGCCGGTCGAGCCGCACTACTCGCATGAAGGGTTCGCCAGCGGCGGGTTCAAGCGGATTGGCCGCACGGTTGGTAGCAATGTCAGCTGACGAAGTGAATGCCGAATCGGCCTCGTCAGGTGGCAGTAGCGGGACTGCAAACCGTGTGTCGGTGGTAATTGCACCAGAATCTCTCGATGTCAATGCGCTTCGGGCGGAGTTAGACTTGACCGGTTGTGGCAGCGTGGTGACCTTCCTCGGTGTGACCCGAGGAGAAGAAGATGGGGTTGCCGTCGAGCGGCTTGAGTTCGATGCATGGGAGGAGCAACTTCCCATCGTTTTGGGCGATCTCGGCGAGCAGGCCATCGCGGCGTTCGGAGTCCAATCTGTCGCCATCTCTCATCGAACCGGCTCAGTTGAGCCTGGCGAGCCCATCGTTGCAATCCATGTGGCGAGCCCACACCGAGCTGAAGGGTTTGAGGCGTGTAGTTGGCTCATCGACGAACTGAAGGCACAAGCCCCGCTGTGGAAGCGTGAGGTCAGGGCTGACGGAGCGATTTGGAAGGCGGGACTAGGGTGAGCGACATGGATGAGCGGATAGAGGGGATAGTCGATGTCGGCGGCAAACCGATAGTGCCCCGCGAGGCTACGGCAAGCGGCTTCATATCTCTCCAAACCGATACGATTGACGCCATCCGTGCAGGCTTGATTCGCAAGGGTGATGTCGTACAGGCTTCCACCATCGCCGCTATCCAGGCGGTCAAGGAGACACCGCGCATCGTTCCCCACTGCCACCCTATCCCCCTCACCGCCTGTGATGTCGATTGGCAGATCGAGGATTTCGGAGTGCGCTGCCTCGTGCGCGTGCGCGCCGAATGGAAGACAGGGGTCGAGATGGAGGCTTTGACCGGAGTCTGCGCCGGACTTCTCTGTGTCTGGGACATGGTGAAGTCGCTCGAGAAGGATGAGGATGGGCAATACCCCGAGGCTCGAATCGAAGAGGTCCGAGTTCTTGAGAAGCGAAAGGGCGACTCCCCCACGCGCTGAGCGGTTGCTCAGAGTTCCCCAGTCTACCGTTGAAGAAAACAGACCCGCAGCATTGAGAACCCCTCCACCCTCGCACGGACATGGGCGGCGTCGCTGACCTTGCTCCACACTTCGTTAGGGCGACCGAGATGGCTGCCATCGCGGCTGCTCCGTGGCGGGGTAGAGGCGACGGCAAGGCTGCTGATGGCGCCGCTGTGGAGGCGATGCGAGCCGTCTTCGACGAAGTTCCGTTCGATGGACGTGTCGCCATCGGCGAGGGGGAGCGGGACGACGCACCGATGCTTTGGATAGGTGAGCCGCTCGGCTCGCTGCAAGGAGTAGCGGGAGCTCTTCAAGTCGACATCGCGGTAGACCCGTTGGAGTGTACCAATCATGTGGCGAAGGACTTGCCCAATGCAATCGCCGTGTTGGCGGCCGCTCCGCGCGGTGCCCTGCTGCACGCTCCGGATTGCTACATGGACAAGTTGGCCGGGCCGGCCGAGGTCGCCGGAGAGATATCTCTCGAGGCGGATGTCCCATACAACATCGAAGGTGCCTCATCGGCCCTTGACAAGCGGATTGACGAGATGCGCGTCGTGGTGATGGACCGGCCGAGGCACATGGAACTCATCAAGGCACTGAGGGAGATGGCGGTTACGGTCCTGCTCATCGGTGACGGCGACGTCTCTGCGGCGTTGGACGCCGCCGATCCCAATAACTCGGAGGTCGACCTGCTGATGGGAATCGGAGCCGCGCCCGAGGGAGTAATCACAGCAGCCGCCCTGCGTGGACTCGGTGCCCATTTCGAAGGCCGACTTGTGACCACCACGGAAGATCACGAACGGCGCGCACGCGAGATGCTCGGCGATGATGTCGACCGCCTTTGGGGTCGGGACGACCTGTGCGCGAGTGAGGATGCATTGTTCGTGGCGAGCGGCGTCTGCTCAGGTTATCTCCC
>DAVI01000098.1:797-6777 GCA_002505495.1 Euryarchaeota archaeon UBA59 | reverse complement strand
AGCAACATCTCGTGAGTGACTTTGACGCTCGTCTCACCAGCCTCGAACTCGGTGTGGTCTGACCAGTAGTCACGCATGTCCCAAGTGCGCCACTGAACCTTCTGAACATCTCCAATGATGGCAAAGTCGACCGAACCACCCGGCCCAACATGCACCCTGCTGTCACTGCTTGTTGGACTGATGGAAGAAACATTCACCGCCAATGTCAACCCGTAAATTTGGTTTGCAGCCTCATCGACCGAAGGTTCGGCATTCACATGGCCGTGGCCGTAGACATTGTTCTGCCTGTTCTTGGGAATGGCATCCTCGAGGCAGGGCTCGTTAGCGGCCATGTACCAGCATAGGCGGTAGGTTGCAGTCTCCTGCATGATGTTGCGAACGTCGAAGGGAGAAAGGTCGGGATTTGCCTGATACATCAGCGCCGCTAGTCCAGCCGCTCCGGGAGTTGCCATGCTGGTGCCCGACTTTGAGGTGTATCCATCACCAGTGTTGTAGTCGGGAGCCATGACATTGCTGCCGACGAAGGCTATGTTCGGTTTGATGCGACCCTCCTCGGTTGGTCCCTGACTTGAGTAGATGGCAATCGCCGTGTTCTTGTCAAGCGCACCGACGGTGATGACGTCCTCCGCGCTTCCGGGAGTTCCAATCTGGGCGCTGAATGCTGAGTTTCCAGCAGCGATGAAGAGGGCGATTCCGTTGCGAACCATCTCGTTCGCCATTCGATTGGTCGACTCCTGCTCAGAGGCTGTCCACTCCGATGCACCCGGGCCACCCAGACTCATGCTCGCAGCGCGGATGTTGAACTTGTGCCGGTTGTCTATCGTCCACTGCATCCCCTGCATCACTTGAGCGAAGGAGCCTGAACCAGCCGCAGAGAGTACCTTCACGCCTACGAGTTGTGCCTGAGGGGCGACTCCGATATACTCGTAGTCAGGAGCCCCGGTTCCTGCCGTGATGCCTGCACAATGGCTGCCGTGACCTTGGTCGTCGTACGGCTCGACGTCGGTTCCGTTGGTGTCGTCGGGACGATTGATGACATCGTAGAAGCCGATGACCTTCGGGTCGTTGGTCTCGTTGTTGTCATCTAGGTCGTCGAGCCCGGAGTGGTTTCCATCGATTCCGGTGTCGATGATGGCCACCACCGAGCCGGCCCCTGTGTAGCCGGTGTCATCCCACACGTTGGTGATTCCGTGAATTTCATTGACATCGTTCATCTGAATTGTGAGGATTCCGTCTATTTCGACCAGAACGACACCTGGCAGGTTTGCGAGGTTGCCGATTTCCACAACCTCAACGGAGCCGGCAATCGAATCGATGATGTGGTATCGGAACTGAACCCGGAAGTCGACCGAACGCTCAAGCAGCCTCTCATCGGCCTCGGTCGGCAGATGATCAAAGTCGACGATGACACCGATGCGCCCCTCGTCGTCAACCCAATCGTACTGAGTGCTTCTGATGGCGATTGGGATGGCATCGTGAATCTTGTCGCCATCCTTGTCCATGTTGGTGGTCTCCCACCAAGGTAGTTGATTCACCTCGGGAACTGGGTTGACCTCGGGAGTGACCGCAGCGCCCAGCACAGGCAGCATGAACATGGCCAACACGGCGATACTCAACCAAAGCATCCGGACGCGACAAATCACCTCTCCATTCACTGAAACCATGCTGCTCACCCTATGGGTGCCCCCTAGTCGCTTTGAATCTGACCCCATTCGCCGTCACGCTGAAATCGGCTCTCCATTACTCGCCCACGCGTGAAGGCCACGGTGTTTGATGTGAGGTTGAGTAGATGAAACAACTGCCGAAACGGCAAAGACACCAGCCAAATCAACCTGCCCAACTTTGAAGCCTACGCCACCCTTGAGCGCGCTCATGGTGAAACTTTGGGCGATGTTCTTTCTTAGCATCCTACTTGTCAGTGTGATGAATTTCTACGCTGTGTACAGAGAACCAGATTTGGTGGATATTACCGACGCACACGAACATATTCGTGAAAATATCAAGGTAAAGGGCATATTGACCTCCTACATCATCGATCCATATGACAGCGGAACCGATAGGGTCGATTTGTTGGTCGAGGATGACTTCAACGTCATCGAAGTCCGTTGGACGGAGACCGGGATGCGCCAATCCGGCAGGGAGGACGGGCTTCCGACCACACTCCCTCCAATTGGGACTCTCGTCGAGGTGGTTGGCGAAGTCACGGAGTGGAATGGCCGCATTTGGCTCTCCTCGACGGGTGCGGGGGCAATTCAGTATGACGACGATTGGGTGCCGCGGGTGCATACCATCAATTTGACCGGAGTTTCCCACAATCCGAGCGCCTTCGATGGTGACCTGCTACAGCTTACTGGCTACGCTGGAGATGTGCTTGAAGGCAATGTCACGCGACAGACTGCCTCTCTGATGGACCACCCCTCGTATGGAAATGCGAAGCACATTATCTCGCTTGCAATCGAGGGCCGGCTCGACAAGTCCTACGAAGCCGGCTCAAAAATCAGTGTCACCGGCTGGCTCCGCTGGTCGGAGAGAGATTTCCGTTGGCAGTTACAGACCCATGCGACTCAAATCGGGATTCTTCATGAGGCGGGCGCAAAGCGGCTATCATGGAGTGCAGACTCAACGACTTGGTCGTACGATATCGATAGTCTCGTCACTTTGGAGGGCACTTCGGTCATCGAAGAAGGAATTTGGTGGATTCAGGGACCAGGTGAGACGAATAGGCTCTGCCTGATACCAGCAGAAGATGATGTGGCGGGTGTCAGTCAGGACTGGAGTGGGCGGTTGGTTTGGGAGGAACAGAGGGTGCAAATCTGCCTCGACCACGGCCAGCAGACCGACTTCACAAACCCGACAGGAAGCATCGGTTCGGAGTACACACCACTCTCTGAACTGGTTAGAGACCCCAACGCCTACAGAAACCAGACGCTGAACCTCTCTGGCTGGATTGATGGCCCCATCTCCCCAGACTATGACAAAGGCTACCTCGCTGACGGCCCTGACTACTTCTCCCGCTCAACCAAATTCAGAATCATCCTTGAAGGGGCTCGCGCAGAGTGGATTGAGTCGGGAACAAAGGTGAATGTGAGTGCTACTCTGATCTGGGACACCGTCGATGCGCGACTTCTGCTCCAAGTCCACCATATCGAAATCGATGCTGATGAGCCGATTCCTGTCGTCTCGCTGGCGTGGACAGATGGCTTCGACGATTGGCAGTGGGACATCAACAAGAGAGTCTCAATCAATGGGATTGTCAAGGAGGTGAACGGGACTCTGTTCATCGAGCGGGAGGGGACCCAAGTTGGCGAGCGACTCTGTCTATTGGGTATTGGAAGCGAATTGCAGACTCAGACCGCTGCTGGAGTCGCTCCAATAGATTGGGAAGGACGACTGACGACCGTGGAGGATGTCACCGACCGCAGCGTGAAACTCTGCCTTGACCGACGCTGAACAACCACAGAGGGGTGCGAACATGGAAATTTGGATGACTGAGTATCTATGGCTACTCGCCTCGTTCTTCATCGGTCTCTTCTTGGGTTGCATGACTGGGCTGATTCCCGGTTTCCACGTGAACAATGTCGCACTGATTGCGTTGAGTCTCTCACCGCTTGCAGTTAACCTCGGAATTCCGCTTTCGGCAGTCGCCGCAATCATCGTCGCGATGGGCACTGTTCACACCTTCCTCAATTACATCCCGAGCGCTCTTTTGGGTGCCCCTGACGGGGATACTGCGTTAGCGCTGTTACCCGGCCATAGGATGCTGTTGGCCGGCAAGGCGACGAAGGGCGTCGCATACTCCGCGCGCGGCTCACAACTCGGTATGCTACTCTCCGTGCCCCTCCTAATCTTCGCCCGCTTGCTGTTCGGTGAAAACCCCGGTCTTGGACTCTACGCCGAGAGCCGAGAAATCTTGCCATATCTGCTACTCGCCATCTCCAGCTTCCTGATATTGACAGAGACAACACGGCTCCCGTGGCCCATTTGGATGCAGCGGGTCTCAAAAAATTGGAAACTCAAGGTGCGTGGAATCGATTTTGATTTTTCGTTCTCAGACCACTCCAACATCGCCGGAATGATTGCCGCCACCGCCTTCTTCCTCCTCACTGGCTTCTACGGTTGGGCGGTCTTCGAACTGCCGGGCAACTCACCTGTCGGAATGCCAGCGGGGACCATGCTGATGCCGGGGCTCGCAGGTCTGTTCGGAATCGCCAACCTGATTGACATCTATGTCACAACTTCAGAAATGCCTCCACAGGATGACGACTGGGAACTACCACCGGTCGGACCGCTAATCATTCCCTGCCTGCTCTCCTCGATCTGCGCCGCTGTGATGGCAATTCTGCCGGGAATGACCGCCGCACAGGCAACTGTCGTCGTGATGACGGTGCGCAACTGGGTTGGCAAGATGAAAGACCCCGATTACATCCCCGCCGACTTCGAATTCGGACCTGGGCAGGCGTCGCACCCAGCGATGCAGGCGATGGCTCGAAGGAAGGAGGCCGAGGCTGCCGAAGAGGCTGCGGAGGAGGCTCAATCAGCAGCGGCTTTTGCACCGCCAGCCGCTTCAACGGGGTCTGACACCGAGGCTGCAACGACTGACTATTCAACCCCGACACTGGACGGAACTCAGCGCGATTTGCAGAACGATGAGGCGGCCGCCATGGGGCTGTCTGGAGCGCCCTTGAGTGCCGAGGATGAGGCGCTGCTCGCGATTGCGAAGGAGGAGCGTGAAATCTCCCCCGACCTCAACTTGGAGTTGCAGACACAAGAGCAGGACTTGGAGGTCATTGCAATCCTCTCGGCCACAAACACCGCGGTCACCGTGATGGTCCTCGCCTTCCTCTATCTGGTTGGTCGCCCTCGTTCGGGGGCTGCTCTCGCACTGCACATGATGTACCCAATTGACCCGTGGTCTGCGATTGAACCACCACCTGATTTCATCCGACTTCTCGCGGTCACTATTGCCTCTGGTTTCATCGCTGTACCAATTATGATCAAGGTAGGGAAGGGGATGATGAAACTACACGAGTTGATTCCACTGCACACCCTCATCATCAGCGTCATCTCGTTCGTCACGTTACTCGTCTGGTTGTCGACCGGCTGGATTGGAATTGGGGTGCTCATCACGGGCACGGTGATGGGGCTAATGCCGCCGAGAATAGGGATAAGACGAAGTCATGGAATGGGCATCATCTTGGTTCCGATAATGATCTACACATTCGCATCAAAAGTGGACTCCTTCGGCTTCACTTGAGTTGAACCGCCTAGCAAAGAGCATAATTGCTTGAGCCTCGCGTGCGAGGTCTAACGACCTCGCCATCATGGAGTGACTGATATGCGCCGAAGCCAACTTGCAACCCTACTCGTACTTCTCACAATGCTGCTCTCGCCACAGTTGGCGATGCTAGACCCACCCGTCGAGCCGAGCCCTGCCTCAGGCCGCTCGGTGGCGTGCGGTGGCGCCATCTGCCTTTCCGAATTGTTCGTGAACGCAGTCGGTAGCGAAACTGACGCTGTCGGCCCCTTAGACTGGACTACCGGGGAATGGGTCGAAATCTACAACGGTGGTGGCTCCACAGTCGACCTCGCTAATTGGTATCTTCAAGACAATTTCCAAACTCCACGCCACCTCGACTTCGGAACAAGCCGCATCGTCTGGCCGCAAAATGCCCAGAACGCCAACCTCGCTCCGGGAGACTACATGGTCATCGCCCGCAACGGCGACGGTCAGTCATGCGGCTTCTGCATGACCAACACCCAAGGGAAAGTCACACTCTACGACGCATCGGGAGTTATGCAACACGAAGCTACCTGGAGCACCTATGCAACTCAGAGCAAATCGCTCATCGAGGGTACGTCCAGCACGGCAGACTGGGTCGAAGCAGGAAGTCTGACACCGGGGCAGGCTAACAGCGGAGGGGGCGTTGGACCGACCTGGAACATCAGCGATCTACGAATCAGTGAGGTCTTGCCCGACTCA
>DAVI01000098.1:0-598 GCA_002505495.1 Euryarchaeota archaeon UBA59 | reverse complement strand
TTCGGTCTATCTCCTCAACCCGGCTGGGGAATATGTCTCTGCAGCCAACTACTCAGGTCCGACGAAGATGGGGCACTCCTATGTCTCGCCAAGCTTCGGAAACGGAAACTGGGTGACCTCCCTGTTCCCGACTCCCGGCGCTTCCGACGCGCGAAATGTCAACGGCAGCAGCCCTCTTAGAATCAACGAAGTGATGGTGAATGCCACCAACAGTTGGGTTTCGTATCCCAATGGCGAGTGGATTGAACTCGCCCACCTCGGTAGTAACCCAGGGGTAGATGTCAGCGGTTGGGAACTGGTCACCGGAACAGGTCAGATAATCCCCGCAGATGTCGGCTTTGTCGACCGTGACAGCGGCTCGGGAACCATTGTCGATGCCGGCTCATTCGTGGTCCTCGCGGTGCCGCCAACTACCGCTGAAATGGTGGTCAATGGCGACCGGCTCTCTCTTCTTGACGGGAACGGAGTGATTTTCGACTCAATTGAGTGGGGTGCTGACCCTGGCATCAACCGGACAGTGATATCATCAGATCCGGAACTTCCCGCACAACCGCAAATGGTCTCTGGTTGGGCTACTCCCGCCGCCGCCAACCCGAAC
>DAVI01000091.1:21255-23046 GCA_002505495.1 Euryarchaeota archaeon UBA59 | reverse complement strand
CCTGCGTGAGAACAAGCAGGCGACAGGCGCTGGAGCTGACCGTGTGTCTCAGGGCATGCGCTGTGCATTCGGCAAGAATGTCGGGACTGCTGCGCGTGTGAAGCATGGCCAGAAGATCATCACGATTCAGACGAGTCCAGCCCACTTCGCAGAAGCGAAGGATGCACTCCGAAAGGCGAGCATGAAAGTGCCTACTCCCTGTACGACGATCGTTGACCACGGCCACGAACACCTGAAGGGTCTGGTCTGAGGTGATGGGCTGATGAGCCCGCAGACCCGCTCCGATGAACGGCTCTCCCGCCTGCGGCAGAGCGTCCTCGACGCACCCGTGGTCTGGAAGGACGACTACGCCTACTTCATCCACCCCCTCACCGATGGCGTCCCACGCCAGTCGGCCGATATGCTGCGAGAGGCGCGTGACATCGTCCTCGAGATGGTCGACTGGGAGCAGGTAGACCTCATCCTCGGCATTGAAGCGATGGGAATCCCACTCGCCTCCACCCTCTCTCTGGCCACCGGAAAACCGTTGGTCATCGCCCGAAAGCGACCCTACGGACTACCTGGAGAGGTCGTGGTCGACCAGAACACCGGTTACTCAAAGGGCAGCATCTACCTGAACGATGTCAACCCAGGAGACCGGATTTTCCTCATCGATGATGTTGTGAGCACCGGTGGCACGCTGCGAGCGGTGTTGAGCGCCGTAGAGAGCGCCGGCGCAACCCTGCAAGATGTCATCATCGTATTTGAGAAGGGAAACAAGGTTGCAGAACTGATCGAAGATACCGGTTGGCCTCTCCGCAGCCTCGTGAGATTGAAGATGGATGGCGACAAAGTCGTCTTGCTGTGATGAGGTGAGAAGATGGATTTGGAGCGCCACGACTTCCAACTCGACGAATTGGTCGAGCGCATTCGCGAGGGTGACCTCAAGTTGGTCGCACTACAACTTCCCGAGGGACTCAAGATCCAGGCGCTCGAGATGATAGACGAACTCGAATCGAAAACCGACGCAAAGCTCATCCTCGCCGCGGATCCCTGCTACGGCGCCTGTGACCTCGTCCACAACAAGATGCAGATGATGGGCGTGGAACTGGTCGCACACATGGGCCACAGCCAGATGAACATAGAGTCAGGCATGCCCACTCAATTCATAGATGTCACCTACGACGGTGACCCCGAACTCACCCCCATTCTGCCACAACTCCACGCCCACCGTGAAATGGCTCGTCTAAGGATGGAGGAGGCTCAGGCAGGAGAGGTCGACCTGGCCAGTGAGGAGGGTCAGCAGAGGTTCCTCGACGCGGTCGGCAGGGTGGCTAAACTCGAAGGGGTGAAGTTGGGACTGGTCGGCTCTATCCAGCACCTGCATCTGCTTACCGAATTCAAGAAGCGGTTGGAGGACGCGGGCTTCGAAGTCACGATTCCGGTCGGCGGTGACAGGCTCACCTTCCCCGGTCAGGTGCTCGGCTGCAACTACTCTGGTGACGACCCGTCAATCGGCCACTACCTCTTCCTCGGCTCTGGAGACTTCCACCCAATCGGGCTGGTCCTCCACACCGGCAAGCCTCTCGCCATGCTCGACCCCTACACCGGGGATGCCAGCGAGATGTCGCTGAGCAGGATTGAGCGGATATTGCGTCAGCGGTTCGGCTTGATTATGGCCGCTGACGAGGCCAAGTCGTTCGGGATTCTGATTGGAGAGAAGCCCGGGCAGATGCGCCGCAACTTGGCGCTGCGGATGAAGCGGCTGCTGGAGAAGCACGGCCGCAAGGGCTACCTCTTGGCGTTGGAGCA
>DAVI01000091.1:13397-21185 GCA_002505495.1 Euryarchaeota archaeon UBA59 | reverse complement strand
ATTGCGATTGATGACTCGGTGAGATATGCGAAGCCGCTCCTGACCCCATTCGAGTTGGAGGTCGTCCTCGGAGAGCGGAAATGGGAAGAGGGATACCAATTCGACGAGATCCCCTGACGAGCAGAGACGATGTCCGTCACGAAGTTGAACTCATCATTCATGAGTCTGGATTCGACAACTCGGCCCTAGCCTGTGCGAAGTAGTTGGTCACTAGAGGTAGAGTGCCGCTCAAATCGAGATAGTCGAAACTCTGTGAAGAGGTCATCCGAGCGTATGTCGAGGATTCGAGCCTGTTCAGCATCCCTTCGGGATTCGGCAACTCACCCCAATCAGGTGCAGCCTCTGTGCCGGACTCAGCGATAACGCCCCGGATGGACGAGAAGGTGGCATCACAGCGGTTACGACTGAGGGAATCGATCTCCAAGCAACGTTCCTTGATCTCTGCCCAACTAGCCTCGGAATTGCGGAAGGATTCAACCTTGGTCAGGAGAGAGGCCAACAATTCAGGTTCAGGTGGATACTTGAGGCTCCTCATACCGGTCTTGTTTGATGTGCTGAAGCCCCTGATTGGAGCGATTGGTAACGACAAATCCACCTCTTGAGGCACAATCGGAGTGCCACTGGTGGATTGGCTCAACAATTCTGCCTGGGTCGACGACCCCTCAGGCGCATCCTCACTCTCTTCTGCAACGGGGAGAGGCTTTGGTGGTCCGGTTTCAGCCGTCGAATCTACTACTTGCGAAGGGAGTTTTCGAACTCTGGGTTGGCGCTTCCGTATCTTGAAGATGCGGCTGATGGCCCCGCCGAAGCGGCGGAGTCTCGAAGGAGGGCGTGGTTTCGTCCTCTCCAACAAAACCTTCTGATTGTCACGAATCTCCTCCAATACCCTGAGTATCTGAATCTGCACATCTGTCTCAACAGTTTGTGTACCCGTCAACTTCCTTACCTCTAACTTTGAACTCTTATCTCGTGAGTCGTATGCGCTTTGGAACAGTTGTTGAATATGAGAATCTGTTTTCTCGGATTGAGGAGTATGAATGGTCCTCAGTGACCAGTCGACGAATCTGCCGATGGCACTCTCAGTTTCAGGATTCATCACAGTCCGACCACTCTCAGAGAGGAAGGGCAGAATGGTCTGCATCGCCTGGTTTCGGGAGAAGTTGCACCGTTGACACATCGCAATCACGTTCCCGGAAGTGTTGCCCCCACCCAGTGTTCTGGGAACGATGTGCTCGGCGGTCACCGAGGTGTGAATGTTGTGACCCGGGGCTTGGAATGGGGTGAGAGTCACCTTGCAAGTTGGACATTCTGAGCCGACGCAGGATTCCACCTCTGCGCGAACCGGGCCTTTGATCTGCTTGCGCTTCTGTTTCTTGCCACTCGCCACGAAAGATATGCCGACGGCGGTCCAACTGGCGATGAGCGCCTTCACTTCGTGCTCTGACATTCCTGCTGCCTCTCCATGCGTACCGCGAGTTTGCACGCCGAAATGGCATTCTGACAACCTAAAGAACCTGCAGTTCAGGAGGTGGCGTTGTTCGCTAGCGCTTCTGAGACCTCGTTGAGTCGTGAGAGGTTGCCCTCCAACTTCTTCAACTCAGCCTCTGCTTCATCGACATAGGGCTTGATGATTTCAAACAGTCCACCCTTCAGACGATACATGTGGCGCGGGCGACCCCGCTGACCGTTGCGCTGCGACTCGACCTCCACCATCTCTCCCTCCAGGAGTTCGCGGATTGCGACGCTAACTTCTGGTTGGCGCAATCCGCACGACTTCTGCAGGTTCGTAGAGTCGACCCAGTCCTCTGCTGAGAGCGAGGTTAGAACAAGTGCGTAGTTCCGTTGTACCCCGATGCTCTGCAAGACTTCGACCAATTCGCCACCGGCACGAGAGCCCCGCTTCTGGGCGACTTTCGTAAGCAGCAAGTTCGACATGCGGAGTTGTTTCCGCCTTCGCGAATATAATTGCTGTGCCGGATGGGTCAGCGTTTGCCACCGCTCAAAACTCGATGAGACGGAGTGTTCGACCCGACACCACCTCGATGAATGGGCAGCCGGCATCGGCGAGGCGTTGCTTCAACGCGCGGTCAATGGTCAGAACCGGCCACGAGTTTTCCATCGCCATCGCAACCAACTGGTCATCCGTGTGCTTCATGCCCTCCGGTGGCTCCACGGCTTCGGACCTGCCGTCCAAGAGGTCGAGGAGAAGGGGTTTCGAACGGCCCTCCTGCACGGCCTGCAGTTCCTTCCTGACTTGGGGAAGGACGACCGGCTCGAAGGTACCCACTAGGGAGGAGAGGGCGTGGTCGAAGTTGACTCCACCATCCACGGCAGCGACCCAACCACAGGAATCGATCAGAACCTTGGTCACTCGTTCGCCTCCAACTCTAGTGTTGCCCCAGTTGCTCGCAAGGGCGCAAAGTGTTGTCCCACTCGAGAACCGATGGAACTGACCACCTCATCCACCTCATTTGATGGTGGCGTAGCCGATGAGGCGCCAGCGGGCTCCGACCCGCCGTGAGAGGGTGATTCTCCCACCCTCTGGCGCGCAGATTGGTAGTCGCAGCGTGAGTGTGGCGTCGCGCCCCTTCACCTTGCTGACCACTCCGACGGAAGTTGCCGTCGCTGAGTTGACCATCAGCATCTCGTTGGGTTGCAGGGGTCGCACCTTGTCGGCGCTTCCACCGCCACCGGTCACCATCTCCTTCAGGAGAGTCAAGTCGAGCTCGATTGAATTCCATATCGGCGGGAGTTCCCCTTCTCGGGAAGCCACCTGTCCAGTGAGTTCGTCAGCCTTGGTGAGGCTTGGGTCGAGAGGAGTGGCAATTCCACACAGTCCGCCCGCGTGCATCGTGTCGAGGTTTTGTCCGCCACCCTTCATGCTCGAAATGGTCGTGACCAGCGGCTCCCAGAACACCTTGTTTCCCTGTGTGACCTTCCTTCCGGGCGCAACGACAATCCTGTCGCCGACACTGAATGTGCCGTCAACGATGCTGCCACCGAGAACTCCACCCTTGAGGTCGTTCGGGCGTGCGCCTGGCCGGTTGATGTCGAAGGAACGGGCGATGTGCATGAGGCCACTCGCCTTTGAATCTCTTTCCGGAGTCGGAATGAACTGCTCAATCGCTTGTATCAGGACATCGAGATTGACATCGTGGTGGGCAGAGACGGGGATGATTGGGGCACTCTCGGCGATTGTTCCCTCGAGAAAGTCCTTGATCTGCTTGTAGGAGTTGAGCGCCTGCTCCTTGGAGACGATGTCGATTTTGTTCTGAACCACGACGATGTTGTCGATTCCGGCGATTTCCAGCGCCATCAGATGCTCGCGGGTCTGTGCTTGGGGGCACTCTTCGTTGGCAGCGATGAGAAGAAGCGCGCCATCCATGATGCTGGCACCGCTGATCATCACCGCCATCAGCGTCTCGTGACCGGGCGCATCGACGAATGATATGACCCGGGAGAGTTCCTTTGGGACGTCATCCTTCCCTTTCGGGTGTTTGCCCGTGGTGTAGTACTGACCTTTCGGGGTCTTGTAGAATGCGGTGTCGGCGTAGCCCAACTTGATTGAGATTCCGCGCTTTCGCTCTTCCGAGTGGGTGTCAGTCCAAGTTCCGGAGAGGGCTTGGGTCAGAGTGGTCTTTCCGTGGTCCACATGACCTACTAATCCGATGTTGACTTCAGGCTGCTGAGGGAGTTTGTTTGCCAGTTGAAACCCACTCCTTCTCCATGCCAATCACGACTCTTTGGAATCGGAGGAGTCGGCTTCCCCTCCGAAGATGTCGCCGAGCGACTTCTTGCCCGCATCGACGACCTTCAAGTTCAGTTGAACGGTATCCTGAGTGATTGTGTTGCCGCGGAAGAATCGGCGCTTGCGAAGTCCACTGTATCGGTAGCGGTAGCGCTCGCCCTTCTTCCTGACCAACTTGTGAGCCTTGAAGCCGACGCCCTCTGTGACGAGAACTGCCTGCCGGTTGCCCCCTTCGACATCTCGACGCATCGGAGTTCCGGTGCGGTCTGAGCCGCCGGTGATCTGCAACTTGTAACCGAGCAGAGAATGGTCGCCCTCACCCACGAACTGACCATCGACGACATCGCCGATCTTCTTCCCGAGGAAGTGGTTGTAGTTCGCTCCCTTGACCTCGACGGCGTACGACTTGCCCCCATTGGAGGGGTCGGTGTCGTTGACCACCGCCTTGAACACAGCATCTGTCTTTCGCGCCATGATAATCACTCAGCGTCCCGCCGACAAGCGGCCCCTATAAGGCAATTACCCTACAGTCGAAGACTGACATTGCCCGCACTTCATCGGTGAGGGGCCGCTGTTTCCCTCAATCTTGCGCTGCTCCGAGCATTTCTGCCACCCTGCTGGACATTCAGTTCAAGAGTTGCTCTGGAGTGCCGATTCTACCCGCTTTTCGAGGGTGCCCGGCATGGCTGCTGGGATGGAGAAATATTGGGTGCGGCCCCGCCCCTCGGTGCGATTGGCCGTGCGCGCCTCGATGAGTTGCTGCCGCTCCAGCGTTTTCAGGTACTTCCAGAAGGTGGTGTGGCTGCGCGGTTCGACTTCGTATTCCTCACAGACCACGTGGTAGAGCTTCTCGGCATCACCTGTGGACACCTCGTCCTCCTTCTTGAGTCGCCGACATAGCGCGAGCAGTGCCAATTGTGCATGCTGGCTGAGGGCGTCTACGACACCCGGCTCAACGGGCCGTCCAATCCCCTTTGCGAGGAAACGCACATCGTCTGCCAACACCTCATCCCTTCCGGCTATTTCCGCCTTCTTGACAGCGTCCTCAAGCAACTCGATGGCGACGCGTGCGTCGCCATGCTCCGAGGCTCGCTGACCGATTGTGCGCAGAACGCCATCCGACACCGAGCCGTCATGACAGGCGAGTTCGGCTCGCTGGCGGGCGATTTCCATCAGGGCATCGGCGTCGTACGCCTCCATTCGAATGTGGTGCCCCTTTCCGAAGCGCGAGAGTACCGCGGGCTCCAACTGGTCGAGCACCTGCTCTTGACTGATGATGATCAGAGAGATCGTCCCCCTCTCCTCCTGACCCTCATCGATGCGCAGTAGTTGGTAGAGCAGGTCGCCCTTGTCAGCACGCAGCAGATGGTCGACCTCGTCGAGGACGAGCAGGAGGTGGCTCCTGCTGCCGTGCAACTGCTTCCGCACTGACTGAAGAATCTCGCCGCTGCCGAAGCCCCGCTCAGGATGGCGTTCGTCGAGGCTGGTCACGATTCTCTGGAGAACTTGTGACTTGGAGGGGTTGTTGCGGCAGTTGACATGAACCACCTGGATTTCACGGCGGCCCGCCAAGTGGCGCTGCAAATCAGTGGTGAACAGGTGTGAGAGGACTGTCTTACCACTCCCGACCTTGCCGGTGATGGCGACGTGGCAGGAGACGCGGGAGTTGTCGATTGATTGGAATATGGAAGCGATGTGGTCGAACTTGTCATCCCTCCCAATAAGGCCGGGTGGGATGAAGTCGAAGGTGAGAGGCTCGGGGTCAACCAGTATCTTCCCAGCTCCGATACGGTCTAGATATCCTGTCATTCGCTCGCCCTCCGCCGCTCCGCCTGCCATCTTCGCCCCGCTCCTAGTCCGTGAACCAATCGCTTCGAAGTTCCACCGTTCTTAGAGATTGCCACCATTCTGACAGTTAAGGGGGGAGAGTGAAGAGTTGGTCGTCACCGTGGCCGTCGAGCAGTCCGATGCGCACCGCGGCGTCGAGCCAGGCGTGGGCGTAGTTGATGGCGCCGAAGGCGCGCACTAGGTCTCCGGTTTCCATGAAGTGTCGGGCGTCGGCGGCGTAGTCATCGCACATTCGCATCATGTCAGCCAACCGGGTGGCATCGGCGTCACCACCCTCGGATGTTGGGATGGGGGTGGCCTTCTCCTTGGCGCGAGCGGTCAGGTCGAGGTACTTCTCGACCAACTCAACTGTGACTCTGTCGTTGGAGCCATCTGTGGCCACATCAGCCACCTCGCTCCTTGATTGCGAGTAGCCGATGGACATCTTCTGACCTTCCGAGGGTGCCATAGAGTTCGACCGCGCGGGTCAGCAGACCGTTGTCCTCAGCATCCCTCGCCGCCTCGAAGATGACTTGCCGCTGCTCCCAGTCGACCCTGCGTCGCTCCTCGGAGACCAACTTGCGCAGAAGTTCGCTCCTTCGTGAGATGAGGCGGGGCGATTCCCACCAGCGGAGCAGCCCGTCGCGTGTGGAGGATGCCATCACATCAGCGTCGTTGCTCGCTAGAATAACTCCAGCTGGCAGCGCATCCCCTTCACTTGGTGGAATCCGATCGAGAGAACCGTCCATCGTCAGCATCCACCAGCCGTCTCCGGTTCGGACCGCCTCCAATGGGTCGACCCCAGTCGATACCAACTGCTCCAAGGAGTCCCACCCGAACGGGTTTGGCACCCCTTCGAGGATACTACCATCCATCGCCTGCACCAACATTCGTCCGGATGAGAGGCGGCTAGCCCACGCCCAACGCCTCTCCTCGATAATGCGCTGACTATCCTCGCCGAACAGGCGCAGGCAGCGTAGATGCCCGTCGTCATCCATCGCCAGCAGATGCTCTCTGTCGAGCCAGCCGACCAACTTGCGAATTCTGCCGGGGCGCAGTCTGCGGATTCCTCGCCCCTCATTGTTGAACAGGTGGACATGGTCACCCCTGTCAGGGAGCACCCAGCCACCGCCCGGCCGAGAAAGCACATCCCGGAAACCCCCTGAGACGGCGCGGCCCTCACCGAGTGGGTCACCTGTCGCAAGGCTCAGCAGATGGAATCCCGGGCCAGAGAGAACGGCCACGTTCGTGGAGTCGGCCACAAGCCTGTAGACGTCGAATTGGAAAGTCCTCTTCCAGACAAAGTCACCGAGGTCGGAGATTAGCCGTACAACACCACCGCAAGCGACGATGATCCCGTCCGAAAGGGCGCAGACGGCGCCCACACGGCCCTCCAACTGGTGGCTCCACGAGACCCGCCAGTCGCCATCCATTCACTCACCTCCCTGTCCGAGGTTGGTCAGATGATCCTTGGCCTGAGCACTGATTCGGAACAGTCGCGATCTGCCCTGCCTCCGTGCTGTGAGGATGCCGAACTTCTCCATGCCGTTGAAAAGTTGTGACAACCGGGGCCTTCCCACGTCCAATTCGGTCTGCAGGAACTCATCGGATGGTGAGACTTCACGCTCAATCGCCTGCTCCAAAATCGTCATCTCGGACTCTCCGAGAGACATCAGTCGGTTGATGTCGAGCCCCGGAGCGTGTTGGATGGGGCGGGGTCGACGTATGTGAGCGAGTGCGTTTCTGACCTCTACTGGTGCAGGCTCAAAGGGCTCTTGTTCGTCGTTTTCTTCGTCGAGTTGCCCTGCCGACCCCAACTCATCTCCCAAATCTTGGATTTGGCCTGCACCCGCAGGAGCCCGGTCGGCCGGTTGGGCGGTCACGGGAGAGGCGGATTCGGGAGCTGGGTCTGACCCATCGAAGGGAGATTCTGCACCTTCAGCGACCCAAAGGTCAACGCGTGGGTCGGAAGTATCCACCTTACGGCCTTTGCTTGGCTTCAGTTGGTCTCCCTGGAGGCGCGCCTTGTGAGGGCCCTGAGTCTTAGGAGCGTTTGGCGGTCGCTTCGTCATGCGAGGTGGTTGGGTCATTGCGGCGTCGCGGTTCCGGTCAATGAGGGCGCCGAATCCTCCAGCCGAGCGCGGCGGGGCTGTCCCGGGTGCCATCTCTATGATTTCCGCCCCGCCCGCCTCATCGCGTAGCAGCTCCTGTTC
>DAVI01000091.1:10768-13255 GCA_002505495.1 Euryarchaeota archaeon UBA59 | reverse complement strand
CCTGCGCCAATGAGGGGAAGAGGTGCTCCGGTTCCTCGACTTCAGGTGTGGAGGGTGCTGTCTCCTCCTCTTCGAACACCGTGTTTGAGGGGTCTGACTCAGAGGGTTCGGGTGGCTCGGAGTCGGCCGTTGGCTCATCATCTACCTCTGACACCTCGATTTCAGTCTCAAGTATGGGGGGCGCAGCCTCTGATACCCGCTGAAAGGTCCCATCGTCGACCTTCGTGCGCCCCCGCTCGTAGAAGGAGATGCTCAGTTCGAGGTTCCGGGCGTCTGTGACTGGCATTCCACGGGAATGGTCCACCAAATCGCGCAGCAGGCGAATCGCTCGACCGACATGGCCGGAGGTCTGTTCCATCACCATGTCCAGCAACGGCCCCGGCGCGGTCCAGGCAGCCCTGCTCGCCTTGTGCACCCGCTTCGCGATGAGTTCTGCCATCTGGCCTCTGTTGAGCGGTGCTAGCGGCTCTGTGACATCCATCTCAGCGAGTAGTTCCTCTGGGAAGGCGGCTAGTTGTCCCGGGGTCATCGTGATGACCGTGAGAGCACGCAAGTTGGTGAGCACCGGCATCAGCGCGCAGACCACCTCTGATAGCAGAGGACCGTGCACATACGGGACATCTATGACGATCAGTGGGAGCAGGTCTGAACGGCTCCCCAACTCCTCCTGCAGAGTGTGGATCAGAGCGCTTGGAACCGGGGGTGTTTCAAAGTCTCCCATCAGGTCACAATAGAGCTGGTTCAGGAGGGTAGGAACGACCTCGGAAGAGGGCCAGAAAACGGTGTGGAACTGGTTGGTCACTCCGGCCAGAGATTGGACCACGGAAGTGCGCCCACTCCCCCTCTCTCCAACCAGTGCAACCACCTTTGGTGAGAAGAACCGAATCGAGTTCCCAAGTGCGCTGAAAACATCGTTCCTGCCAATCATCAAATCGAGTTGGTCATGGGTCAAGGCTCGGACGTCGAAAGGGTTCGACCTCAGGTGTGGTAGGTTCAGCCTGTCAGGGCGCTCTGACTGCATTAATACGCGCCAACTCAAAGTCCACTTAACATGTTTACGCGTCGGACCATGGTTTCGGGACCCGTTTGTAACCGTTGAAAGGACCACCGAGTCCCCAAATACTCCTAAAACTGTGACTTTTTACGGCAATTATATTCCTCATTAACGCGTTAATAACGCATCGTAAAAAGCGTTAACCCGTCAGTACCTCCTGATTAACGGTTCACTAACGCATTAGGAGTGGCGGCGCCCACCCTCTTTCATCCTAGAAATGAGGCTGGACTCCTTCACTTTCCTGCCCTGTACTCGGCAGGTCTGCATTCCCTGCAGAGAAGGTTGAAAGTCCGGTGGAGGCGGTCGGAGGTTTGGCCTCGGAATGCTTTAGATGGGCCGCTGAAAGTGACAGCGTGGGGAATCACGATGCCAGTCGAAAACAGCCGCCTGAAAGGCTTCTACAAACTGAGCGTCGAGGAGCGTCGCGAGAAGGTCGCAGAACTGGCCGGATTGGACCCCGAGGCGGTCGCTGCATTGGCTGCTACAGGGGAGCTTTCTGAGGCTGCTGCGGACCGCATCATCGAGAACGTGATTGGGACCCTCGCGCTGCCTGTCGGAGTGGCCACGAATTTCATCGTTGACGGCGAACATTATCTGGTCCCATTTGCCCTCGAAGAACCCTCAGTTGTGGCTGCTGCCAGCAACATGGCAAAACGCTGTCACGCCAAGGGTGGTTTCGTCTCAGACAACACCGACCCAATCATGATCGGGCAGATACAAGTGGTCGGCTGTGAGGACCCCTTTGCGGCCAAGGAAGCACTGCTTTCCGCCTCTGATGAACTGATTTCTGCGTGCAACGAAGTTGACCCGATTCTAGTTAGGTTCGGTGGAGGTTGCAAGGGGTTGGAAGCGCGTGTTTTAGACACCCAATCCGGTCCGATGGTGATTGTTCACATCCTCGTTGACTGCCGCGATGCGATGGGTGCAAACGCGGTCAACACGATGGCTGAGAGCATCGCTCCGCGAGTCGAATCCATCACCGGAGGAACGGTCATCCTGCGCATCATCTCCAACCTCGCGGTCCACAGGTTGGCCCGAGTCAGAGCCACATTCACGCCAGAGGAGATGGTCAATGCGGGCGAGTCTTCTGAGGAGGGTGCCAAGGTGATTGATGGCATCATCCAGGCCTATCACTTCGCTGCCGCAGACCCATTCCGTGCGACCACCCACAACAAGGGCATCATGAACGCCATCTCGGCGATTGCGGTGGCGTGTGGGCAGGATTGGCGTGCAATCGAGTCAGGAGCGCACTCCTACGCAGCACACGAGCGGACCTACGGCTCCCTGACCCACTGGGAGAAGGACGACGAGGGGAATCTCGTCGGCTCGATCGAACTACCCATGGCGGTCGGGCTGGTCGGAGGGGCGGTGCGGGTACACCCCACAGCCAAGGCGAACGTCGCTATCATGGGTGCGAGGACCGCTGATGAACT
>DAVI01000091.1:8067-10700 GCA_002505495.1 Euryarchaeota archaeon UBA59 | reverse complement strand
GCTGGACACATGAAACTCCACTCCCGTAACATGGCAGTCACCGCTGGCGCCGCTGATGACGAGGTCGAAAAAGTGGTCAAACTGGCAAAAGAGAGCGGCAGAATAACCGCCGAATCAATCGAGACTGCTCTTAGACAGGTGCGCGGCGAGTAATTCACTCGGCTTCCGCGGCTTCGGGCTCTTCTTCAGGTTCACTAGCCAACTCAATCGGCGCACCGTTGTCGGATTCCTCGGCCTCAGGCTCTTCGGATTCGTCCTCGGATTCTGAGTCTGCTTCGGCTTCTTCGGCACCATCCTCATCGAGTTCGGCCTCCTCTACATCGCCGTCATCATCACCTTCGGCGCCCGAAAGAACATCTGCGAGTTGGCTGCCGGTCAGTCCGAGCTCCCGGGCCTGCTCTTGGAACCAGGCGGCAACGTCATTAGTTGAGGTGTGGGGACATCCGAAGTACTCGGAGAAGCGGCGAGTGGTGGTCAGACGGCGTGTGTTGCCGTCGAGTCGCTTGTCTATGAGACCCAATTCTCGCAGGTCACCGACATGCTCGTAGGCGACCTGCCCCAACATCTCGACAAGACGGTTCTGCTTCATCGGCTGGTGGTAGGCGATGAGTGCCGCCGCCCTAAGAAGTCGCTTCGGAATCTCGGTCCGTGCAATCTTAGGGATGTGGTTGGAGAGTTGAGGCTTGACCTCGAGGACCCAATAGCGGTTGATTTCGGTCAACTGGATCGCAGTCCCCTCTCTGGCGGTAATCGTTTGCTGCAAATCGAGAAGTTCCATCCTGATGGTCGACTCGCTCACTCCGAACTGTTCGGCCAACTCGCTCTGCTTGAGAGAACGCCCTGCCCCGAACAGTGTCGCCTCCAACAAAGTTGGAAGTTGGGGCTCCTCACTCATGCTTCCACCTCCGGTGTGACTTCAACGGTGACCGCGTCAAAGTCGGCCAGATGAGGCCACTTGTCCTGAAGGAAGATATCTCCATGGGGGTATTCCACCTGCCATATGTCGGTGTACCCGCGGTGGGTCAGGAAGAGAGCTGAGACGAAGCCGACGATGCCACCCTCGGTCTCCGCATCCTCTGGATTCCATCCAAGGTCGATTCCCTGCTCCTTCAGTCGCTCAGCCACTTTCTGGACGGTGACCGGTTCACCAGTCGGTGCAAGTTCCCGGATGGCGGACCAGGTGCTGCGAATTTCCTCTTCGAGGTTCTCTTGATGGACACGCCCCTTGACGTCGGCGATCGCGTTTTTCACTTCAGCCGCATGCTTCACTCGGGCCGCCTCTCGAATCTGCCTCTCCTCGGCATCCTCGTGTGCCTCTGCGAGGCAGCCCAACAGCTCGGCGAGTGTGACCGGCCGGCCCGCATCACGCTTGATGCGGCCGTCAAACAGGCTCGGAAGGGCATCACTCGCCTCGCCGGAGAGAATGCTCGTTGTGAAAGCGAATTCGTCGTCATCGTACTCAGTCTGCCAGCCCGGCATGTAGTCCCACTCATCATCTTCCCAGCCGTCGGCATTTTCAGCCCTGCTCAGGAGGGTGGAGGCCTGTCCGTGAAGGACTTGCCAAGCCATGCGAATCAGGCGGCCACAGGTCGGCAGGTCGATGTTCTCAGCGTCCTTCATTCTCTGGTTGAACAACTCGATGAAAGTCTCCAAGTCGATGTCCCACGGGTCTAGGTCATTGCTGTTGAACATCTGCAGAACGAGTGCGACACTTCGGTCAAACGGATCGATGAGCGCCTGATGCTCGGCCTGCTCCATCTCTGCGAGTTCCTGAATGTGGTCGGCGTAGCGGCTCTTGTGCAGCCCGACCTTCTGGTCGTGGCCAATCATCGCTGCGATGATGTCGTCGCGCAGTGAGTGAGAGTCCATCGTGACCATTTGACTCACTCCTTCTCGTCCTCTGTCGGGAGTTTGATTTCGATTTCACCCTCTTCGGCTTCCGCTGCTGCCTCCTCGGAGTCGCGGGCGTCCAATTCGTCACGCTGTTCCTGCTCGATGGGGAGTGCGACGCTCAACTTGTCGTCCATGTCTTCCTTGGAATCCTCGGCGCGGTCTGCGAGTGAGACCAGAGTACCGTCCTCATCTTCCAACTCGTCGGCATCTTCGGTTGTGATGTCGCCATCTGCAAGTTCGCTCTCCGCCTCCAACTCGAGTTCGTCGGCCTCGACCGGCTCATCGAGGTGAATACCACCCAGACTGGACGGTGATTCGACCTCTTCTGGAGCGCGCGCCATGTCTGCCGCCTTTGGAAGGCCCTCGAGTTCCTTCTTCTTCTCCTCGGTGGCCTTCATCGCTTCGAGTTCCTTGTGGGCGGCGTCCCCTAGTTCAATCGCCTGCTCCCGGTCGAAGTCTGTTATGAGACGACTGCAGCCGTCGCCGGCGTGGGTGATTCCGATGTGGTGGTCGGCGAGTTGCAGACTGACCTTTCGCAATGTCACCATGATGAACTGCGCCTGTTGGCTGCGTAGTCGGCAGAGCGAGGCGATGTTCTCGGCGTTGAAGGTGTCCAGGTTCTGGTCGACTTCGTCGAAGTAGTAGAACGGCGAGGGTTCGAAATCTTGGATTGCAAAGATGAGTGCCAGTGCAGCCATCGATTTCTCGCCGCCGGATAGCAGGCCAAGTCCGCTCTTCTT
>DAVI01000091.1:2815-8010 GCA_002505495.1 Euryarchaeota archaeon UBA59 | reverse complement strand
CGCAACTCTGCTGCGCCACCCGGTTGCAGGTGCTTGAAGACTCGGCCGAAATTCTCATTGACGATATTGAGAACTGTTGTGAAGCGGGCGCAGCGCTCATCTTCAAGTTGGTCGGCGAGACCGACCAGTTGGTTTCTCCGCGCCCGGAGTTTCTTTGCATCCTCAGTGAGGTTTCCACTGCGCTCCATTGCTTCGTCGTACTGCTCGATGGCTCGCATGTTGACATCGCCGAGGTTGTTGACCTTGCGCTCGAGTGTTCGGACAATCGCTTCGATGTCCTTGACAGTTGGAAGGGTGTCGTCACTCTTGGGCGGCCTGATCTCGAGAAGTTGCATCTCCTCTGTGAGTTCCTCGAGTGCGCGTCGCCTCTGCTCTATCTGCAAGTTGAGGTCGTCGATTCGCTTGCGGGTTGTCTCCCTTTCGCGCCCCTTCTGCTCCAATCGGGCGCGCAGGGTTGCTCTGTCCTCGCGGAGGTTGAGGCGCTGGTCATCCAACTCCCTGTGCTCCTCGGTGACCTGTGAGTGTGCTTCGACGACGATGTCGAGTTCCACTTGATAGACCTCGATCTCGCCCTCCATCTCTGTGATTCTCGCCTTCGCCTTCTCAATGATGCCAATCTGCTCGCCGTGTCGGCGGGAGTAGTCTGCCGCCTGACTACCGAGAAGTTGTGACTGATTCTCGCCGCCGGAGAGGGTCGACTCCGCGGTGAGTCTGGCACGCTCCGCCTCGTTGCGTAGTCTCTCCGAGTCGCGCAGAAGCAGGGAGAGGCGAGCCGGGCTCGCCGCTTGAAGAATCTCGGCAGCGGTCGCTCGGTCTTCGACCGACTGTTCCAATGCAGTGGCAGCCGCTTCTGCCTTCTGCTCAGACTTTTCCTGGGCCGTCTTCTCCAGACCGACCTTGTTGTTGGCCGATGTGACCTTGCTCTCAGATGCGGTGAAGGCGGTCTCGGCTCTTTTCAGGTCGTCCTTCCAGGCACGGACTTGGAGGGCGTGGTCGTCATTGGTGAGGTTGGCGATCCTCTCCCGGAGGTCGTGTTCGTTACGGCGAAGTTCGTTGAGGGCTGCCCGGGTGGTCTCAGAGACCAACTGCAGCCGCTCGACTTCCTGTTGTGCATTCTCCACCGCTGATGAACCTGCTATTCGGCCACCAAATTGCATTCTGCGACCCTTGGATGAGCCGCCGACCATGGCGCCACTCGCTTCGATGACTCCGCCGTTGAGAGTGACCATCCTGACACCACCCATGTGACGCCGAGCGATGTCCATCGTATCGACGATGAGGGTGTCACGGACGACATTCCTGACCGCGTCCTCGATTGACGGGTCGAAGTCTAGGAGGTCGATTGCCAATCCGACGACTCCCGCCTCACGGGAAACCATCACTGCCTTTCCAGCCGGCCGGCGTGACTGCAGTTTGTTGAGTGGAAGGAAGGTGGCACGGCCAGCGTCGTTCTTGCGCAACCAGGCGATGCACTTAGCCGCAGTCTCATCATTTCTGACGACGATGCTGTTCATCCCGCCACCCATCGACCAAGCCAATGCCTCTTCGTGACGGGGTTCCTTGGGAGCGCAGAGCTCACCGACTGAACCGAGAATTCCGTTGACTTCGCCGCGGTCTCTGAGGGTCATTATCGCCTTGACCGCCTGGGCCATTCCGCCTCGACTGCCGCTTCGGTTTTCCAACTCGCCGCGGGCGCGGAGGAGAGTCATCTCGGCGGTTCGCAACTGGGTCTCCGCTCTCTCGACATCTTCGAGGAGGCCTCTCTCCTGCCGTTGAATCCTAGCGTGTTGCTCAGCCAGTGAGGTGCGGTCTGTCTCGGGTGCGCCTTCCTCAAGGTCTTCGCCATGGAGGAGCAGGTCGTCGCGTGTCAGTCGCGCTTCGTCGAGCGCGACCTCGAGTTCGGCAAGTTGTTCGTGGAGAAGTTCGACGCTCTGGCGCGTCCTTTCTGCCTCGAGGTGGGCCTCGTTGGCATCTTTCTGCGCCTTCTCGACTGCATCTGTCGCCTTGCCGAAGGCGCGGTTCGCCTCGTGAGTAACTTTGTCACCTGAGTCGAGGGCGGTTCGCGCCTCCTCCTCGGCGTCTGCCGCGGCCTGTAACTTCTCGTCCGCCTCGCCAACTGCCGCTCGGGCCGACTTGAGGGATTCCTCGTGCTCTTCGAGTGCTTTCTGCGCATCATCTCGCTCAGCAGCGAGAACCTCGGACTCTGCATCTGCCTCTTCGATGGTCTTCTCGAGGTCACTAATCCGGTCCTTTCGGGTCTCGACCTCAACTTCGAGGCGGCGTTGTTGGTCAGCCAATCGCTTACCATCATCGCCAAGCACCTCGTTCAACTGACGCTGAATCTCGGCCAGTTGGTCCTCGATGTCAAGCTCCAGCTGGGCACCTGTCTGAATGTCCTCACCAATCGTTTCCAACCGCTCGATGTAACCGCTTCTCTCATCGGCAACCAATTCAATCTCCTCGAATCGACTGCGATGCCTCGACTGCATCAGAGTCTGGCGCGAGTTGTCGAGTGCTTCCCTCAACTCGCGATACTTCATCGCCTGCTCTCTCTCCTTCGAGAGGGTCTTGATGCGGCTGGTGATCTCTTCCTCAAGAATCGCAATCTGCTCGAGGAACTGCTCAACCTTGTCCTGCTGTTTGCCAGCCTTGCGAATCTCATCGTCGTAGGCGGTTACACCGGCGACATCCTCGAGCACCTTGCGGCGCTGAGTCGCGGTCATGATTGCCAGTGCGGTGACATCGCCCTGCAGCACGATGTTGTATCCGTCCCCGCGTGCGCCAGCCCCGGTGAGGAGCCTGCGAATCTCTGTGGCGGTGGAGGGGCGATCATTGAGGTAGTAGGAAGAATTGACATTCCCCTTACGACCGAGTTTGATGGAGCGAGTGAGCCTCACTTCGTCGGAATCGACCTGCATTCGGCGCGAGCCGTCCTTCGCCTTCAAGTTGGAGAAGACGAGTGTCGCTTTGCAGTGCTTGGCGGCCCTTCCCCGGTTGCCCCCATTGAAAATCAGTTCAGCGATGTTCTTTGCCCTCAGACTCTTCGAACTCCTCGTTCCGAGCACGAATTGTATGGCGTCACCACAGTTGGATTTCCCGGAGCCATTGGGACCTGTGATCCCGGTGAATCCCTCTTCAAGAGGTATAGTGACCTCGCCTTTGAATGATTTGAAGTTCTCTAGTTCCAATGCTTTCAGATGCAAGTGTCCCATCCCCTGCGGTGTGGTCGCAATTAACGACCACGGAATCACCGGGGTCTTTCAACCGTGTATAAAGCATAGTGGCGGGTAACGCGCGAGCGCGCGGTTTCCAAGGAGCAATCTCCACGCCGTCTAACGGTCCATAGACACCGCTCGCCATGAGAGCCGTTGGCATTGATTATCCTCGATACGAGTTCATTCAACTAACTCTCCGGGCGGATTGTCATATGAAAGTCAGAGACATTTGACAGAGGTGCCACCTGTGAACCCCTTGTTTCTCTCCAAATCTCCCGGCTGAACCCGAATCAGTTGAGTTCTCCAGTCCCACCACATTGAACACAGCCTTGGCCGTTGCAGTAGTGGCAGAGCCTACCGACCTTCATTTCCTCGTGCCCGCTGCTCGTGCCGACTTGGAAGATGTCCTCGTACTGGTCCAACTGGAGAGCTGACCTCAGGTCACCGACGGTCATCGGCCCCGAACCGCTCCTCTTCTCGAGTGAACCCTTGAATGTCCCTGCACCGGCTACTTCCCAGGGTTCTGCATACCTGTCCGACTTCTTGGAGGCGCGCTTGAGCGCCTTCAGCGCCTTTCGGAGAATCGTGATCCCGCTGAGTAGCAGAGCCATGTCGACATAAAAGGCTGGAACAGCAATTCCGATAATCCCTGACCAATCCAGCGGTTGCCCATCTGCGTTGAGCAAGCCGAGGAAATCTGCGACCGCTACGAGGACTAGGGAGAGACCCAAAAACATCCTGACACGGGCGAGATTGACTGCCGTGGAACGGCTGACGCGGAGACTGCCTGACTGTCGGAGTGCCATGACTGGTGCTGCGAGAGAGCATATCAGCCCTAAACCTGCCAGTATGAGGTCTGTCAGATGATAGGTGCCCAACGGCGAGGTGCAAGCGCTCTCGCGGTAGTCTCTAAGGTCGTCATTTATCTGCTCTCTACCGCAGTTTCCCGACACCAGTTCCGTGAGATTCAACTTGTAGTGGATGATTTCTCCTGGGTACTGGAAGTAGTAGAGACCTATCTCCACATTGTAGAGGACGAAGCCGAGCAGCAGGACACCGAGGACTGCGAATAGCAGCGGCCGCACCTTCGACATCGTCCACAGGTCCTCACCGGAGACTGATAGCGGTTGCGCAGGGATGGAAGTCGATACAGGCGCTCAAGGGCCTCCCGGAAGGGCGCGAGCCGATGGCGCAACCTTCAATGCAAACGGGGTGGAGCGACGGCTCCCGAGTGAGTCTGATGACCGATGTCACCATCGTTGGCTCCGGTATCGCCGGACTCTTTGTTACGCTCAAATGTGCCCGGGCAGGGCTGAAGGTCGCATTGGTGACCAAGCGGCGACTTGCCGACTCCTCGACCAACTGGGCGCAGGGTGGCATTGCGGGAGTTCTCGACTCGACCGATTTGGAGGCACTGGAGGGCCATGTGCTCGACACCCTGTCGGCGGGTGGTGGCATCTGCGACGAGGAAATCGTCAGGATGGTGGTCAACGAGGCGAGTGCCCGAATTGACGACCTCATATCGGAGGGTGTCCGATTCGACCGAGCGAGCGACGGCGAGTACGACCTGGTGATGGAAGGAGGCCACGAGCAGCGCAGAATCCTCCACTCGAAGGATGCGACTGGAGCTGAAATCGAGAGGGCTCTAATCGATGGCTGCCGCGCCTCACCTGATGTGACGATTCACGAAGACTGCCTCGCACTCGACTTGATTCTGGCTGACAGGCACTCTGATGAAAGGGGGGTGGTCGGGCTCTGGTGTCTCGGTGATGATGGCAAGGTATTCACCCTCCCAAGCCGGGCCGTTCTACTCGCCACTGGAGGCGCTGGGCAACTTTGGCGTCTTACCACCAATCCTGCAGTTGCGACCGGCGACGGCATCGCAATTGCTGTGCGCGCCGGCGCTGCGGTGCGCGACCTGGAGTTCGTCCAATTCCACCCGACTGCGCTCGCCCTAAGTGGAGAGCGACCGTTTCTGAT
>DAVI01000091.1:917-2716 GCA_002505495.1 Euryarchaeota archaeon UBA59 | reverse complement strand
CGCCGACCCGGCTGAGTTCTCCTTCATGCGAGATGCTGACCCAAGAGGCAGCCTCGCCACGCGAGACATCGTCGCGCGGGCTGCTGACGCCGAGATGAAGCGGAGTGGCAAATCACATGTTCTGTTGGTGACCGAGCACCTCGATGGCGAGGAGTTGGCGGAGAGGTTCCCGACCATCGCAAAGAGGATTGGAAAACACCACCTCGTGTTCGGCCGCGACCCGATTCCCGTGGCACCGGCGGCACACTACATCGTGGGCGGCCTGGCAGTCAACGAGTGGGGGGAGGTCTGGCAGCGGGACCTGGCAGTTGATGACCCCACTTTCTCTACTAGGAACGGGCGCTCGATTGACGGGCTCTACGCCATCGGTGAGGCTGCCTGTACAGGACTCCACGGTGCGAACAGACTAGCTAGCAACTCGCTAATTGAGGCGGTCGTCTTCTCCAACCGGGCGGGCCAGCGGGTCATCGAATGGCTGGCGGGCGAGGGGGCCGACGCGCGAGTGGAAACCAGCACTCTTTCGGACTGGCGAGCCGAAGGGTTGGCTGACTTGGAGGAACACGCTCCCTTGGTACACGACAGACGGGAACTTCGCTCGACTATGAGTGACGATGTCGGATTGGTGAAGAGCGACTGGCGGCTGAGCCGGGCCGAGCGGAGGCTGGCGCTTCTCGACGACGAGGTGGACCGCATCTGGCAACGCTGCCTGCCGTCGACCGAACTTGTAGAACTTCGCAACATGGTGCTGCTTGGCCGACTGGTGATCGCAGCTTCCAAGGCTCGCAAGGGGAATGTCGGGCTGCACTACAACATTGACAACTGATGCCTAACTAATGGGTAGTCTCTGCCTCAACCCTTTGAGCTTGAAGTGGCTCTTGGTGAGAAACAGTGGGAGACAGGATACCAGTTCGATGATATCCCTTAGCTACTCTTCTTCGTTGTTTCCTGAGATGTGATTACGAGCCTGTGAAAAGTATTCGTTGTACTGTTCTGTGACCTCAATTTGTTTGTCCAAACAGGCCTGATAGACATGAGTCTGAAGTGCATCAAAAATGACGATTGCATCCATATTGGAAGTAGTAACAGTAGTAAGCCAGTCTTTTCTCCCCATCATAATGCCAATTCTAGTCAATAGATAATGAACACGGGACTTTGAAAGGTTTGTTTCGGATGCCAGTTGCTCCTTCACCTCTGGGAATGTGGGGTACAAATGTGCATTTTCTGTAATCCAAATGAGGGCTGCACCGAGATGGTGTGGGTCACGGGGGAGGCGGAAAGTACCATTTGAATTGTTAAGGCCATCAATTAGAATATATTGAGAGGGAGGCGAAGGCTGTTTTAGCAACGCATCGGCTACCTCCAAGTGTTCCTCTAATTGCATTACGAGTTCTGGTTCAGGCGATGTTGAGGTGGATTCTGGTTTCAATGCTGTTTTCTTTGCATTCAACTTAATTTTTCCCGTAACTTTATCATCGCCGATTAAAGTAACCCTGTCACCCATGATTGAAAATATAGCATTGACAAGTCCTGTATTCGATGGTATTCCAAATGCATCCAAGAAGGCCTTGGAACCCAATCTGGGCCACTCATTCGCTTTTTGATAACGTCTAACGAGATTGCCAAAGACATTACAACGGACCTCTTCGTCGCCAAGTAATTCCTCGATGACTTTCGAGAAACCTTCAGTGTCAATTTCATTTTTGGGCAACGAATCTACTACCTCCAAGCGCTCCTCTGGAAGATAGTGCTTGATCGACATTCGCTTTTGTCCAAAGAAATTACCAGAATAATTGGTGTGT
>DAVI01000091.1:0-782 GCA_002505495.1 Euryarchaeota archaeon UBA59 | reverse complement strand
AACTTCGCCTTACCCCATTTTCGAAATAGAGTGTTACATGTTGGACAGAAATACTTGTGTTCTAACTCAGTGGGGGCTTTGTAATGGGCGTAGTCTATTCCGGCTTCTGAGTCTCGAGAAAGAGTGTGAGGTATATTGCTGACTTTCAGTAATTCCTTGGTTTTCGTATTCATTGCACCTTGATTATCCATACTGAATTCAGTAAAAAATTGATTCCAAGTGAGTTTGTAATCCGCCTTGATATTTTTCTCAATTTCGAAAATAATTGGGAATCCAAGTGCCCCTTCTTCACTCTCTTTGAAAGCGGTAAGAACCTCCTGTCTAAATCTAGAAGGGATTTCTGAGGAAATCTTTTCCTCTATTGGTGGCCGAGGCTTCTTCATTGGGAGGAAACCAAATATCCAATCCCTGAACCTACGCAAAGGGGATTTTTGTAAATGATCTAATATTGCCTTTTGAGTGTCTCTTATCTCAATCAAAAGCGACAATATTTCACTAAATGAATCATGTTTTGACTTGCTCAATATTGTTTTGGACTTCTTGTTGGAGACCTTTGACAAAGCGCTCTTTCTAGCCGCCCTTTGTGACAACTTCTCCTGGCGAGTAGCAGAACCTTCAAGTTTTGCCTCATCAAATAATTGAGTACACAATGGGTCTACTCTCGATGAATGTGGAGTATGTATGGTTCTAATTACCCATTCAATAAATCTCTCAATGAGAATCCTTTCTTCAGAATCTAGTGCACGGCCATGAAAGTCAGCATGATGAGGAATTAATCTAGT
>DAVI01000045.1:368-3418 GCA_002505495.1 Euryarchaeota archaeon UBA59 | reverse complement strand
TCGCTACCCATGCAATCAGTAGAATGGGTTGGCACCAGCTGCGTGGTCGGTGGCATCGGTGATGATGGTGATTTCCGGCACATTTTCCTTAATCATCGTCTCAACACCGTGCTTTAGAGTCACATCGACGGCAGAACATCCCTGACAGCCTCCACCAAAGGCGATGATGGCCTCGCCGTCCTTGACATCCACGAGTGAGACATTCCCCCCGTGGGAGGCGACCGCAGGGTTGACCTCGGTGTCGATGATTTCCTGGACACGCCTCGCGATGTCGTCCAACCAGATCGGATTAGGATTCTCGAAGTGGAAGCCTCCACCCATCAGTGTCTCCTTGAAATCGAGTGAGGCCCCATCCATGTAGGGAGCGCTCTTGGCGGAGATGATGACCGTCAGTCCGTTCTCCTCGAAGACATTGTCGCCCTCCTCCTGCTCGGAGGCCGGGACTAGTTGGAGGTCGTACTGGAAGCCCTTTGGGCCCCGACCTATGATTGAGACTTTGAGTGCCAGCGAGCCATCATCCGAATTGGATGAGAACTCATCGAGTTTCTCGCGGGCTAGTTCAGAAATAGTGAGCAACGGGGGAGCCTCCGGGAATAGGCTCCCCCGCTGCGTCGTATCAATCTGCGTGTGCATTACAGATTCAGGTCTTCATGCTCAGAGCAGCATGAATCGTCGGCGCAGAAGGCCGAGTCCAAGCAGCGAGATGGAGCTGAGTGCTCCACCAGCTGCTGCGTCGCCGACTTCGACTGTGAAGCCGCCGTCGGTCTCGATAAGCTCCTTGTCGAGTAGCTGAGCCGCATCGCGCTTCAACTTCTCGATTGTGGGCTTGTCGGTGTTGATGTCTACAGGGTCTACCTCGACCGGCATCGGCTTGACCGATGGGCGGAGGGGTAGTGCCTGAACTTTGCAGCGGGAATCATCCGACTCGGAGTCGGCTGACACCTTCTTGCACTTGATGTGCCTTGGCTCATCGATTTCAATGACGTCATCGCCGAATGGGATGACCTTTCGGCAGACTACCTTGACCTTGGTCTTGGTTGTGGCATTCGAAAAGTCGAGTGCCTCAGCGTCAGCTCCGGTGATCATCTCGGTGGTTATTGTCACCTTCTTGCAGATAATCTTGGGTTCGATGGGTGTCGGTAGTGGTGCAGGGTCGCCCCCGCCGTTGCAGTTGACTTTCCACTGACCGCGGAAGACCCCTTGGTCCTCGCTGGTACCCATGTAGTGGCCGCGCATAGCGCCGTTCAGGTCCATGTCAGCAGCATCCCACACGCCGTGGAAGGTTCCGTTGGCGTAGGTTCCAGCGACAGTGCCGCTGATGCTACCACCGCGGGTGATGAACTCGCCGCGGTACTGGCCGTTCTGGTACTGGCCCCACATGTAGCCGATGGTCTCGCCGTCAGCGTTCATGAGCAGAGCGCGGAAGAGGCCACCTTGGCCGTCGTCGTTAACCGTGTACTGGCCAGCGAGCAAGCCGCCAGCGCATCCGGTGTCCGCGTCGTCGTCAGCGTCGTCGAAGTCAAGCCAGTGGACGATGATCCGTCCATCGAAGTCAGCAAGCCTCTCACGAACAGCCGATAGGCGCATTGGCCCATGGCGGCTGACATCGGAGCTGCCGTCCTCAAAGATGACGACAACAACTACCCAGGCGATGTGTCCGTCGGTGTAGATTATCACTACGACACCAACGACTTCCAACTCGTCACAATCTTCCAGCTCAGCATCTACTGCAGCGCTGTTGTTTGTGGTTGGGTTGGCGCATCTCTGGGGGTGCAGAGTAGGGTGCCACCAAGGTAGTGGGTCCACTCCTTGCCAGTCATCAGATAGTTCGCGTGCGAGGACTCCCTCGTCGCTGTCATCCGACTCTCCAGCAAGTTCCAGGGCTAGCCTGGTCTGTTCATCCAATTCAGCCAAGTCAGTATCAGCGTCTACATAGACAGCGTTCAACATCAACTCATCCAGTTCTCCATTCTCCAGTGTCTGTGCGTTCGCAGCCTGTTCAGCAGTCACCGCGCCAGCGGCCGTGACCACCAGCAAGGCGAGTGCGAGCAGTAGAGCGCTCAAACCCTTTCTTCCGTTCAATACTATGTTACCGGCGTTAGTTGCCATGTCTCTACTTGTGTCGTCCTCACTATATCAATGCCCGAAGGAAACCCCCCGGGGCTATGCCAGCGAATCATTTCGTATACCAAAGCGGGCATACCGGCGCGCCAACCTTTTCATGAACTGCCGATACAACCCTCAATGGTGCTAGCGGACACAATGGGCCGTCCCCTGCGGGATTTGCGCATCTCGGTCATCGACCGTTGCAACTTCCGCTGTAGTTACTGCATGCCTCGCGAGGTCTTTGGCACAGACTACCAATACCTCCCACGCTCTGAGATACTGAGCTTCGAGGAAATCGATAGACTGGTCTCCTTGCTTGTGCCGCTCGGAATCGAGAAGATCCGGCTGACTGGCGGCGAGCCGCTGCTCAGGCGGGATTTTCCCACACTTGTCGCGATGTTGGCCAAACATGGAGTGGAGTTGGCCTTGACCACTAACGGGGCACTTCTGGAAGGCATGGCAGAGGAGTTGGTGGAGGCGGGGTTGGACCGCGTGACTGTGAGCCTAGACGCGCTTGACGAGGAGACCTTCCAATCGATGTCGGACACTGAGACCTCCGTGGCCGTGGTGCTGGCGGGAATCGATGCCGCCGTGGCTGCCGGACTGGGCCCTGTCAAAGTGAATGCGGTCATCTGCCGTGGCGTCAATGAGCACGCGGTCGTCGACCTATTCGAGCACTTCAGGGGCACCGACGTGACCGTTCGGTTCATCGAATACATGGATGTGGGTGCTTCCAATAAGTGGCGAGCGGAAGAGGTTGTTTCCGGCGCTGAAATCCTTCAGATTCTTTCTGAATTACACGAGTTTGAGCCGGTGGCCGAGTCGGTTGTCGGCCAGGTCGCCAAACTGTGGCGAACGAAGGAGGGTGACGAAGTCGGCCTCATCACATCGGTGAGTGAACCGTTCTGCGGCGACTGCTGTCGGGCCCGCCTCTCCTCCTCTGG
>DAVI01000045.1:0-168 GCA_002505495.1 Euryarchaeota archaeon UBA59 | reverse complement strand
CGGGACCGGTATTCGGAGGAGCGGGGTGAAGGGAATGATAGCCCCCGCCTCATCTTGCCGGTAGAGATGTCCCACATCGGTGGATGATCAGAGGCTGAGAACCGCAGCTGAGACGGCGCTCCAAGGGGCATCCGTCCTGATGGCCGGGTTACCATACGCTGCAACTGC
>DAVI01000056.1:11987-15600 GCA_002505495.1 Euryarchaeota archaeon UBA59 | reverse complement strand
ATCACTCCCTCCTCATCGAGCAGCAGGACATTCCCATCTCTGAACATCTCTATCACCAGAGAGCGGAGTCCTTCTCGTGTGTCGAAATCGAGTGTGAGAATCCGGTCGAAGCCGTGTTGGCGCACATCTGTCAGTCGGCAGTTCATCAGGTGTTTTCGCAACAGCATCGAGAATGGCGAGGGGTTGGACGGCATCGGGCGGTCCCTGCGAGAGAGGTAGATTCGCTTGCCGCGGACGATGACGAGGTCGAGTTGCGACGCCTCCTTCGGATTGAGTCGCAGAACCACCTGCTCCCAGTGGGGATGGTACGCTTTGCGCGCCCGCGCGCCGATGAGCGGGCGCAACTCGGCAGCGATTCTCGCAACATCGAAACTGGTCATCTGGCCTCGCATCGAACCCCTCCGGTTGATTTGACGCGGCAATTGACCATTCATCACCCCATCGGCGTAAGCAAACAATGATGCGGGGTCTGCACAAGCGGTAGACGATGTCACTTCCGCCAGAGTTGACCATCGATGAGTTCCAAGGAGGAACTTTCGGTTTCACCAAGCCGCAAGGCTGGATCGCTTGGCTCGGATTCGCCTTCGCAGTAGTCCTGATAATTGTTGGTGGAATCATCTTGATGCCGATAATCTCAGCAGCAGGATTTCTCGGATTGATTGCCTCCACACCAGCACCGCTGCAAGAAAAACTCGACAATCTTCGTAGGAAACTGCGGCCACGCGCAGTCAAGATCCGCCAAGATGAAGGGGGGTTGGAACTGCAAAGTTTCTGGAACTCCGCCACCATCCACAGGCCCTCCTACATGGCACGGGATTGGGTCTTCCCGCCACACGGGGAAGAGGAGTGGTCCGACGACATCTATGCGGCTGACAAGTCCGGCGATTTGATTCCCGAACACCCGAACAGAGTTGGGACACCGACTCCCCCGATGCTCTCAAACTACGGTGTCTTCGGCCTACTCGCATACATCTGCGTCGGGTTACAAGTCTACATCTTAGGCTACACCTCCGGAACCGGTTACGCAGGCGATGAAACAGAGTCAGCGCCATCCAATTATTTCTCAACCGAAGGCATCGAATCCTTCCTTTACATCTATGTGGGACTTGCCGCCGTTTGGCTGCTCGCCTCCGTTTTTATGTGGAAGCGGGCCCAGGCGATGGCAGACACTCCAACCCAGAACATCCGCTCGATGGCAGTCGGCCCAGCGGAGTTGGTCGGGCAGGTGCGCCGTTGGAAGTCGCCCGCCCCACTCGTCATCGTTGACGGCGACCGCTCGAAAACCGTCGAAGACCTACACCTTTGGAGGTGGGAGTACGAAGTCGAAATCGAGGAGGAGTACGAGGTGACCGTGACCGACTCAGATGGCAACACCAGCACCGAGACGAGAACGAAGCGGTATTGGCAGACGATTCGCTCGGATTCGGGGCACCACGACTTCATCCTCCACGACGGCACCGGAGGGGTGGTTGTTCGACCGGGGAAGTTTCGCCGCAGCGAGGTGGGTGACTACTTGGTTCGCTGGGGATGTCGTCACGACACAAGGGCGCGGGGGCTCGTGACGAACCTCTTCGTGCTCGGATTTTCAAGGGGTGACAAGAGGATTCTGCGTCATCGATGGACAGTTCACGGGCTCGAGTACCTTGACCCGTGTTACATGATGGGGACAGCCAAGATTCGCAGCCGCAAGGAGATGAAGGCAGAAGGTGATGTGGAGAGCACTCGGCAGAATCGGAAGTTGGAGATGGTCGGCGAGGATGCTCCGGGATTCAAGGCGAGGTTAGAGAAAGGGACCGAATTAACTGCGATGGGGCGTGTACGAAGTCAGGTTGAGTATCTCATCATCCCAACCGTGTGTCTTCTTGGCGCAATCTCGATGTTCGCCATCTGAACCAAGACAAGTGACTAGGCTCAAGGCGAGAGTGCTTGCATCTTCAAAAGACGACGTCGACCGACTCGAACATGCTCTCCCGAGCCTTGGGCGTCGAGACTTTCCACAGTTCTCTGCGAATTGCGCCCATCGTGTTGGCCACTATGTTGGCCGGAATCTGTTCAATCGCCGTGTTCCAGTTTGTGGATGCGGAGTTGTAGAACTCGCGGCGGTCAGCGAGGTCATCTTCGATGTCACTAATCGCCTGCTGCAGATTCATGAAATTCCCATCCGCCTTCAGTTCGGGATACTGCTCAGCAACCGCATAGATTTGTGGCATGATGCTCGCTAGCATTCCCTCAGCCCGACCAACGCCGGCAACATCGCCCTGTGCGCGGGCATTCGAAGCCATCTGGCGAGCCTCAGCAAATTCCTCAAAGATGCTCTTTTCGTGTTTGGCGTAGCCCTTGACGGCGTTGACGAGGCCTGGAAGTTCGTCGTATCTCTGCTGCAGCAGAACATCGATGTTCGACCATGCTCGGTCGCACTCATTCTTCATTCGAATCAATCGATTGTAGGTCGTTACATACCACAAGACAATCAGAACGAGCAGGATAATTCCTACTATCAGATAGATTTCCATGCCTCCCGGACGGCTGGTTCTGTGAATGAAGGTTGGGGCGACGAAAGTTAGCCTTGCGGCAGCCAGCGCCCGCCGTTTTTCTCAACAGCGCCAGAGCGCTCATGCGCCTTGAGGTGGGAAAAGGCCTGATCCACCTTCAGAACAGGATGGGCATCTGGCGTGTCAGCGTATGCGTAATCGGCGATTTCATCAAGGTTTGAAATCCCGCTTACTACTGCGTCTAGAACGCGGTCGTGGCGCGCCCGCCTGTGTGAGATGTATCGGTTGAGCAGTTTTTCGGGTACGGGAGAGAGTGGCCCGTGGGCGGGAAGCAGAAGGGGCGCATCGAGGTCGCGGATGCGCTCGAGGCTTGCGAGGTAGTCGTCCATGTCACCATCAGACGAGGGCACCAGAATCGTCCCGACCATCACCGCCAAATCACCCGAAACCACCCCCACTTCGCTGGCTAGACATATGTGCCCCGGACAGTGACCCGGTGTCTCCAAGACCCGCCAAGTCACCTCCCCGGAAGGGCCAGAGATGACGAGATTATCGCCATCGACGAGCACACGGTCGGTATCACAGGGTGGGATGACCGTGTGAGTTTCAGCGGTTGCCCAAATCGGTGCTTTGTAGATATCAGAAATGGCTGACAGGTCGCCGATGTGGTCTGGGTGTCGGTGTGTGAAGATGGTTGCCAGAATCTTGCCGCCGGCAGCTTCCACGGCGCGAATTCTGCGCTCTAGATAGGCTAGACCTGCTGGGTCGTGGGCGGCTGGGTCAACCACTAGATGGTCTCCGCCGGGCTCGCCGAGAATGTAGCAGTTGGTGGTCGTAGCGGGTGGCAGGGTGTCGGTCGGTAGCGGGATGCACTCGACGCCGGGTGCGAACTCGATTCTGTGTTCTCCGGTCGGTGGGTCTGTGGCAAGTGCGCTGACTGCCTCATCAATGTCCCCTCCCGAACCCTCCAGCGCGCAGATCAAGTCCCGTAGCAAAGTGATTTGAGGTGGTGGGATTCGCATAGCCCCCTCCCGCCACGAGGCGAGTGCATCGACTGGCCGCATCCAGCGCAGTCCGTCGAATTCGCTGTGTTCAGCCGGGAGCGACGGTTCGGGAGGTTC
>DAVI01000056.1:11591-11881 GCA_002505495.1 Euryarchaeota archaeon UBA59 | reverse complement strand
ACCTTGAATCCGCTGGGATTGGCGGGAATGTCACCATCCTCGACCATCGGATGCCAATTCCTTCCGTCATCCATCACAGCGGCTCGAATCGGCTCATCGACGAGCACCAAGCCGCGACCGGAAGGGGCCCAACCGACCTCCTCGACCATCTCCCGAAGGAGTGCCACCAAGGCAGCCCCCTCGTCATCCGCGCCAAACTGTGCCAACTCTTCTGCTGCCACCCTGTCAAACCGTGTTACTCCGCCGCCGGGGAATGACCAGAAGTCGGGGAAGGAAGGCATCTCGGGGAC
>DAVI01000056.1:10060-11463 GCA_002505495.1 Euryarchaeota archaeon UBA59 | reverse complement strand
GCGGCATCTCAAAGCCGGCTGGAACCTCACTCATCACCACCGCCCAAGATGCGCAGGGCTTGAAGCCTGTCGCCGACTTCAAGACCTTCATGAGTCGGGACGACCCTCTCGCTCCCCTCGTCGAGGAGATAGAGCGCGACCGCATCAAAAAGGAGCGAATCGCCCGCATCGGCAGGCTCTCCCTCGCATGGTTCATGGTGCTGCTCATGATTGGATGGGTTTCCAAGTATGCCTACCGCTTGGTCTGAGGTTTGCTTGAAATATTCGGGCTTGGTCGGCCGACCTACAGCCCCTTAGTGTAGCGGTCCATCATCTGTGACTCTGGATCATAGGACTCCAGTTCGAATCTGGAAGGGGCTACTTACTGCTGATGGCGCGCCAGCATGACGCATCAGTTCTCTTCGCGTGTCGGTAACACTCGTAACTCACCGGCTTTTTCCATCTCAGACCGCCGCTCGACGCTGATGTCGGCGCCTTCTTCCTCGAACTCGTTGAACCACTTGTCGAGAACCCAGCCGAACAGCAGGCTGATCGGGTCAGGCAAAATGATGAGCAGACCGACCACTATGACGACCCACCAAAACCACTCCACTGCGACCACCTCACGGCTCCGCAGTCGGGTCCCAGCCCGAAATGAAGCCCTCTTCAAGTCCTAACAAAGCGGCAACCTCTGAACTCAAGTCAACTTCCAAAGAGCCAAGATTCTCGGCAATCCTACCAGCATTGCTCGACTTCGGAATCGTGATGCAGCCAGCGTCGAGGCACCATTTTATCGCCGCTTGAGCAGGAGTGCACCCTACTCGCTCGGCGATGTCGACAATCCCCTCATCCTCCACTTTCTTCCCGCGCGCGAGAGGCGAGTAGGCCATGGTAACCGCCCCTACGGCACTTGTGGCAGCCCGGAGACCTGGACGCTGGAGCCAAGGGTGGACCTCGACTTGGTTGACGGCCGGCAGGAAGGTTGCGTAGGAGCGCATATTGTCAAGGTGGTGAGCCCCGTAGTTCGACACCCCAATCGCCCGACTGAGCCCCTCTTCGAGACAATTCTCCATCCCTTCCCAAGTGGGGGCCCGGTGAAACGGGTCCTTCGGCGGAGCGTGAATCAGGTAGAGGTCGACGTAGTCCAATCCAAGGTTCTCAAGCGACTCCTCGCAGCGCTGTTTTGCCGCCTCTGCGCTCACCGCGTGCGGCCGGCGAAGCTTGGTGGTCACGAACAGATTCTCGCGACTGATGACTCCTGAATCGATGGCGGTTGCGATTGCCTCTCCGACCTCATGTTCGTTCTCGTAGGCCATCGCGGTGTCGATGTGCAGATATCCCATCTCAAGTGCTGCCAAGGTGGCGGCCGTGCACTCGCCCGCCTCTTGCATCAGAAAGGTGCCGAGGCCGAACTGCGGCACTTC
>DAVI01000056.1:6473-10036 GCA_002505495.1 Euryarchaeota archaeon UBA59 | reverse complement strand
GTCAACATCGGCTGCATGATGGTCGCAGAGCGTGCAGTCGCTTTCAAGCGCGCGCAACTCCAATCATTCACGGAACTCGGCAAGCAGTGCTGCTAAGTCAGCCTCACTTGGCCGCATCTGCTCCTCGGAGAGGTCAGCCAAGGGCGTCTCAGAGAGTTCTAGCCACTCATCCAAGGTCTTGGGCCCGGGATTGTAGTAGAGCAGTCCGGTGACATGCCGCTTCTCCTGCTCAGCCCTGTGAATCTGAGATAGGGCGGCGACTGCGTCGCTTGTGTCATGGCCACTTTCAACCGTCTCCAGCCGCAGTGTGCTGCCATCGAACAGCGAGATGTCTTGGAACTCTCCCTCTGGAATCTCAACCTCCTCAAGAGGTGTGAAGTGAGGAATGTAGTCGTATGCGTGCAACTCCATGTCGTTGTCCTTGACATAGCCGTAGGAGCGGAAGAACTCGTCATTGTTTGCAAAGGTGACACATGGTGAGATGACGTCGATGACCGCGGTTCCACGGTGGCTCATCGCCGCCCGAATCAGAGAAGTGAGTTGCTTCTTGGCCCCCGAGAACGAACGGGCCACGAATGTGCAACCGAGATTGATCGCCATCGCGCACAAGTCGATTGGAACCTGCTCGTTCGGCTCAGCCTTGCGCTTCGCCGAGCCGACCTCGACAGTCGCTGAATACTGACCCTTGGTCAGTCCGTAGACGCCGTTGTTCTCGATGATGTAGACCATGTTCAGGTTGCGTCGAATGGCGTGCACGAACTGCCCGATTCCGATGCTGGCCGTATCTCCGTCACCCGAGACCGCGATGAATTGCATATCCTTGTTCGTCACATTAGCGCCGGTGGTTACGGAGGGCATTCTGCCGTGGAGGGTGTTGAAGCCGTGCGACTTGCCTAGGAAGTATGCGGGGGTCTTGGAGGAGCAACCGATTCCGCTCATCTTGGCGATGTTTTCCGGCGCGATGCCGTTTTCCCATGCAGCGTTGATGATGACGCTTGAAATCTGGTCGTGGCCACATCCCGGACAGAGCGAAGAGGGGCCCCCTTGGTAGTCTGACTTTGGCAATTCGATGATGTTGAGTTTGATAGTCACGCACCCACCTCCTCCAACTTCTCAAGAATCATGTCGCTATACACGCGAGCGCGCGGGGGAATCCCATCGCTGAATGCAACGCTGTGGACTCGGGGCACCAAATCGATTGGCAACTCCTTGCGAAGGATGCCGTACATCTGGCCATCCCTGTTCACCTCGAGAACGATGATCGTCTCGTGGTTTTGAACGAACTCCTCGACCACCGGGGATAGGGGTAGGGCGCGCACCCTGCACTGGCTCACCTTGCGACCGGTCGACTCCAACTGGTCGTCAATCTCCTGAATGGTGTTCTCCATCGAGCCGAAGTAGATGATGCCCACCTCCTGCTCCGCCTCCTCCCGAAGAACGGGCTGTGGTAGTGCCGTCCTTGAGCCTTCAATCTTGTTCTTCAGCCGCTCCATCGTCGCCACATAGGTCGCGGGGTCCTCAGAGTAGACTCCATCTTCGTCGCGGCCAGTTCCGCGCGTTAGTATGGGTTTCAGTCCTGAGCCGGGAAGTGTTCGATAGCAGATTCCGTCGCCGTCGACGTCGCGGTAGCGACCGTAGTTCTCGATTGCATCGAGTTCCTCCTGAGTGTGCAGAACCTTGCCGCGGTCCATCTTCTCTGGGTAGTCGAAGCCGTCGCAGACCCAGAAGTTCATGCCAAGGTCGAGGTCGCTGAACCCGAACACCATGGTCTGGTAGTGCTCGGCGTAGTCGAAGGCCCTCCAGCCGAACTCAAAGCACTCCTCGACGGTTCCCGGGAACAGCACGATGTGCTTAGTGTCGCCATGTCCCGCTTCGTAGAGCAGACTGACGTCGCCCTGTTGGGTGCGAGTAGGCAGTCCAGTTGACGGTCCGACACGATTGATGTCCCAGATGACTCCGGGCACCTCGGCGAAGTAGGAGAGCCCGATGAACTCAGACATCAGCGAGATGCCGGGCCCCGAGGTGCAGGTCATGCTGCGGCCACCCGCCCAGCCAGCGCCGACCACCATGCCGGCTGCAGCCAATTCATCCTCTGCCTGTATCACTGCGCAGGTCACTTTTCCATCAGAATCAGTCCTCAGTTGTGGGATGTAGTCGATGATCTCCTCTGCGACTGATGAGGATGGCGTGATTGGATACCATGAGAGCATCGTGACCCCACCAAAGATGCTGCCGAGCGCAGTCGCTTCGTTTCCTTCGACGAGAAAGGTGTTCGGGTCCTTCTCGCGAGCTTCAAGACAGTAGGGGTCCGACTTCTCAATGTTCTCAGCGACGTACTCCCTTGCCAGATTCACCGCGGTGATGTTCATCTCGATGGCAGATTGTTTCCCCTTGAACTGCTTGGCAATCGCCTTCTCAAGCACCGCCTGGTCAATTCCGACCAACTCAGCGATGGCTCCGACATAGATGATGTTGGCAATCATTCGAGCCAACTTCGGATGGAGGCTTCTCGCAATCTTAGTCATCGGAACCGGATATGCGATGATGTCATCGCGCTCGACCGGCAACTTCACGTTTGTGTTGTAGATGACGACGCTCCCCGGCTCAAGAGCGGCCAAGTCCTTCGCCCAAGTCGCCTTGTTCATCAGAACCTGAATGTGGGTCCGGTCGCCCGGTGCCTGATAGCCCGCCTCACTCACCCTGACGATGTACCAAGTGGGAAGCCCGGAGATGTTGCTCGGAAAGAGGTTCTTTCCACTAACCGGAAGACCCATCTCGAACATCGAGTGCAGAAGGATTAGATTCGCAGACTGCGAGCCTGTTCCATTGGCTGTTGCTATGTTGAATGTGAAGTCGTTGACTACCTTTTCCATAGGTGTCTTACCCCTGATGCCTCTCGCTGTCCTACGGACAGTTACCTCGCCCTCACTCCCTTCCGCGACGCACGCGAGCCTTGAGGCTTTGCTTGCAGGTTCCAACCGATTTTCGTTAATTACACTCATACAATTCATTCCGTCGGATTCATCAATGCGACCGGGTTCGGCCGCAGCATGACTCCTGAGGGGCTGAAGACCGCGTGGCTTGAGGCCGAGGAGGCGAACGACGCAGGTGAGCACGACCAAGCGCTTGAGATTCTGCGCGGTGCATGGGCTGAATTCCCCGACGCTGCGGACCATGCGAAGACTTGGTTCTACGCTGCTGAGGCGGAACGGGAACTATCGACTGCTGGAGACAAGCCGGATCGGAAAATGATGCGCAAGGCGCATGAACACTATCAAAAGGCGCTCAAACTCGACCCGAAGCACCGCGCTGCTCGACGTGGCGACAACGCCATTCTCGTTGAGATGGATGGTCAGGGATTCAGAGCCACCTCCATGCCACGGCTGTGGGCTGACGGGACGCCCACCATGTACGGCATTATCGCCATCTTGGTAGTTGGCATGCTGATGTTGACTACGTTGAAGTACCTGCCAGAGATTAAGGCGGCACTCAACATATCTTCCGAGTCCTCAGGTGATTGGGATGCGACCCTGACTATCGAGTTCTATCCCGAGGCTGCTCCT
>DAVI01000056.1:3589-6392 GCA_002505495.1 Euryarchaeota archaeon UBA59 | reverse complement strand
TTCAGGGCGGTGACATTGAGAACGGAGCCTATCCTCTACAAGAGGAAGGCCCCGGGATTGGAGGATATTCGGCGATTTGGCATGGGCAGGGTCAGGAAGGAGACATGACCACTTGGACCATGCCCGATGAATTTCACCCAAGCTACCGCCATGGCCCCGGCGTTCTTTCGATGGCAAACTCTGGTGCGAACACAGGAGGCAGCCAATTCTTCCTCATAGACAAGGACAGCACCCCTGATTGGCTCGATGACAAGCACTCCGTTTTCGGTCAGGCAACTGAAGGTACCTACTTGGGCAGTGAAATTGGCGGAATCGAACTGATTGACAGAATCAGTCTAGTCGAGGTCGGTGAGATGGACCGACCCGTTTCCCCACCCTACATTCACAGCATCGAAATCTCCGGCGACACTGCATACATGCATCTCGTCTTCCCATGATTCCGCCGTAGGCGGACTCCGTGAGGTTGAAGGACAACCCCCCCGCCCGTTAGACTGAGGGATACTGTGGGTGGGACTGAGCAGTTCGAACTTGCAGATGGTTCGATTACCGCTTTCCATTCACTTCCAACCAAGGCAGCAGAACTCGGGGTTAGTCTTGAGAACCTCCCATACACCATTCGAGTTCTGCTTGAGGCGGCACTGCGCAAGTGCGACGGATTCCTAGTTACCGATGAGGATGTCGAACGCATTGCGTCGTGGACTCCCGACATGTCAACTGCTGAGATTCCCTTCATGCCGAGCCGCGTGCTCCTTCAGGACTTCACCGGCGTTCCAGCGATAGTCGACATCGCCGCCCTACGGGATGCGATGGTCGAATTGGGCGGCGATGCGGAGAAAATCAACCCTCAGGTCCCTGTCGACCTCGTGATTGACCATTCGGTCCAGGTCGATGTCTCAGGTCTCTTCCCTGACGCTCGCGAGCGTAACTTGGAGATTGAGTACGAGCGTAACCTGGAGCGCTACCAGTTCCTCAAGTGGGGGCAGAAGTCCCTTGACAACTTCCGAGCCGTGCCACCAGGCCGTGGCATCGTCCACCAAGTCAACTTGGAGTGGATCGCCTCTGTCGCCCGCGAGCAGGATGGCGTCTGGATTCTCGACTCATTGGTGGGTACCGACAGCCACACCACGATGATCAACGGATTGGGAGTATTGGGGTGGGGCGTAGGAGGCATCGAAGCCGAGGCGGTGATGTTGGGCCAACCAATCTACATGCTTCTGCCTGAGGTGGTCGGATTCGAGCTGACCAGTGCACTACAGCCCGGCGTGACGGCCACCGACATGACCCTCCGCATAGTCGAGATGTTGAGGCAGCACGGCTGCGTCGACCGGTTCGTCGAGTTCCACGGCTCCGGCCTGTCCTCGATGTCCCTACCAGACCGCGCTACCATCGCAAACATGGCTCCAGAGTACGGCGCCACCTGTGGCTTCTTCCCAGTTGACCAGACCACCCTCGACTACATGCGCCTCTCCGGCCGAGATGATGGCCACATCGAGAATGTCAAGCGCTATCTCAGCGCTCAGGGGATGTTCCTGACTCCCGACTCACCGACCCCGCACTTCACCTCGAACCTATCGCTCGACCTCTCGACCGTCGAACCTGCCATGGCAGGTCCAAAACGCCCACAAGACCGGGTTCCTCTCAGCGAAATGCAGAGCCACTGGCGAGAAAGTCTGACCGCGCCAATCGGTCATCGAGGGCACGGTGTGGATGCGGCTGCGACCGGTGATGAGAGGACGGTGGGCGAGCGAGGATTCAATCTGAAACATGGCGACGTCGTCATCGCTGCAATCACCTCCTGCACGAACACTTCGAATCCCTCAGTCATGCTCGCAGCCGGTCTTCTGGCGCGCAACGCCCGGGCTCGCGGAATGAGCATCAAGCCGTGGGTCAAACCGAGTTTGGCACCGGGAAGCAGGGTGGTCACCGAGTACTACGACGCAGCTGGACTCACCGGGGATTTGGACGCTCTCGGATTCAGCGTGGTCGGCTATGGTTGCACCACCTGCATCGGCAACTCAGGGCCTTTGGACGAGGACATTGAGGCAGCCATCCTTGAGGGTGACCTCATCATCTGCTCAGTGCTCTCGGGCAATCGTAACTTTGAGGGCAGAATCCACCAGAAAGTCAAGGCGAACTACCTTGCAAGCCCGCCACTTGTCGTCGCCTATGCACTCGCCGGAACCCTCGACATTGATCTGCAGAACGACTCGCTCGGCAAGGACTCCGAGGGCAACGACGTATTCCTCGCTGACATCTGGCCTAGCGACGAGGAGATTCGCGAGACCATGTCCACAGCCATCACTCCCGAGATGTTCCGCACTCGCTATTCGGATATCACCGAAGAGCCACGCTGGGACGCCATCCAAAGCATCCAGTCCGCACTCTATCCGTGGGCCGAAGAGAGCACCTATGTTCGACTTCCATCCTTCTTTGAGGGTATCACCCCTGAACCTCAGCCAATCGAGTCCATCAGCGGGGCCCATGTCCTGCTCAAACTCGGAGACTCGGTAACCACCGACCATATCTCCCCGGCAGGTGCCTTCCCACACACCGGCTCTGCTGGCCAATATCTCGTCAGCAAAGGGGTCGCTCCGCGCGACTTCAACTCGTTCGGCAGCCGTCGCGGCAACCACGAAGTGATGATGCGAGGCACCTTCGCCAATATTCGGATTCGTAACCAGCTGGTGCCGGGAACAGAGGGTGGATTCACCACCCACTTTCCGAGTGGTGAGGAGATGTCGGTGTTTGAGGCAAGTATGCGCTATCAGGAGGAGGGTACTCCTCTGGTCGTACTCGCGGGAAC
>DAVI01000056.1:3402-3537 GCA_002505495.1 Euryarchaeota archaeon UBA59 | reverse complement strand
TTCAACGCTGGAATTCGATGCGACGGTTCGCCTCGATACGCCTGTGGAGGTCGAATACTACCGAAACGGCGGAATCCTTCCGACGGTTCTGCGCAACCTCGTGAGCCAATGACGGCGCCCTAAGGGCGCCCAATC
>DAVI01000056.1:0-3272 GCA_002505495.1 Euryarchaeota archaeon UBA59 | reverse complement strand
ACGCAATCGGCTGGCGCTGCTGCTGGCGTTTCTGATGCTGAGCAGCGTCTTCAGTTTGTTTCCTCTCTCACTTGAGAACGGAGACCACCCTTGGGGGAATTCGCAGACGAATCAATTTGCCAACGGCAATACCAGCGTCACTCTGCGCCCCGCCTTGAACGAGACCACGTCAATTGGCTATGAGGACGGAACCCGCATCACCGAGGCCGAGTTCGATTTCAGTGGCGCACCAGTTCAGGAATGGCAGAACGACTCGCTCAGCGCCGGAAGTTCGGCGTTCTCCAATGGCGCATTCCAGCAGACCATACTCGGCAGTTCAGGTATTGAACTCACAACCACATCCGCTCCCAGCAACGGCTCGATTCCGGGCGTCGGCACCCAGAACATGACTGTCCTCGGACTGGCGACCTGGAACGGCACCCACGCCTTTGATGTGCTGCGGATTCAATGCGGAATTGTCGCTCCTTGCGGCACCATCATCGCGGATGGGCCGCTGACGATCATCGCCAATGAGATTGTCATCACATCGGGTGGTGCAATCTACGCAGACAGCAACACTTGGGGGGGTAGTGGTCGGGGCAACAACGGCTCGTACGGCTACACCACGCCAACTGGGCCCCAGACCGCGAACTCCGGAGGTGGTGGCGCAGGTCATGGAGGCGACGGAGGCGATGGTGGCAACGGCAACGGGACCGCTAACCAAGGAGCCGGAGGGACGGCATACGGCAACGGCAGTGAAGCAGGTTCCAGCGGAGGCAACATCTCCAACTTCGGCAGTGGAACAAGAGCGGTCGGCGGCCGCGGCGGAGGTCAGCTAACCCTCATCGCTCGCAACATCACCATTACAGGAATCCTGAGTGCGGACGGAGAAGATGGCGAGACTGGCGCAAGCCTCGGCAATGGTTCAGGCCCGGGCAACCATGGGGCTGGAGGCGGCTCTGGCGGCGCAATCCTGCTACAGGCTCAACAACTTTCTATCACTCAGTACGGCGAGGTGACTGCGCTCGGTGGAGACGGCGGCGACGGCAACGCTGCGCAGGCGGGCTCGACTGTGGGTGGATGGGGCCAGAATAACGCCGGTGGACATGGCGGCGGTAGCGGCGGTGGCGGCCGGATATCCATCATCACGCTGGCCAACGGATACAGCAATCTCGGAACCGTGTCAATGGCGCCGGGCGTCGGTGGCCGCGGTGGAGCAGGTTCGGGCACCGGGTCGGCTGGTACGGCCGGCAGCAACGGCACAGTCGGAGTTCTAACGACGAACACCTTCTCAGGTTGGGGAAGCACTTCGGGAGCCCCTTGGCCCAGTTCGGGGACCTTGAACGTTTTAGGGACCCTGAATATGCAAGGCAACCATTCGTACAATATCGTACATATTTCGGGAACCCTCAACTCGAATGGGCCGGTATTGCAAATTACCGCGAACACCATCATCATCGAGGCCAATGCCTCAATCCGCTCTGACGGAATCATGTGGGGTGGTCTCGGGCATGGCGCTTCGGGTAGCCACGGAGGCAACTCCGGGACTGGTGCCAATGGGGGTGCTCATCTTGGGGCGGGAGGGGTCGGCGGAGGCAACTCCAACTCGACCAACATGTCGTACGGCAACGGCACCGAGTCCGGTTCCTCAGGAGGGAATGTCACTCAGACCAGTTCCTCTGGAGCGGTTACTGTCAGATCGGCGGGTGGTCGAGGCGGTGGCGTCATCATCCTGATTGCGAATAACATCTACATCAACGGCACGGTTTCCGCTAATGGAGAGGACGGCGCCAACGGACCTGCCCCGACCAATGGCGGGCGGGGCATCGGTGGTGCCGGCGGAGGTTCCGGCGGCTCGGTCCTGATAATCGCCAACAATGTCTGGTGGGGTCAGTTCGGCTATGTCATGGCGAGGGGTGGTGATGGAGGAGACGGCTCTAACGGCATGCGTCAGACGCCAATCAGTCTGTTGATGTACGATGGAGGCGATGGCGGTGGCGGTGGCGGCGGAGGTGCCGTGAACATCAACACCACAGCCACTGGCATCCATGGCAATGGCAGGATATCTGTGTTCAGCGGTTCCGGTGGAACCGGCGGCCGACCCTATGGTACCGGGCAAACCGGCAGGGTCGGTGCGAGTGGCGCAGCGGGCTGGTCACAGGTCTCGACAAACTTCGCCGGCTGGGCAGGTTCAGTTCGTGTTCCGTCAGGGACCTGGACGAGTACGGTTCTTGGTGTCGGTGAAATCGTCGAAGGACTCTCAATCCGAGTCAGCTTTGTCATCCTAGGTGGTACGGCGGTCAACGGAGAATTCCGGACCACAGTCGACAATGTCACTTGGAGCGAGTGGCGGCAGCTCAACCTTACCAGACAATCCGCCGACCGACTGCTTTACTTCCAATTGCGCCTCAATCTGTCCACCAGTTCGAATCATTCGACACCAGCCATCACTGGTATCGCGTACGAAGCTTGGTGGTGGGCGGCACTCGAGGGTGATCGCCCTCTCTCCTTCTCCATCTCCAGCAGCACACTCGCCACTCCGGACTGGCGGGCGGGTGATGTGAACGGGCAGGACCCCCTTGGCAATGGCGTGAGACTGTTCCACAGCTCCGAGATGCGCAGTACAACTGGCGCCCCCCCTCCATCAGGTAGTCCCTACAATGGTACACTCGAGATTCCAGTACCTCTCGCCTCTACACCACAGGATGGCTGGGTCCATCTCTCGGCCCTCGGTCTCGGGCAGTCGAACATCGTGACGCTGAGCGTCGGTCGGTCGCAACTCGCTTCGGTCGACAATGATGACACCGCATTTGACATCGTCCTTGACGCACAGTCGCTGGCCGCTGCATGGCCGCCCTCTGGCAGCAGTGATGCATCTGGAATTGAATGGGGTTGGCTGGTTTTGAACTGGACATCGGAGGCGCCCAGCCCCCAGTTCAACCACCTCAGCCTGCCGTGGAACTTGACCCAGCGGGTCGGTGGCGGAGGTGAGTTTGTGACCGGCATCGAGGCGATGGTGCAGGCTGAATGCACCGAGTGGTACCTTGTGCAGGGCTGCCGGCAAGACTTCCCACTGATGGCCACCGGGACCAGTTCCGTTCTCGATTTCCCTGTATTCATCTCCAATCTCTTCGTGAATGCCACTGATGACATTTCACCTCGTCTGTATGAGGCGAAGATGGAGGTGGATGGGGTAGAGACTACCGTGGCCCGCCACGGTGACATGCTGACATTCTTGGTCACCGATCAGATTGGCGAGCAGAACCTCACCATCCTCTGTCTGCTTGAACTGA
>DAVI01000112.1:9195-13942 GCA_002505495.1 Euryarchaeota archaeon UBA59 | reverse complement strand
GACCATGCTGCTGCGGTTGCAGGGGCGTCGCCATCTGGTCTGGTCCGGTAGTGCGCTCCTGCTGTTGGTTGATGCCGCCTCGAAATCATCGTCTGAGGACGAGGCGGACTCAGCGATTGAGTCGAGGCCGGCTTGGAGGGTCGAGTCAATGGTCGAGGTAGCTACCGTCGAGATTGATGAATTATCGGCGGCAGAATTGGCCGACCTGCTAGACTCGGACAGTTGGGTCGGCAAGGCGGGCGCCTACGACATCGCTGGAGCGATGGGGGAGCACGGCCGAGTCGTGGCCGGCGATGAGGTCTGTGTGCTCGGACTCGCTCCGACTGTTGTCGCTAGATTCGGCGAGGCCATCGACGGGAAAGTTTGACCGGCTCTCACGGTGGGAGGGTGGCCATGGAGGGGGATGCGGTGTCGATCGCAGGAGATGAGGTCAGCGTCGGCGAGGTTGCCATCTCGGTCACCGGACTCGTGCGCGGATACGGCAAGGTGAGTGTCCTTGAAGGGCTGGACATGCGGGTCGACTCAGGTTCGATTTACGGGCTGTTGGGGCCTTCTGGATGCGGGAAGACCACCCTCCTGAAGGTGCTGCTCGGTCGGCTGGTTCCAGCAGCTGGCGAGGTTTCGGTGCTCGGTTCATTACCTGGCTCCCCCGGCTCGCGGGTGCCCGGGGGTGCGGTCGGATACTCGCCTCAGGAGTTGGCGCTCTACGAGGACCTCTCGATTCGTGAGACCTTCCTCTTCCACGGGCGTTTGCACGGGATGGAGGCGGGGGTGATTCGTGAGCGGGAGAGTTGGCTCATCGATTTCCTCGACCTGCCAGAGCCGTCTCGGCAGGTGGCTAGGATGTCGGGAGGTCAGAAGCGCCGGGTGTCGTTGGCGATTGCGCTTCTGCACGAGCCTGAGTTGCTGCTGTTGGATGAGCCGACGGTTGGCGTCGACCCGGAGCTGCGGGCGCGGGTTTGGGACCATTTGACGACAATTGCCGCGCAGGGGACCACCGTCATCGTGACGACGCATTACATTGACGAGGCATCCAAGGCCGATAGGGTCGGGATGATGCGTTTTGGTGTCCTTTTAGCCGAGGATTCACCTACCGAGGTGATGGAATCACAATCTGCGTCTTCGCTTGAAGAGGCGTTCCTCGCTCTCTGTCGGCGAGATAGTGGAGGGGCATCTGAATGAATGCAGGACGAGTGTATGCCATTGCGGCGCGAAAGTTCGCCAGTCTGCGCCGCGACAAGCGGATGTTCGGATTCATCGTGTTGATGCCAGCAATTCAGATCCTGCTGTTTGGCATCGCAATAGGTCAAGCGCCAACAGGACTGGATTTTGCAGTCATTGATGAGAGCAACAATGGTTTTGGGACATTGATCATCGATGAACTCCATGAGTCGGAATCATTGGTCATCCACACCGATTACGCAACTGTTGCGGAAGCGCGGGATGCGATAGCTGAGGGCGAATTGTGGGGCGCGCTGCTGGTACCTGAAAATGGTAGTTTTGAGTTACATCTTGATAATTCCAATCAACAGATTTCAAGCACGATAATCGTTGAAGTCAGAAATGCCATGTCCGATGCGTTGAGTACAGGAGGTGGCTCAGTCCCGTTGGAGTTGGCTGAACCTGTCTATGGTCAGAAAGACCCCGCTTTCATTGACTTCTTAGCGCCGGGAATCATGACAATGGTATGCTTCATGTTCAGTCTCATCCTCACCACCATGGCCTTTGTAGGCGAACGCTACGATGGTACTCTCGACCGAATCTTCGCAGCCGGCACCAAGCCGAGCGAAGTCTTGGTAGGCCATCTTTCTGCCTTCACGACGATTCTCGTAGGACAGGTCGCGGTTGTCATCTTGATTGCGACCCTAGGCTTCGACATCACGATAGAAGGCAGCGTATTGTTGCTATTTGTCCTCGGAATGCTGCTCGGTTGGGCGGCGATGTGCTTTGGCCTGTTCATATCGAGCAAGGCGAAATCAGAATTTCAAGCGATGCAAATCAACATGCCAATCATGTTCCCGGTGCTTCTACTCTCTGGAATCCTCTGGCCGGTTCAGGCTCTCCCGACATGGATTCAGCCGCTTTCGTGGGTACTTCCTACCACATGGACTGCTGAAGCGTTCCGCTCCATCATGCTCAGAGGTTGGGGGCTGGAGAGTACTGCCGTGCAGATTGCCTTCGCCTACAACCTCGCCTTCGCTCTCTTTGCGCTCTTCATCGCAAGTCGCTCACTCAAGGTCCAAGAGTGACTCACTCTGACTCGGTCTCGCCGATTTCATATGGGTCGTCGCCCTCTTGAGAGTCAACATCTGCATAGAACATGGGGATGCGATGCCATTCCGAGTATCCGAACAGAGTCTCCCTGAGCATCCACAACAGGTACTCGAGATAGACGACTATCAGCATGGCCACCGTCAGCAAGGTCACGGTCTCTATGGCTGGCAGTGAAAGCCCCTCGACCGTACTTCCGAGGAAGAGGTAGACGACGCCCACCATCGCGAGGCTCATAGCGATGAGGTTGAACCAAGGCTCCTTTCTCTCCTCAACAGGCTTGTGCTTGTGGTCATCGTGCAACCAGTCGCCAGCTGCAGTGAGCGCTTGGGTGGAGACACCGAGGAGCAACATGAAGCGAGCATAGAACATTCCAGTCTGCTCGCCATGGTACAACCCCTCGTAGAGGCCGACAAGAGCCGTGACCAGAAGCCAACAGTAGGCTGACAGCATCTGGTTGCTACACTTCCGTCCCGACCTGAAATTTTTCCAGATGCGATCTGGACGGGAGACGAAGAAAATCCAGAGAATCGGTAGTGAGAAGGTGGCGTTTACCCGGTCGTCGACGATGTACCCTGTCTGGTTGGCATAGACCAGACAGATGTGGAGGATGCAGAGAGCGATGAAACCCTTGAACGCCATATGCATGCGTTCCGGCTTCATCAACTTCCATCCGAGTCTACTCTGGAAGTGGCCTAAGATGGTCCCGAATGCCAGCATCCCCCAGAAGGAGTCGATCAAGATGGTCCAATACAACTCTACAAATTGTTCCGATTCAGCGAGCAACCAGACCATCATGCTCATGACGCCAATTATCGGTAGGCCAACTCCAGCTCCATAGGACCACGGTCCGAGGTTGTCCTTGCTTTGCGCTCGCCCGCGTACTAGTTTGACCGTCAATGGCCCCAAAATGATTAGTTGCATACCGAGAAGCGTGACTCCCATCAATCCCAAATTTCGGAAAAGTTGCAGATCACCAGAGATGATTCCAACCATGATGAGCGCCTGACCTCCGATGTTTAGGGCGGCGACAATCGAGATCAGAGACTCATCGAAGGGGGCGGCCTTGAAGTTAAGCGGGGTGATGTCGAAGCCGATGCCTAGTGCGATGGCCATCATCCAGCCGACACCTGCCAACATGCCAATCGCCAGCATGGGCAGATTCGAAGCGTCTAGTGTAGCCCCGCCGGGCAGCCTGTCGGTGACGAGGGTGGTGTCCACGAAGAGTATCCAATAGAGGCTGATGCCAAAGAGTACCTGTGTGACCGCAGCGGCGATGAAGAGGTCGATATACGAACCAGCAGCCCAGGTGTATGAGTCCGGGTTTCTTTGTTTCAAAGAGAAACTGTCACGGATTCTAGTCCGGGAAGGTCCCTCAGCCATGATTCGCCGGATATATTCATCCAATTTAACAAAGTAGCCGTATGGTAACGGTCTAAAGGAGCGAAATATCATGGTTCTGAGGCTTTCATGAGTTGCTGCACCAATTCAACATCAACTGGATTGAGGACGGTTCCGTCGCTCTTCAGTGAAGTGCCCACGATTGCTCCATCAGCGATTCCCAATAATGTTCCAATGCAATCATTGTCGACTCCTGAGCCAACGATGACTGTTGCTTCTGGTACTGCCGCCCGCACTCTGGCCACATCCACTTCAGAGGTGGGGTTTCCAGTTCCGGTTCCCGAGACGATGAGGGCGTCGGCGAGTCCACGGTGCCAGCAATCCATCGCCTCTCTTTCCAGCATCCAGTCCGGGTCGGCGGGGAATGCGTGCTTGACCCCGACATCCGCCAGAATGGCGATCGGAGTTTCTCCATCAACTCCACAGCGAAGTGACTCGCGGAGGCGGAGGGTGGCTGCAGCGTCTCCTTCGATGAGACCCTGGTCAGTCATCATGGAGCCGATGTGGACATTTATCCGGATGAAGCTGGCGCCTGTGGCGGCTGCGATGGATAGCGCGGCAGCAGCGTCGTTTCTCAGGACATTGACCCCCACGGGGGAGTCTACCTCCTCGACTATTCGATGGATGATTCTGGACATTGCCGCGATGGTGACGGGCTCTACGGTCGTAGCGTGGAAGGGGGCATCCCCGAAATTTTCGACCATGATGGCGTGGACTCCTCCCGCAGCGAGGGCTCTGGCGTCTGCGAGGGCTGCTGCTTCGACCGCATCGAGGTCACCGGCGAACCGTGGTGAGCCGGGGAGAGGTTGCAGATGGACCATCCCGATGATGGCCCGTTCGGGGAGGCCGAGGGAGATATGTCGGGGAACTCCCTGAACCATGTTCACTCCTCCATCAACTTCGCCCAAAGAGTGACGTCAGCCTCGCCGTTGGCGACCAGTTTCTCGATGGTGGCGACCGTCTCATGAGCGAGGTGGTGTTCGATTCCCTCGGTTTCGATGTGCGCCTGCTCTTCGGCGATGCCGAGCATGGTCAGGAAGCGGACGAGGACGCCGTGTCTGTGGCGCATCCACTC
>DAVI01000112.1:7843-9022 GCA_002505495.1 Euryarchaeota archaeon UBA59 | reverse complement strand
GTGGTCCTCAAATCGGACCGAAACCGCCTCGGCGCGGGCATCCATCTCAGCGGCGTGGGCGCCCTTCAGCGCATCAAGCCGGCTTTCGTCGCTCATCAAAACTCCACCACGGTCACCGGTAATCAATTAGTTCCCGCATCTCGAAGCGCGACGAGCCACGACCAACAGCGAGAAATCCCATCTTCGAGAGTTACCGTGGCTGACCAACCGAGGGCGGAATTAGCCGCAGAAACATCCGGCACTCGACGTGCAGAGTCGCCGGGATGTCCAACCTCGTGGTCCATTCCCGCCTCAGAACCGCTGATTCTCAGACACATCTCAGCCAACTCGTTCATGCTGACCTCCTCGGTTGAGCCGAGATTGAAAGAAGCACCTTGCAACGATGAGCCATCCAATCCCTCGTCGAGTTCACCCGCTGCGACGATTCCATCCACCAAGTCGGAAACCCAGGTCATCGAACGGGTTTGAGTCCCGTCACCATGAACGACAATCGGTTCATCCCGTAAGCAACGTTCGAGGAAGATTGCCGCGACCTGACCGTACTCGTCGCCCTTCAAACGGGGGCCGTAGCCGTTGAATGGCCTGACTATCCGTGCGTCGAGGCTGCGCTCGCGAACCGCGAACTGTAACAAGACCTCTCCTAGGTACTTGCTCGCACCGTAGGAGTGGCGGAGGTGGTGGTGGGGGCTCGGAAAGAGGCCGGGAATGGTTTCGGTGAGGGGCATCTCGGTCTGTTCACCGAACACCTCTGGGCTGCTGGTGAAGACGAGCCTTGAGCCGAGGTTCGTGGCGAATTTCGTGACGGTTCTGAGGGTGTCAATGTTGACCTTGATGACCAAATCTGGCCGTTCGTTGAAGTATCGGGTTCCGTTTATTGCTGCCAAGTGGAAGATGCAGTCAACTCCGTGCAACTTCTCCTCCGCCCTCTCAAGCAGCTCGATTTTCGCGCAGTCCCCCATGACGAGGTGATAGTCGGGCATCCCCTTGCACCCCTCCAAGTTGACCTTCTTGCCTCGAAACATGCTGTCGACCGCGCAAACCTCGTGGCCACGGGCGAGCAGTGCCTCGCAAAGATGGCTTCCAAGGAAACCCGCTCCGCCGGTCACGATGCAGCGCATGGGCCCGCGGAGGAGGCCCTTGTCTATCACAAATGGGGCGCGCACAGGACAAGACTGAGGT
>DAVI01000112.1:7234-7707 GCA_002505495.1 Euryarchaeota archaeon UBA59 | reverse complement strand
GCGTATGGCACATCGAGAAGTGAGGCGGCTGGCAGGGTCAAGGGACAGACATCTCGGTTGATGATCGCCTTTGGCCCCTTGCCGGTGTAGATTAGACCCATCAGAACGAACGGGGCGACGGTCGAGCCCGAACCCTTGGGATAGATGAGAATCGTCTCCTCGATTGCCACTCCGTCCAACGGATGGCCCGCCTCTTCAATGACGCCTGTGTCGCGGTTGACATAGCCTAGGTAGGTGATTGGCACGTCGGTGACCAGTGCGGTTCCCGAGACAGTCCATTCGGTCTGGCTCCCCAACCCCTCGCCGCTGAGTTCGCACTCTCCCTGCTGGTGGGTCTTTCCGGTTTCGTGGGGTTTTGCACTCCTATCTCCCAAGGTGGGGCGGTCGCCGGTTTCGAGAGTAGGGTCGAAGGCGTGGGCGACGCATTCGTGGATGGTGGCGACCGAGGTCGGCATATTGTTGAGTCCGCTGGT
>DAVI01000112.1:3016-7132 GCA_002505495.1 Euryarchaeota archaeon UBA59 | reverse complement strand
GGACAGGTGTCGCGCAGGACGAGCGTGCCCGCCTCTTCGAGTAGTTCGATGGTACCGTCTGCGGCCGCCAAGTCGTAGTTATGGCCGCTGGTGAAGAGCCACAGCCGCTGGTCGGGAATTCGCTGGCCCAACTCCATTCGGGCGCGGACCTCTGCGGCAGTCGAGCGGATTTCTCCGAGCCCCGCCTGTGGGCAGCCGATAACGACGAGGTCGACTTGGCCGTGAGGGGCCAATTCTTCGTAACGCGCCCGCAAATCGGATTCTGTGAAGGTGAGTTCACCTTCGTAGCCGCCGGCCAAGGTTGGTGGAGCCGGCGCGGTGTGTCCATCTGCCCAGAGCATTGGGCAGCCGTAGTTCGCAGCCGCCGCCGTGAGCGCCTTCTTCATCTCGAACGAGGCCCATTCGGGAAGCCCGACAAGGTGAGGCATCGGACCCCATGGAAGGTTCCAGTCAGGACGAACCTGCTTGCCGATCCAATCCCCAAGGATGCTCCAATCGGAAATCTCATCGAGGTCACATTCGACTGTGACTCGTATGTTCGGAGTGCGGTTTTCGGGCAGGTGAAGTCCCCAGAGCGGAGCCCAGCCGGTGAGCGCGGTGGCCAACGCGGAGAGGCCGGATTCGCGGTTGGTGACGAGGCTGGTGTAGGAGTTTGAAAAGCAGACTGCGTTCGATTCCGCCCAAGAGCCGATGCCCTCCACCTCGATGCCGCGGTCGTACGGTGTGCAGGAGAGGGTCGCCTCGATTCCGAGTTCCGTGTAGGCATGGACTATCTCGAACTGCTGCTTCAGAAAATCCTCATGCTCGATGTCCATCTCCTCCATCCGGGTGTGGTCGCAACCCGCCGAATTCAGGGTGGTCGGGATTGTCACCTTGCCGAGCGGGTCGCCAGAGATGTCACCCAGGAACCGCCTCAAGCCGTGGCCGCCGGTGAGAACACTCACTCCGCTCACGTGCGCGTGGGCGCACTCGACGAACGAGGTGGCGCCTGCCGTTGAGGCGAGGTCGACCACAAGTCGGGCCGCCTTCTGCTTGGTAGGGCCCTCATCGCCGGCCAACATGGTGGCGAGTGGTGCTGGAATTTGCATCGATGGATGGTGGTAGCCTATCCGACTTCAACATAGGGGTTCTTCGGAGGTCATCCGTGAAGGTGAAATGCAGAGCGGGGGTGGCCGGGGCAATGGATGCCGTCACGCAGGTCGGTCTACTCGCCGCAGTGGCACTTGTCGCCGGGCTTGGAGCGGGCTGCATTCCGCTCTGGCGCAAGGTCAGCGAACAGGAGAATCTCCTCAAGTGGATGACCGGTTTGGCAGCAGGAGTCCTACTCGCTTCGGCGCTGTTGGTGGCGATTCCCGAGGGCTTTGAAATCGCAAATGAGGCTGGCTCTGCGGGACTTTTCGTAGGCGGTGCTGTTCTGGCCGGTTTCCTGATGATGTTGCTGTTGGAGTGCATGGGCTTCGGGCACGACATCCACGAGGAGCATCACGACCACGAGCATGACCACGGTCACGACCACGTTCATCATCCCGAGAAGGCGTCGTCAATCGTCTTGGGGCTGAGCATCCACGCGTTGACTGATGGACTTGCCATCGGGGCTGCAGTCTCGACAGGCTCGCTGGTGCTCACGCTGTCGGTCTTCGTGGCGGTTCTGGTCCACAAGATTCCAGCTGCGTTCAGCGTCGGGGCGTTCAGTCTGCACGAGAGGGGTGACCGCAAGGGGGCGCTGAAGGATGTGGTACTGTTTTCGATAGCCACGCCGGCGATGATTCTGCTTACCTACTTCCTCCTCGGAGACGTATCTTCCCAAGTCTTGGGACTTGCCATTCTGTTTGCTGGTGGCACCTTCCTCTATGTGGCGACGGTAGACGTGTTGCCCGAAGTCCACCGTGCTGCGACCGGGAAACTTGCACTTGTGCAGGTGGTAATCGGGGCGCTGGTGATGGTCGCACTTCTGCTCGGTCTAGATTCACTCGGTCTTGTCGCCCATTAGGCTGAAGTGGGAACGGCGGTTCCGCCCCTTCGATGAGTGAGCCGTTCGTCAACATCTCAGGATATCGCTTCGTGGCGATTCCCGACAGGGTCGAGATGCGCTATCCGCTACGCGACTTCTGCGTTGAACTCGGCCTCAAGGGGACGATTCTGCTCAGTGGTGAGGGGATCAACTTCTTTCTCGCCGGGAGCGAGGAGGCAACCGACCAGTTCCTCGCTCGGCTGGATGAGGATGAGCGATTCAGAGACATTCCGCTCAAGGTCAGTCGCTCAGACGAGCAGCCGTTCAATCGGATGTTGGTCCGACTGAAGAGGGAAATCATCTCGATTGGACTCGATGAGGTGAAGCCTGCCGAGTTCACCGGCCCGAACATCTCCCCCCGGGAGTTCAAGGAATGGCTCGACGAGGGAAGGGAGGTGGCCATATTGGACACTCGTAACGACTACGAGTTGCGAATGGGCAAGTTTGACGGGGCGATAGACCTTGACCTCGGAAGTTTTCGGGATTTTCCGAAGGCGATAGAATCGCTGCCCGAATCGATGAAGGAGAAGCCTGTCGTGATGTACTGCACAGGCGGGATTCGCTGCGAAAAGGCGTCGGCGGTGATGCTCAATGCCGGTTTCACCGATGTCCGTCAACTGAAGGGCGGAATCCTCGGCTATTTCGAGGAGTGTGGCGGCGACCACTGGGATGGCGAGTGCTTCGTCTTCGACCGGCGAGTCGGGGTTGACTCCGAGCTCAACGAGACAGGAACAGTTGTCTGCTTCGAGTGCCGCGAGCCGCTAACTGAAGAGGACCAGGCATCAGAGCACTACCGAATCGCTGAGAGTTGCCCATATTGCATCCGATTGCCCGCGCAATGAACTGACTGCGAGTCACTTGCGGGCCGCGAGTGGTTGCCGCCAGCCTTGGCCAAAGGCGCGATTTGAAACCCGCGGAGCGGGCGCCATCTGCCACCTCTTGTGTTCGTTGGCGTGCAGTCGGGTAATCACCCAACGAACCGTCTCCTCATCGTGTCCCTCAGCAATGATCTGCTCAATCGAGGCGCCGGCCTCAATGTGCGCTTCGAGGATGGCGTCGAGGGTCGCATAGGGAGGGAGCGTGTCTTGGTCGACCTGGTCCGGGGCGAGTTCGCCGGAGGGTGGTTTGGTCAATGTGGACTGGGTGATTGGAGGGGTTTCTCCGAACCTTTCAGCCTCTGAGTTAATCGCCTTTGCAACTTCGTAGACTTCGGTCTTGTAGAGGTCGCCGAGCGGCGCGTAGCCGCCGACCATGTCGCCGTAGAGGGTGCAATATCCCATCGCCAACTCCGACTTGTTTCCGGTCGTAACCGCCATTGCGCGGCGCGAGTTCGCCAATGCCATGACCATCATGCCCCTCAATCGGGCCTGCACATTCTCGCGGGCCACGGCATCGCCGGAATCCAGTTCGTCTCCCAACTCAGCCTCTGTGGCTGCGTGCATCGCCTCTATCGGATGCACTTGCAATTCCATGCCGAGCGCTTCTGCGCTCGCCTTTGCGTCGATGATGGAGTGTTCGCTCGAGTAGCGGGAGGGCATCGAGAGGCCGAGCACGTTGTCCGCCCCGACAGCGCGGCAGGCAATGGCGGCGCAGACGGCAGAATCCAGCCCACCGCTCATTCCGACTATGAGTTTGTCAATTCCCGACTTTTTGCAGTAGTCGCCCAAACCGGTGGTGATTGCAGCGAGCAGGTCAACTCCTGAGCGGCTGCTGTCGGAGTTCTTGTCTGGGGCGACATGCTCGACGACACAACTGCACTGTTCGCAGCAGTTTCCATCCGGCCAGGGAAGCCACCGGGCAGCTTGGGGGTTTTCTATGTCGACTAGAAGGATTCCGAGACACCATGCTGGCGCTTGAACGATTGTTCCGTCAGGCCAGCCGGCGAGTGAGCGTCCGTCGAACAGCAGGTCGTCATTTCCGCCAACTTGGTTGCACAGCAGGAAGGGGTGGCCAAGGGTGGATGCGGCTGCTCTCACAACATCTCCGCGGGTGCCCTCCTTGTGCAGGTGGTAGGGTGACGAAGAGAGGTTGACGGTGAGTGCGAGCGGCTCACCCTGGTGCTGCCAAGCGGCCAACTGCTCAATCGGGTCGGCGTCGTAGTCAGA
>DAVI01000112.1:0-2732 GCA_002505495.1 Euryarchaeota archaeon UBA59 | reverse complement strand
AGCAATAGGTCACGAGGTGGATAGCCGGAGACCATCAGTTCACTAGTCACCGCGAGGTCAGCGCCGTTCTCAGCCGCCAACTCAGCGGCTTTCTCGATGTCGGCAACATTACCCTCCAAGTCCCCGACCGTCGGGTCGAGTTGCAGCAGTGCCACTACGAGCCCCATGTCGTCAGCCCCCCGCGCCTGAGGGCCATTCAAACTATCCCTCGGCGCTTCGCCCATTCTGTTTGGTATGGTGCGGGCCAATTCACTCTCACGAGGTGACGCGTCGGCATTTTCGGATGAGGGTGTGTATTGGCATGACCACGACGAGCATCAAAGTGGCGGAGACCGCGAATCCTACCGAGGCCCAGGCGAGCATCACCGCATCGTCAGGGGCGGAATCCATCAGCATTCGTGCGCCAAAATAGGAGGCTGCAGAGAGCAGAATCAGAAGCGATGAGTACTTTCTCCCTCGTCTTCGAGACTGAGCGAGGAACTCTGCATCGGTTACATCCAAGCCGGCCATATACCGCTCCGCTTCGCGGGCTAGTCCAAAAAACCCCACCCTAGCCGTAGGGCCGGCAAATGGGGTAACCGCGCGGTCAATGGCAAGCCATGCCGAACTTCTTGAGGCGCCAGTAGTTGTAGGGCCACGGCGTCATGAAGCCGACGAACAGCATGAGCGGGATAGCATAGTAGTTCATCCCAAGTTCTCCGCCGGTGAATAACAGGTCGGTTATCTCCATCGAAATCTCCATCATAAGCATCGAGATGAATGACATCCCCATAGCCGTCTTGAAGGCAATACCGAGAGGCATTTGGCCTCGCATCAGAATGAATGTCTCGAGCATCACGCTGGTGGCCAGTCCGTTGATGAGTGGCAGGATTGCGTAGAAGTACCAGATACTTGAGTAGAGGGTGAGGCCTGCGGTGATTCCCGAGTAGGAGTAGTATGCGAGAGTACCGAACTCGCCGATTGCACAGCCGATGAGACACCACTTCGTGTTGTTCGCCGCCTGCTTCCAGGTCCCCTTGTCCGACCAGTTGTAATCATCCATCTCCATGGCGGGGGTTTCTGTTGCCGCCGCCACTGCCTCTCCTTCAACTCCAAAGCCCGCTGCTAGTACCGCGCTGACCAGTGCCGCTCGGTCAATCGCCCCTCCACCGGACACCTTTGCCAGACCGGGCTCGATTGTGACCTCGGCCGATTCTACGCCTGCAACCTTCTCCAATGCTGCTTGAACCGTTCCAGCACAACCCATGCAAGTCATGCCGAGAACCGGGAGTTCGACTAATTCTGTCACATCGCGCGGTTCGCCCGCTGGTTCATGTGGCTTTGCATCCCAAGGGATGCACACAATCTGCCTCGCTACGTTCAAGAGAGATTCGCAGGTCGCCAATGCCGATGCCCGTACCAAACACCGTAGGTGACCTCGCTCCGGTTGCCATGGAGGAAGCGCTCATCGAGACTTGGCGGCAGCAGAGAACCTTCCAGCAATCGATTGAGATGCGCCACGACGGCGCTCCGTTCATCTTCCTCGAAGGGCCGCCGACAGCCAACGGCAAACCGGGCATCCACCATGTGGTCGCTCGGACCTTCAAGGACCTAGTTTGCCGCTGGAAGGCGATGGAAGGGCACTTCGTCGAGCGAAAGGGCGGATGGGATACCCACGGTCTGCCGGTCGAAATCGAGGTGCAGAAGCGTTTGGATCTTATGTCGAACGAGGCGATTGAGGAGTTCGGGATGGAGAAGTTCAACGAGGAGTGTCGCAAGTCAGTCTGGACCTACGAGGACCACTGGCGCAGGATGACCGAGAGAATGGCGTTCTGGGTGGACTTGGAGGACCCTTATGTGACGCTGCACAACGAATACATCGAGTCTGGCTGGTGGGCTCTGAAGCAGATGTTTGAGAAGGATCTGCTCTACAAGGGACACAAGGTTCTGCCCTACTGCCCCCAGACCGGGACTTCCTATTCGTCGCACGAGGTCGCTCAGGGCTACAAGGAGGTCGAGGAGCCGTCGGTTTATCTCAAGTTCAAACTCGTCGATGAGGACCGGTTTTCCGGAGCTTCGATTCTCGCCTGGACCACCACCCCTTGGACCCTTCCCGGAAATGTCGGGTTGGCCGTGGGACCTGACGTCACATACGCGAAGATTCGGATTCTTGAGGAGCCTGAGGGCTGGGATGGCCGCGGAGGTGCCGAGGTCGGTGAGGAGTTGATTCTCGCCGAGGACCTGCTCGCTGAGGTTCTTCGACATCAGATTGAGGTCATCGAAACTTTTCCCGGTTCTGACTTGGTTGGCAAGGCGTACGAGCCGCTGTTCCCAGATGCGGTCGACAGGAACGGTTCCGAGACAGCGTGGACAGTGGTCGGCGCTGACTTCGTGACCACGACTGATGGAACTGGCGTTGTTCACACCGCCGTCATGTACGGTGAGGACGACTATGTCCTCGGGATGGAGGTCGGATTCCCTGCACAGCACACGGTCGACATGGATGGGAGATTCATCGCCGGGACCCACAACTCGCTTGACGGCCGATACGTCAAGGACTGTGATGAGGACATCATCGACCTGCTGCACTATGATGGCCAACTCTACCGTGAGAAGATGTACGTTCACGACTACCCTCACTGCTGGCGGACTGGACATCCGCTGCTCTACTACGCGATGGACTCGTGGTTCGTCCGAATGACCGCGGTCAAGGAGAAGCTGTTGGAATTCAATGACCAGATTGAGTGGGCGCC
>DAVI01000026.1:419-2663 GCA_002505495.1 Euryarchaeota archaeon UBA59 | reverse complement strand
ATCACCTCGTAGCCGAAGTGGCGAGCAAGGTCAATGATGGAAGCCCGAGTTATTCCGGGAAGAATGGTGCCAGTGAGTTCTGGGGTGTGGATGACCCCGTCCTTGACACAGAAGAAGTTGGCCGCCCCCACCTCCTCGACATAGCGATGGTGGACCGCATCGAGATAGATGACCTCGGCGAAACCCTCCTTCTTGGCGTTCTTGGATGGCATCATTCCGGGCGCATAGTTTCCAATCGCCTTGACCGAACCTGAACCCCCCGGTGCAGCGCGGTGGTAGTCCTCCGAGACCATGAGAGCAATCGGGTGCATTCCCCCCTTGAAGTAGGGTCCGACAGGGCAGACATAGACCATGAAGGTGTACTCTGGTGAGGGTGCGACTCCAAGGATGGCCCCCGTGCCCCAAAGCACCGGCCTGATGTAGAGCGCTCCCTTGCCGGTTGGGGGAACCCAGCGGGCGTTTGCGGCCACAGTCTGCTCGATGGCGTCGAGGAACATCTCTTCGGGAACCGGGGGCATCCCCAGACGGCGCGCCCCGTCCTGCAGTCTGGCGGCGTTTCGCTCTGGCCTGAACAGCACGATTCCGCCGTTGACGCTGCGCTGTGCCTTCATCCCCTCAAACAGTCCCTGACCATAGTTGAGCACACCCGCGGCTGGTGAGATGGTGATGTCCCCGTACGGTACGAGAACGCCGGGCTCCCACTCCTCACCCAACTTGCAGGTCGCAGTGTACATGACATCGGTTGGAGTGAACGAGAAGGTCAGCGCATCCCAGTCGATTGACACATCATCTGACACGCCGATTCTCCCCCGATGCGCGGCTGGCTATCACCCAACCGAATCGCAAGAACCTCCCCCGGTTATCAACGGTTGCGACGCGACGCTCACCCCCCCGCTTTCCGGACCCAATCCACAGGCTCACTTCCCGACGGGTCTTTGGGGAAGGCGCGCCCAAGGCGGCTCACATGGCGCCCACGACGACTGTCGAATGTTGCGTAGTGCAGAGTTCCTACATCATGGACTCAGCCTCCCGTTCCGACACGGTCATCGAACTTTGGTGCCGGGCCCGAGAGGGTCACTCCGTCATGCTCCTCGTTACCGGCATGCATCCATTTCTCGAAATCAGCCTACCGGGCCGACCGCACACTCCCGAGGACATCGAGGCTCGTCTCGCCGCGGTCAAGTCGGTGAAAGGCGTGACCGGATTGCATGAGCCGGTCGACAAGTGGACTGACCTCGGAATCAAGCCGCACTGGAAGGTCGATATCAAGCGACCGTGGATGATGACTGCTGGGCCTAAGGTTCGGGACAATCTGGAGAGGGATTGGACCCTCTCGAGCGCCGACATTCCGTTTGTCAACCGACTGTTCCTCGACAACGATATCGGCCCTCATGTCACCACCGAGGTCGAGGTGCTCTGGGCTGGCGACAAGGCTCCCGAGGAGTTGCTGACCGACTTGCCAGAGTCTCACAAAGGCGAGGAATCACGGCGGGAGGCGGCGGACCGAATCCGGGAAGCTGGCGGTTCCGGCCTCTATCCGGTGGACCTGATAGCGACCTGTCACTTCGAGAAAGTGAGTCGCTGTGAGCCGTTCCCAACTCCATTCGTGCTGATGTCATTTGACTTGGAGACCTCCATAGCTGAGGAGACCATCCTATGTGCTGCTGCGGTCATTGAGCGAGGACCTGATGAGCGAACCGAGCACACCTTCACCGGGAGTGAGCGTGAAATCATGGCCGGCCTCACGGCCCTCGTCCGGGAGGCAGACCCCGACATCATCACAGGCTACAACATCGACAATTTCGACCTCCCAAGAATCAACACTCGTATGCGCGACTTGACCGGCAGTTCCGACAAGGCTGGCGCCGCAGATGCCTACGGGTGGGGGCGTGTGCCTCTGCTCGACTCCGAGCACAAGCGCCTCATCCCCCAACGGGATGGAAATAGGCGCACTTGGCGAATTCAGGGACGGTGCGTACTCGACGCCTGGTGGCAGGCGCGCACGGTCCTACGCCCGAAGCGAGAAACCCTCAAGTTCGTCTGTCAACTTCTCTGGCCCGAACGCGAGGATCTGCAGAAGATGGACGTCGACGCCTCCCAGATGGACAGAGAGTGGGCGGAGCGCCCCGACGTCGTCCTCGAATACTGTCTGCAAGACTCGCTCCTGCCGCTTGAGATCCTCTCTCAAATTCGCGCAGTCCATTCAAAGGAGGCGTTGGCCACCGTCTGTGGAATGCCGCTCGA
>DAVI01000026.1:0-154 GCA_002505495.1 Euryarchaeota archaeon UBA59 | reverse complement strand
CCAACAACATCTGCTACACCACCCGAATAGATGAGTCGGCAAGACCCGATGAAATCGTTGAGGAAGGCATACACGAAGCACCCGACGGCGCTCGCTACCTGCCGGCCAGCTTCAGACGAGGCATCGTGCCCCGACTGTTGGAGGACCTGATGGA
>DAVI01000015.1:2365-4159 GCA_002505495.1 Euryarchaeota archaeon UBA59 | reverse complement strand
TCTTTGAGGCGTTGTAGGGCGGTGAAGTGACCATCAGGTGCACGGAATTGTCAGGGATTCTTTCTCCGTCAACCAGCATCTCTCGGGCGTCCTGGCAGACCACCCGATTAGCGAACCTTTCCGGCAATTCCACGGCTTCACCAACCTCAGATTCCTTTGGCAGGGTTCTGTACATTGCAGAGTCATAGAACTCAGATGCGTCGTGGGATTCTCTCTTGGAGACTCCAAACGCCGAGGTGCGGGTACTTCCGCGGCGAACACGGCTGCGGCTGGCGCCCTCCCCGTTGTTGCCCTTCTTCGCTGTTCGTTGCACTGCGCGCGCGCGGTCCTTGCCAGTGCGCGATTTATTGGGAGCATTCGCTCCACTCTTCCCGTTCTGTGGCATCCCGGCCCCAACTTGAGCGAGGTGCGCCGATAGTTGATATATCGTTCGCTCACGAAAATTCCACAATGCGAAACCGTTGCGCGCGATTGCATCGCGTCAAGTCTGCCGGGCCTACCCGGTGTCGCCGACAACACCGCTCGGGCTAAATGCGGTCGGCGGTTCGGCGAATTCAATGGCGTCGTTCCTGACGCTGGACGATGTCCGGCTCAGTGGCAAGACTGTTCTCGTGCGCGTAGATGTCAATTCGCCGCTCAATCCGGTCACCGGCGAGTTCCTCGACGACTCTCGGCTGCGTGGAATCATGCCGACGATGCGCCGCCTGGCCGATGCGAAGGTTGTCCTACTCGCTCACCAGTCAAGGCCGGGGAAATCCGACTTCACCTCGATGGAGAGACACGCCGAATTGTTGGGGGTACTCTTGGGAAGGGAGGTCACATTCATCGATGATGTGTGTGGCGAGAGGGCGTTACGGGCCATTCAGGGAATGAATTCTGGAGAGATGATTTTCCTTGACAATGTCCGGGGTCACCCTGAGGAAATGGGACTCCGAAAATCCGGCTTTGACGAGTTGGCGGGCTGTGAGATGGTCACCAAACTGGCCTCCGTGGCCGACGCCTTCGTCTGCGACGCGTTCGCCTGCGCGCACAGGAACTCCCCTACCATCACCGGCCTCTCACTCGTACTCCCCTCCTACGCTGGCTTACTGATGCAACACGAACTCGCAGCGCTTGGTACAGCGGTTGAGAACCCGCCGAGGCCCTACACCGTGATTCTCGGCGGGGTGAAATGCGACGATTCGCTCGACATTGCTCTCAACCTGTTGGAGCGGGGTCAAGTCGACACAGTCGTCCCAGTGGGAGTGGTTGGTAACCTGATGTTGTGGGCATCGGGGCACTCCCTGGGGGAGGACAACGAGGCCTTCATTCGCAACTCACTCGATGGCGAGTTTGAGAGGACTTGGGCGATGGCGATTCAGGTGGTTGAGGAGTATTCGGAGAAGTTACTGCTCCCGATAGACCTCGCCATCGAAGAAGATGGTGAGCGAGTCGCAATCTCTGTTGGGGATCTGCCGACGAAACATCCGATCTACGATGTCGGGCTTGGCACTCTGATGGCCATCCGACCGGCGGTGATGAATGCCGGCTGTGTGCTATGGAACGGACCTGCCTCCTACTTTGAGAAGCCCGCCTTCGCCTTCGGGACGATTGAGATCATGAACGTTTGCGCAGAAACCGAAGCCTTCGTCATCATCGGCGGTGGGCACACCAGCACCTTGGTCGTGCAACGGGGGTTGAGCGAGAAAATCGGTCACAACAGCACCGGCGGCGGCGCTTGCCTGACCTTTCTCGCTGACAAGCGGATGCCGGCGCTTGAGGCGTTGGAGCAATCAGCTGCCAAATTCAGTTGAA
>DAVI01000015.1:1843-2308 GCA_002505495.1 Euryarchaeota archaeon UBA59 | reverse complement strand
AGCCACTGGGGAGATTTGAACTCCCGACCGCCTGATTACGAATCAGGTGCTCTACCAGCTAAGCCACAGTGGCAGCGATTCGGCGACCTTGAGGTTCGGAATAAGACAACCGGTCAAGACATTCATGACCTTCCGCACCCCCCCTCACCCTGTGGCGAACCTCCGAACCAACTCTCTCTTCCGCCGCGCCTTCGGTGATGCGTTCCCGTCGAACCTCGATGTAGCCTACTCCCTTTGTGAGCGGGGTGGAGTCGGGCAGGGTTGTCAGTTGGTCCACTTTGGCTCGGGGACTGGTTCGGTCTCCTATCTTCTCGCCTCAAGAACGGGATGCTCGGTGGCTGGCGTCGACTCATCAGCGCAGTTGGTCGATTTGGCGAAGTCCGAGCGGCAGACCACGGATGTTGAGTTTCAGCACTCACCCCTCACCCAAGTGCCATACCCAGATGGTTGGGGGACCCATCTTCT
>DAVI01000015.1:863-1761 GCA_002505495.1 Euryarchaeota archaeon UBA59 | reverse complement strand
GACGGAAAATTGCTGAACAGCGAGATTGTGGTCGCTGACGGCCGTTCACTTCCGCCCGAAGTAGCCCGGTTCACCGACCTGATGATGGGAGAGGACTGCCTCAGAACAATCGACGGTTGGCGAGAGGTGATCGAAGCGAACGGTTTCGATGTCTTGGAATATCGCGAGGAGCCGAGGGTGATGCGCCGCAACGGCGAGAAGTTGAGGCGCGCCCTGATGGTGGTCAATATGTTGCGACGCACCGGCAGATTCAGTCTTGCGGAGTTCGGATTAGGGGCTTTTGAGAACGATTTCGACGAGACCGCAATGGCCGGCCTGAGAGCGATGGCGGACGGCACGCTCTCCTACGCTTCCTTCATTTCTGAAGTGTCCATGCTCACCTAGTTTGAGCCGATCAAATCCGCTTCCGGGCGGGCGCGTCTTTGATATGCTACGCTTAAACTCGATTCATAATGCAACGAAGCGGAGTACTCTCAGTCACCGCGTTGTTCGTCCTTTCTTTACTCGCAGGATTGCTTGCGGCCACACCTCTCATCTCGTCAAATCTCAACGAGGAGATTGGCCACTTTGGAGCGTCCAACAATGCCACTGACCACTGGGCGACTCCCGCAGGAGGAACTGGCGCAGACATGGCGTGGGACATGGTGCTCGACCCGCAGGGCAACGCCTACCTGACCGGTTCGTTTTCCGGTAGCGCGAGCTTCGGCAGCACCACCCTCAATTCGGTGGGCGGGCTAGATGGCTTCGTAGCGAAGATGGACCATGATGGGAATTGGCTCTGGGCTTCTCAGATAAGTGGCGCATACGAGGATTGGGGACTCGGGATCGATGTTGACAGCGCTGGTAATGTGTATGTTATCGGCCCTTTCATGGATAGCCAGGGTTCAGCATCTCCATC
>DAVI01000015.1:0-646 GCA_002505495.1 Euryarchaeota archaeon UBA59 | reverse complement strand
AAGGTGACTGGTATTACGAAAGCACCACCGATGTAAACTCCGCCTACACCTCAGACATGTATGTCGGATTCCTCGACCTCGATGGAAGTTGGTCTTCCCAAATTGGTTGGGGCGGTATCTCACAACTGGATACGGTCGCCTCGATTGCTCCCTCTCCAACCGGGAACTACTGGTACATCGCAGGCAACTTCGCCAATACGGTTGAATTTCCAGGCGGCAGCACCCTCACCTCTAGTTCCGGTTCACAGGACGTGTGGGTCATGCAGGTGGATGACGGTGGCAGCGTCCAGTGGTCCACCTCTGCAGGCGGGACGGGAGTTGACACGCTGAGAAACATCGTTTCCGACTCATCAGATTCTGTTTATGGTGTGGGGGAGTTCGATGGAGTTCTCGCCGCGTTTGGCAGCGACCGCCTCACAGCAAACTCTGGCGGCACCGATGTCTGGGCCGGCAAACTCGATTCGGGTGGAACTTGGTCGTGGGCCAAGAAGGGTGGCGGTCCCAGCGATGACATGGGCTTCTCCCTTGCTCTTTCTTCCAATGAGAGCATCCTCTACACGACAGGACTGATCGCCGGTCAGACCACTTTTGAAAACACCGCGACGACACTGATGGCGAACACCAGCGGAGCCTCGGATGCCTTCGT
>DAVI01000066.1:26521-27291 GCA_002505495.1 Euryarchaeota archaeon UBA59 | reverse complement strand
CCGCCCCAAAGCAGAATGAGGAAGAACATCGGAATGAGTGTCAATTCCCAGAAGATGTAGAAGACGAAGAGGTCGAGAGAGACGAAGACGCCAATCAGCGCCCCCTCCATTATCAGCAAAAGGCTGTGGAAGTATGCGCCCTTCTTCGCATTCCACTCCACCAACATCGAAACCGGCACGAGAAGTGTGGTCAACCAGACCATCGGGAAGGAGAGTCCGTCCACTCCCACATGCCACGATACCCCGAAACCTCCCACGAGCGAACACGCTCCCTGCTTGAGAAGCTCAGTGTCCTGGCAGTTGTCGTAGACATAGTCGTTCAAGCCGATGGCCGTCCAAGAGATGCCGCTGTAGGATTCGAGGAACATCAGCGTGGTGAAGGCGAACAGCATCAGTGAGAATCCGAAGGTCAGCAGGCGGAGGAACTTGTGAACCTCCTTTCGCTGCGAGGGGGGCGTGGCCCACGCTACGAGCATGAGAGCGCCACCGGCTACGAATGGTGAGAGGGCGAGCAAGGTCAGTGGGTTGCCGAGGATTGTGAGATCCACTCAAATCACCCCCCAGAGCAGAATCAGAATGCTGATTCCGCCGACGACCGCCATCAGGATGTAGTCGGAGGCGGAACCCGTCGTCACCTTACGGAGGTTCATGCTGATGCGGATGCTACCCCACTCGATTCCCTTGATGGCCCCGTCGATTACTCGCTTGTCGAACCAAGCCATCGCTGCAGAGATGGGAATCATCGTCTTGGCGACGAGTGCATCGTACCA
>DAVI01000066.1:25964-26350 GCA_002505495.1 Euryarchaeota archaeon UBA59 | reverse complement strand
GGGCCGACCACCAACGAAATGGCGATGGCGGTCCAAGTGACGAGCAGGATGAAGAAGTCGTCCGGCAGGAAGGCGTGAGATATCGTGTTGAGCAGGGAGGCGGCGTAACCATCAGCGTGGATGGCATGCCCAAGCGCCTCACCGTCGCCAAGCCAATGGGTCGCTCCGAGCCAAGCAAGAGTGATTCCGCCGACCAGAGAAATGGTGCTCAGGGTGACGAGTGGAGTCGGAATCCAGGGCGTCTGCTCATGCGCGTTCGCAGCATACTCGGTCTTGGGTTTGCCAGCGAAGGTCATCATCCACATGCGAGTCATGTAGAAGCCGGTCATGCCGGCTGTCAGTAGAATCAGGAAGGCGGGGAACAGCAACCAAGTCTCGCCATGCAG
>DAVI01000066.1:0-25770 GCA_002505495.1 Euryarchaeota archaeon UBA59 | reverse complement strand
TGAATCACCGAACCAGAGGCCATGAAGAGCATCCCCTTCGCCATCGCGTGGTTGAACAGATGGAACATGGCAGCGCCAAAGGCAAGGGCTCCAGCGTGGTGATGACCGTTGTTGAACAGCCACAGCGATACTCCTAGCCCTGTGAATATGTAGGCGAGTTGGCTCATCGTCGAGTATGCTAGGACCTTCTTGATGTCATTCTGGACAAAGGCGATGAGCGCCGCCATGAAAGCGGTGATTCCGCCTATCCAAGCGATTAGAATCCCGATGTCCCCTATTCCCTCAACACCACCATGTCCGACATCGAAGAAGGGCACCATCCGTGCCACGAGGTAGAGCCCGGCGTTCACCATCGTCGCCGCGTGGATGAGGGCGGAGACCGGTGTCGGCCCCTCCATCGCGTCCGGCAGCCAGACGTGGAGCGGGAACTGAGCGCTCTTTCCAACAGCACCGATGAAGAGCATGAGCATCGCACTCTTCACCGCTCCTGCACTGACGATTGCACCACCGACTCCGGTAGACGGGTCATCGAAGACGACCGCGAAGTCGAGTGAACCGTAGATGTCGTACAGCATCAGCAGGCCGATGAGCAGGAAGACGTCGCCGACCCTAGTGGTGAGGAACGCCTTCTTGGCCGCATACGCGGCGCTCGGACGCTCGTAGTAGAAGCCAATGAGCAGGTAGGAGCAGAGGCCCATTATCTCCCAGAAGATGAACAGCCAGAGGAAGGAGTCGGCGAGCACCATGCCCAACATACCGGCACTGAAGAGGACGAACTCGGCGTAGAAGCGATGGTTTCGGTCTTTGTTGATTGGGTCTGTGTTCATGTAGCCGAGGCTGAACCAGCAGATGAGGAAGCAGAGGAAAGCTGCGACGAAGAGTAGCGTCAGCGAGACGTTGTCAATCCACATGCCGATTCCGAAAGCGTCGCTCTCCAGCGCCCAACTACCGCCATCCTGCATCCGAATCACGTCGAACGAGAACCAGTTTCCAAATCCGGCGAAGAGTGCGGGAATCCACTCCGCTCCACCTGCCTCACAAGCCTCCTTGGCGAGAATCACCTCATCCGAACAGGTTCCTCCCTTGGTGAAGAACTCAATCGCCAGCCAAACGGTCAGCGAGAGCGTGATGGCCAACGCTCCGAGCGCAATCATGCCGCCCTCTTTGAAGCGCTCTCGCCACCACTCCTCGCCGGCATACCACTGGCCGAGGATTGCAATCACCGGGAAAATGAGAATCGGCACTATCGGGATGAGGAAGGCTGAGTCGAGCGCCGTGAATGGCGTCCCAGTGGCGAAGATGCCCCCGTAGTGACGGAGCAGAGGGAAACCGATCAAGAGGGCGATGATGGGGAAAAGGAACTTCCTCTGTGATTCGGCGGTGATTTGAGTCATTTCTCATCCCCCTCAATGTTTGAGTCTCATGATCTCGTCGAGCACAATGGTCTTCCGCTCCCCGAAGAGTGCGAGGAAGATGGCGAGGCCGACAGCAACCTCCGCCGCTGCGATGGCGATTGCTATGGTGGCGAATACCCAGCCGGTGACGTCACCATAGTGCAGCGCACCGGCGATGAAGTTGAGATTTACCGCGTTGAGCATGATCTCGACGCACATCAGGACGATGATACCGTTCTTGTTGGTGAACACTCCAACGAGCCCCAAACAGAACAGAATGGCTCCGAGCCCAGCGAGGTACATTGCTGGAATCACTTGCCTCCCTCCTGTTCCCAGAGAAGGTTCTCGATTCGCTCGTCACGGATCAGATAGGAGGCGCCAATCATCGCCATCGACAGCAGGACACCGAGGATGATTACGGGCAAAGCCCAATCTGTCAGCAGAGAACGGGCGAAGGCGAATGAGGTCAGGTCGGCAGTACTGCCTCCCTCGGACCACATCGGGTGGAGGGCAATCATCGGCAGTAGGATGACGAGCAGTCCCGCTACCATGACACGGCCAAGATGCTCGATGATACGCATCAGGCATCACTCTCCTGTATCTGCCGGCGAGCGAGCATGACGCCAAAGGCGTAGACCAGCATGACGCTGCCGAGATAGACAAGAATCTGGATTGCTGCCAGCAATTCCGCGCCGGCGAGTAGGAAGACGCCGGCGATTGCGAGGAAGCAGATGATGAGTGAGAACATCGAGTGGGCGATTCGCTTGCAGTAGATGGTGCCGAGAGCGCCGCCGATTGCGAGCAGTGCAAACACGGCAAATGCCACATGTTCCAGCAAATCGACCATCATTTTCTCAGGCCTCCGCCTTCGCCGCCTTCGCCGCCTTCTCAGCCTTCTTGGCCCGCTTGCGCTGCTCCTTCTCAGCCCGCTTGGCCAACTCAGCATCGACCCTCTCCTGATGAAGTGCGGGAAGAACTCGGGTCCTGTCGGCGTCGTACCAAAGTTCCGTGCGGTCATAGCCGGTCATCCCATCATACTCGTTGGTCATGAAGAAGGACTCGAATGGACAGGCCTCCATGCAGAGACCACAGAACATGCAGCGGCCCATGTCGATGCGGCCAGAGACGATATCCTGCTCAGCGGGTATCAGGTCAGAGGTCGTGACCTCCTCCATCTCGCCGCCATCCCAGCGGACTGTTGCCGAATCACCGCTGATGTCGATGATGGAGCCGAAGTCATACTCTTGGGCAACCGCGTCGTGGGCATTGAAGATGTCATGCTCTGTGTTGTCGACGTCGTTGCGACGAGCAGCGAACCCACCGACTTCCAACTCTTCACCGTAGCCGTGCCACTCATCTCCATCTTCAGCGAGTTCAAGCACATTCACCCGCTTCTCGCTGGTCATGTGAAGGCAGCCGTTAGGGCAGGCGCGTACGCAAGCCTTGCAACCTGTGCAGGTCTCCCAGATGACGCCGATTCGGCCGTTGTAGTTGCCAGGTACGAAGAGCCACGGCTCAAGGTCCTCAAGGCGCTCATACGGATACATCACGGTGACTGGTCGCTCGAGATAGGGGACAACCGAGCTGGACTCTCTATCCGCGGCGTAGATCTTGCCGACGCTGTGGTGGTCTTTGCCGACCCGCTTTGCGGTCTCTTCGTCAATCATCACCGTCTCTTGGGCATGGTATGAGGGGGAGGTTCTGTGACCTGCGAGCCACTTGTGCGAGCCGAGGTAGGGAATCGTTCTGAGCGCCGCCTTCAGAGTCATCCACATCGGGTGGATGACCATGTTGCGGAAGTTCGGTTGTGCATGTGGGTGAAACGGCATTCTCTCTTCCTCCTTTCCTCATTTGTCCGAACGGGTTGATGCTGGTGCTTCCGTTTGAATGGAATATGGCCGTTCTCGCCCCTGTAGTTGGGTCTGGTCCTCGTCAATGGCCAAGATGATGAACAAGACCAACGCAATCGCCGTGATGAGGCCCGGAATCGCGAGCGGCCACTCACTGCCGTTCCAGACCGAGAGTCGAAGCCAAGTCGCAATTCCGAGATTCACAATTGAGAGAGGTAGGAGCCAGCGCCAGCCGAACTCGAGAATCTGGTCGGTTCGAATGCGATGGAGCGAAGCCCTGACCCAGACGAAGACCGCGAACAACAGCCACGCCTTGAGCAACATCCAGACAAGACCGGGCATCACTGTCAGGAAGAGAATTGGGAGGGGTGCAGCGAGGGCCGGCAACTCGCTTCTCAACAGAATTGAGAGCCCGATGAGACCGACCGCGATTCCACCCAAGATGAGGTCTTGACTGGGTATCAGTGCCCCGATGAGGTCACCAAACGGCGTCTCCCAACCGCCGAGGAAGAAGATGGCGAAGAGCAGGCAGGCGGCGAATGAGCGCATGTACTCGGCTGCGAACAGAAGCCCCCAGCGCATTCCGCCGTACTCGGTCCACCAGCCCTCGACAAGCTCCGCCTCAGCCTCAGGCATGTCGAACGGAATGCGCTCGACCTCAGCAATCATCGTAATCAGGAAGAGGACCGCCCCGAGCGGTAGGAGGAATATGTTCCAAGTGCCTGAACTCAGTTGGAACTCGACGATTTCAAGGATGTTCAGGGAACCTGAAAGGACCGCCACAGAGAGCACGGTGATCAGGAGAGGAATCTCGTAGGCGGTCAGTTGTGCGACCGAGCGAATTCCGCCGAGAAGCGTGTACTTGTTGTTCGAAGACCAGCCAGCAAAGAAGACACCGAGTGGTGCAATACCGAAGATTGCCATCATGAAGAGCAGTGACATCTCGGTGTTTGCCGCCCAGATGTGAGGACCAAACGGAATGAATGCGAAGATCATCACCGTTGATGCGATGATGATGAACGGTGCAATCTCGAACATTAGACGGTCCGCCTTTGCCGGCACTATCCACTCCTTGCTCGCAAACTTGGTGAAGTCGGCAAACGCCTGGAAGAGACCGGGGATGAGGAACCAGATTCCGTGATAGCCGCGGTCCTTGACTCGGTCGACGCTGTGAATGTCAGAGGCGCTTCCCACATGCTCGTTGAGAAACTTGTTGAGCCAACGGAGTGGCTTGCCGAGCCCGAAGGGGACATTTCCGTACCAGTCAGCGTGGTGGCCACCCTCTCCGACCCAAAGGGATCTCAGAGCCGTGGTCGCACCCCGCCTGTCCATCAGTCGAGCGATGAACTTGCGCTCAATCCAGGGAATCGCCAACATCGTGAGCATCATGGTGATGAAGACGATGGTCGCCATGATGACCTCAGTGAGAAGCCCGGCGACTGCATACTTGTATTCCCAGAAGCGGCTCATTCCGACGGTATTGTCTGAGAGGAAGTACGAGATGTCACCAACCCAACCGCGAACGTTCAGCCAGTCACCCATCTCCTCACCTCACCTGTCTGTCTCTCCGATGCACGGGTCAAACGAACCCATGATGGATGGAATGTCCGCCACCTTGTAGCCAATCATGCACTTGCTGGCATATGGTAGCGTGATGAACATCGGCGACCTGATGGAACACCTGTAGGGGTTCTTCCCACGACCATCGCCGCCTCCCACGAGGTAGAACATCGATTCGCCTCTGCTGTCCTCGAAGTGGTGGAAGCCTGTCGCCCCCTCGGGGGCGCGGACAGGCGCCTTCGAGAGGATCTTCTCGTCGCCTTCTGCGTAGTGGGTCTCCGCCCCGCCGGGAATCTTGTTGAGCGCATCGAGTGTCATCAGCGCGCTCTGGCGCATCTCCTCGACGCGCACGCGGTAGCGGTCGTAGTTGTCAGCCCCCTTGATTGAGGGGCGCTCCACAGCGACCTCCCAGTCGAGTTGGTCGTAGACTGAGTAGGGGTGGGCCCAGCGAACATCGTAGTTGACGCCGCCTGCTCGGACATTGGGGCCGGTGACGCCGTGGTTGACCATCTCCTCAGGCTTCGCGTAACCAACGCCTTGGGTTCGGACAAGGAAGATGGTACTCTCATCGAGAAGTGCCTCGTACTCCTGAATTCTCTCAAGAAACAGGCTGAGTTTGGCGCGGCAGCGCATTGAGAAGCCAATCGGCAGGTCCCGCTTGACTCCGCCAACGCGTGGGAAGTTGTAGTGCATCCGAGAACCGCCGAGTTCCTGAAGTAAATCCATCATCATCTCCCGCTCACGGAGACACCAGACCATTCCGGTCAGGTTGCCGACATCGGGACAGTATGCACCAAGCCACATCAAGTGGGAGGCGATTCGCTGCAACTCAACCGCTATCACGCGAATGAACTCTGCGCGCTCAGGCACCTCAACCTCGAGGAGGTCCTCTGCGGAGTAGATGTAGGAGTGGGACCAGGTGTTGGCCGAGGCGTAGCAGAGGCGGTCGCAGTAGGTGGTGATCTTGGTGAAGTCTCGGGCTTCGCAAATCTTCTCGACACCGCGGTGGATGTAGCCGAGGTCCGGCTCGGTGTCAACGACCGTCTCGCCGTCCACCTTCACCTTGAGAGTCCAAAGACCGTGGGTCATCGGGTGCTGAGGCCCCATCGAAATCCACATCTCTGCCATCTTTTCACCTCCTCACTTGATCTTCCCCAAGTCGACAGGCTTTCGCCCGAAGCCTTGGGCGTCGTCGTACATCTCCTCAAAGTCGTGATAGCGAATCTTGTGCTGCTTCTGCAACGGGTGGTATCCGGGTGGTGTGTCGTGGGGTTGCAGAACGCGGCGCATCTTTTCATGGCCCTCAAAATCGATGCCGACAAGGTCCCAAGTCTCCTTCTCGTTCCAATCGGCACCCACCCAGACCTCCTGCACAGACTGAACTGATGGGCGAGTGGTGTCCGGAATTCCAATTCTGACCTCAAACTCCATCGGAACATCATCGTCCTGCAGAATTTCAGCGTCGTGAATCACCTGCTCAGTCCAGCCACCCCTTTCAGGCGGGTTGGTGACATTCATCCGCATCAGATGGACGACTACCTCCCACTTCCTGTCGTCAGCCCCTTCAGGCCAGTGAATTCCGGTAATCATCGAACAGTGGTCGACTCCCAATTCGAAGCGGAGATGCTTGGCGACTGCCCGCCAATGGTTGCGAGGACACTCGATTCGGACGAATGGTCGCTTGAATCCCGATGAGTGGTTGCAGACCTCTGCGGACAGGCTGGTGCCGGACCAACGAGTCAGGAGCTCATCGACAGCCTGCTGGGCAGACTCCTCAGCGAAATCCGCCCTCGTCTTCATCGCCATCCCTTCACCTCCGTTCTCAATCCTCGCCAACAATGATTGGAGCGTCGTCCTCCCGATCGGTGCTCGGCGTCGTGCCGATGCGCATGATCTTCTGACGCAACTTGCTGAATCCGTCTATCAAGGCCTCAGGCCGTGGCGGGCAGCCGGGGATGTAGATGTCCACCGGAATCACCGTGTCAACCCCCTCAAGGATGTTGTAGGACTGGTAATACGGTCCGCCCGAGATTGCGCACTCACCCATGGCTATGCACCACTTTGGCTCGGGCATCTGCTCCCAAAGCCGCACAATCGGGTCAGCGAACTTCTTGCTGATCGGTCCGTTGACCAACAGGACGTCGCACTGGCGAGGAGATGAGCGGAAGAAGACGCCGAAGCGCTCTGCGTCGAAGCGGGAGGCGCCGGCAGCAGCCATCTCAAGCGCACAACACTTGATTCCCAGATGAAGAGGGAACAGCGACTTGCGCTGAGCCCAGCTGAAAACCCTGCCACCGAGCGCACCGATGAACTGCTTCATGCGGCTCGCCTTGAGCGCCGCATCGGTGGTGTCTCCAACCACATCAATCAGCGCCTGGCTGTTGAACATCGAGTAATTTTGGCTAGGGTCGGACGACATTCATTCACCTCAGATGTAGATTCTGCCTCGCTTGCGGAAGGCGTACCAGACTCCCAAAGTCATCAGCCCGAGGAAGGTGCCCACTGTGACAACGCCGGCTAATGCCAACTCGATGGACTCCGGGTCAGCAGGTTCTGCTTCGACGGCTAAGATGCCACCGACTGCCAAGAACATGAAGGCTATGTCGAAGACGAGGAATATGATTGCATACCAGTAGTACTGGAAGTGGAAATCTATCATCGCATCACCGATTGGGTCAGAGCCGCACTCGTAGGTGGAATCGCCACGGCTGTAGAGCGACAAGTCCGATTCGTAGCCGGGCAAGAGGATTGACCGGAGGCGATTTGGGTTGTTGGGGTCGGGTGATGGCCTGAGGAATCTAGACATGATGAAACCGCCCAACGGGAAGCCGATTCCAACCAATGTCATGATGGCGACGGCGAGGTAAGCACTAGGTACGCTTTCAACCGCCAACTGTCACACCCGCCATGAACCGAAGGTTCCTTGGAGCGCTCGACTTGCATGGACTCCATAAGGCTAACCAATACCCCTTGAGCCCCTATGGGGCTTCAAGGGGACGAGCGTTTCACAAGGATTCAACGCTACAGGTTACGGCGCCCTCGAATCCATGACACCATCGCCCCGATGATGAGAGTGGCGAGTACGACAAGACCGAAGGTCTGTAGATTGCTACCGGACCCGAACAGACCACTTGATGGGCTGGCGGAAACCGAGAGGTCAATCGGTTGGGAAGCCACTGGGGCAGAGGCGGGTTCGGCGGTGATGGTGAACTCGAATGTGTCGGGCTGCTCAAGGTTGGTCGGAGGCTTGACGATGACCTCCACTTGCCGGGTCTCTCCTGGTGCGAGAATGATCTCGTCCTCAGTCAACTCAATAGACCATCCACGCATCGGGTTACTGCTGAGCAATCTAACGGTTTCCTCAACATTTCCTTCATTGGTGACATTGATCAAGATATGTGCGACTTCACCATATTCGATGGAGCGGTCAACATCGCCATCAACCTCAAATCCAACCTTGTTGACTGTGCGGATGTCGATTGATATCCGCACGCTGGACAGTTCTGCCGCGTTGCGTGTTGAGGCTGCTGATACCGTGAGGATTCCACCCGCTCCATTTTGTGCGCCGTCTCTCACAATGACCGCTACCCGAATTGTCACGGAGGCGCCTGCAGCCACTGGTATCTCTCCATCTACCTTTGTGCCGTTTTCGAAGTAGAAGATGACATCGACCACTCCCTGAAGACCGGACGCCGATATGATTGCATTCTCAGGGAAATTGGAGGTCCCCACATTGGTGATGATGACCCAGGTTTCGGTCTCACCATCCGGTGGTAACTCAACCTCCATCAAGTCTGGAATCTCTCCCGGCTCGCTAAGTGCCATCGCCATCTTGTAGACATGGTTTGAGACGATGACCGTGAGGTCGAATCGCTCCTCCACTGAACCGTCGTTCAAGTTGCGGATACGAGCTTGAAACTTCTCCGCCTCAAACTCGTCCTCACCCTGCACAGTGATGTCTAGCGTCACCGTGACAGTTGCACCCGGAGCCAATGAGACGGTCGTCACCTCGGAGCCAGCCTCATCACTGAATCGGGCAGGCCAAGTTGGCGCGTCACAGACGCTGGGGTTGGAAGAGGGTGGATCATCACACGCCGTCAGGCGGAAGGAATCCTGCACATTTCCAGTGTTGGTGAAAGTAATTGGGAACTTTGCGACATCATCTGTCTTCCCCCACTGTTCCAACGCTGGCATACTGGCGGTCATCGAGCGAGATGCTGCGACGGTCGCTGTCAGCGAATCAGTACCATACGATTCGCCGCTCGAAGAGGTCAATTCAACTGAAAAGGTGAGTTCATCGGTTGCGAGTGCGTCGCTTGGAGCGGTGATGTGGAGTTGCAAATCGGTGCTGCTGCCGGCTGAGTCGTGCCTGCCTTCGAGTGAGACCTGAGTCGCCGAGAGGGCGACTGTCCAACCAGGCGCACCGGTGGCGGCGACTGAGAAGGTCTCCTGACCGTTTCCAAGATTGTTCACAGTGAGAACGGCCGAGCGGGTCGAGCCTGGGTCGATATTGTCTATTCGACTCGATTGCAAGGTGACGCTGGCGTCATGTGATTGGCCAAGTTGGACATCAAAGTCTGTCGTACACTTTGTAGTGGAACCATCCAATCCTGCAATTGTATATGTCACAACACTTCCTGCAGGCAAGGAGTCATCAGGTGAAATATCGAAGTTGATCGTTGCCTGACCATTGCCGCCACTGTAGGGGAGCAGACGTGTGGAGCCGCCATTCGGTGAAATCCAGTTCTTGGAGCCGCTCGCCGCAAAACCAACCGTCCAGTCTGCGTTTCCGTCATTGTAGTAGGTCACCGAGGCTGACTTGGTCTCCCCCGGGTCAGCCGAGATGCTGTTAGGTGAGACTGTGGCGCTGCACTCCTTCAACTCTGGCACATTCAAGTTGAGATGTAACGAATCTGAAGATTGCTCTGGAGTCTGTGGCGCTGTCACCTCCCCCCGCAGAGAAAAGCAATGGTCGCCTGCTTGAGTTCCATCGGGCACATCGACATAGACGGCGACGACCTCCGTGTCTCCTGAGTCGAGTTGAATATTATTCGGATCCACTTGCGGATTGAGTGAAGACTGGCAAGTTGAATTGTCCTCAAACGAGAGTTGGATGGTCTCTTGCGTCTGGCCTGTGTTTTCAACGGTGACCGACCATGAGACATTGTTGTTGGTGCCATCGAATTGCTTGTCAGTCACCGATGCGGAGAGGCTGACCCCAGTCACCGCCCCACCCGAACCACTGCCGGCTGTCGTCGTCACCACGACATCGGCCGTCTCTGGACTACCCGGAGTACCACCCGGTGCGGCGTTTGCAGTGCCGGAAACGGTGGTTTCGCAGTCATCTTCGGCATTGCTCGCGAGAGCGACTGTCAATTCAGCCACCTCGCTGGTGCCTGCCTCGATGGTGCCGGTTATCTGTTCAATTGTGCTGGTGTACCCTTGGCAGCCAGTATCCTCGCTGGTACTCAGTTGAACGATCAAATCCTCATCGCCGGTGTTGTGGACCGTGATGCTGTAGGTGCCGTTCTCACCGGGATTGATTTCCTGCGCGGTAGGTGACGCCGACATGGCGATTGTGTAACTCGCCTGAACCGTCGGCAGCGTGGTAAGAAGAAGAATGGCGGTGAGCAGAAGCGCTCCTGCGCGCGCACCGCGAGGGCTCCTACGCATGGTTGTCGGAGCCCCGGCCCCCTTGATGAACGTGCGGACATTGAGGTCGTCCCCTGCTTCGAACATCATGTCATCACTCAACCCTGACGAAATTTTCTATTGCCCCTTCGCAATTGCGGCATCCCTTCAACGAATCTATGGCGCATCCAGAGCCACTCAGATGATAGCGCGCGCCACAGCTTGGGCATGCCTGCCAGCCGACCTCCGATAGGCCCTCAAGACAGACCCAGCACTTGTGCCGTGACTGATCTTCTTCGGCTTCCTCCTCTGATTCGTCGCCTTCTGTGGTTGCTCCGACGGCACCTTCAACCGCTTCCTCGGGTACCTCCTCAACCACTTCCTCAACCGCTTCCTCGGATACTTCCTCGGGTACTTCCTCAACCGTTTCGACGGCACTTGAAAAGGCGTCAGCAGGGGGTGCCTTGGTCGGTTGGGCGGCAGGCGGTGGAGGCAGCGGATATGAGCCGAATCCGGCGGCTGAAGACTTCTCACCATCCGATTCTGACTTTCCGGCTTCAACCGGCGGTGCCGGAAGCGTCTCTTTAGTTGACACTGGGGCGGAAGGCAGCGAGTTTGCCATGAGTGGAGCCAGATTCCCAATCGGAGGGGGTGGGAGGTCCTCGGATAGGGGTGAGGGAGAGACCGCTAGGCTAGGCGCATGTGGTGTGGAAACAAAGGGCGAAGACTCCTTTCTTGTCGATACGATTGCTAAAACAAAACCACCCAGGATGAGAATGAGCAGCAGGGTGCCACCCCAGAGTAGACCCCCACCAGCTGACGAAACCTCCCTGTTGGGGTCGTCAGTAGCATTCAACTCGAATTCGTGGCTGGAGCCTGTGACATCATCCGCCGCTGCCAGCCAGAGGGTGATGGTGCCCAGACCGGGCGAGTCTGCTGTCACCTCGAAGGTCAGAGTGCGCTCCTCACCGGGCTGCAACTCGACCATCTGGTGGTTTGTCGCCGTCACCTCCCAGCCTTCTGGGGCGCTCACTTCAAGGCGATGTGACATCGGAGTGTTTCCGCTGTTTTCCAGACCGATCGAGAAGTTCGCGGTGCGTCCCTCCACGAACTCCTCTGGAAGGACGAGGTCATTCCACGAGACCTGTTTGGTTGAGGCGACCTGAAGGCTTACTGTATCTGAAATCACCATCTCTTCGACTGTCACCTGCATGGTGACCTGTGGTTGGGCCCCGGCACTGGACGTCGTCGGCAGAACAACGAGACAATCAATTTCTGTTCCCGTACCGGGAGCAATCTCGCCTACCGTGTCACAGAGCCCAAGCCAATCACCACCGGGCAACTGAAGATATGTCGATGGAGTGAAGGGCATCGTCCCCTCGTTTGAGATGAACCAGATGAGGTGGACGCCGGGCAACCCGACGGGATGAGCGCCTGCTCCCAGAGGAGTGTCCGCAGAAGAGCCATCCGGCAGTATGACCTCTGAGAACTCGATGCGCGGTTTTGGAATTGAAATGACCTCTAGATAGCCCTGCCAGTCGAGCCTGAATCCGTCATTTTCAATCATGCTGAACATCATTGGCCCACTCGCCGCCATCCCGTTCCCCTGCAAACCGATGACGAGACTCTTCGACTCACTGGGCGCCAGTGACATGAGAGGCAATTGATTGGTTACACTCCATCCGCCGGGCAACTCGACCGCCGCTGTCAACGACATGGGCGAGTTGCCATCATTGGTTATGACATAGCGCAAATTGAGTTGGCTATCCGGCCTTAACTCGCCGAATGTCGATTCAATCACGATGGAACCAGCCCGATGATTCGCAACTACGAACTCAAGTGGTAATGTCCACTCCACATCAGCATCTAACTGTGATACTGCGTGCAATTCACCGACCAGTGAAGTACCTGCGACAACCGTGGTGTTGGAGGGTGGACTGATGGAAATAGAAACCACCCTTGTGCCCGAGGTGGGAAGATAGCCAGAGGAGGCGGAAGGGCTTCCGGGGGTCGAGCCGAGGGAGTCGAATCCGAGATGCCATCCTGATGGTGGGGTTAGTGTCAGGTCCCACCCTTGTGGGCCGTTCCCTTCGTTCCAGAGGGTTATGTCGAAAGAGGTCTCTTCGATTGGCGAAACCGATAGTTCGGTGAAGGTCTTGGTGAATCGGAGACCGGGCAATACCGGCACATCGAGGGTCATCATGATCGGGTAGTCGATTCCGTTGTCCACATCCCTTCCCGTCACTGTGAAACGGTAGATGCCGGGCTCTGGTGGCGAGGGATGAACCATCGTCAAACCGACTTGTACGGACTGTGAACCGTTCATCTCAAAGGTGGTCTGCGAGAAGGATTGGAACCAACTGTTGAACTGAACTCCATCATTCAATCGAACCGGTTTGGTCGCAGAGATGCTGGCATTCGTGGGTAGCAGGGCGGTGTTTCTCAAAGTCAGGTTCCACTGCACCGTGTTGTCGTCGACTGAGGCGACATGTTTGACGATTGAATCAGTTGAGAGTCGAACGCCCGGTTCGGTCACTCCGACGGTTATGGTGAGAATGTTGTTCGCCTCATCCAACTCTTCGAACGCGTCTGTCGGGTCAAGCCGGATCACTATGTCGTTGTCACCATCGCTTGATGGGGTCCATAGCCAGTTCAGACCACGCACCTCACCGGGTCCTAGGTGGATGGTTTGGGTGCCCAGCACATTGCCTTCAGCGGTTGCACGGACTGCCAAATCCTCCATCGTGCGACTGCCCATGTTGGTGACTTGGACATTGAAGATGACCTCCTCGCCCACCTGTGGAATCGGGTCTGAAAGAGCAAAGGAGTTTGGTACGAATGCTGCGTCGGGAGAAAGGTCGTCTACTCCCGCCCCACGAATCGCCAACGCGTAAGGCTGCTCAGACCTCTGTCCGCCATGCGATACATCCGACACACGCACATTCCAAACACCCTTCTCTGCCTGGTCGATGAGTACGACCTCGACGTTGTTCACATCGTCTGCAGTACCACCGGTCGTCGAGCGACCGCTCTGGAAGTCATTGCCGAGATAGATGGCACCACTTGGCGAGGTGACCACGAGGTCGAGGTCGTTTTGGAGTTGCTTCGAGGCCCAACTGTTACCGCGATAATCTGACCAACTGAGTACTATCTTGAACTGCTGCCAACCATCCGTCAGATTGAATGAGTAGTCTCGCTGGTTGCCGGAGCGAAGGTAATTCCTGTCGTCAACCCAGATTCCGGTGTCCCCGATGACTGTCAGTGAGCGGGCGAGATTGACTCGCCCCCACCCCTCGTCGTTGTTGGGGATGTTTCTCGTCCCCATGTCCTCGGCACCGAGAATCAGCAGAGACTTGACCAGAGCACCCTGAGGCTCAGGCCTCATCGCAACTTCAGTGAGGTATTCGCGGATAAGAGCGGCGGCACCAGCGGCGTTTGGTGAGGCCATCGAAGTGCCTGAGTATTCGAGGTACCACTGACTTGTCCAACTTGCGCCAGAAACATCGGTCGCATCCTGCGAACGGCAGGAGCGAACCCAAGTCCCCGGTGCGGATACATCCGGCTTGAGGCGCCCGTCATCCGTCGGTCCGCGGCTGCTGCTGTCAGCCAGGGTGTCTGGAGCCGAGCCGCCTCGATTGTAGTGGTTACCGATTGCTATCTGGTTCTTGGCGGTGGCTGGAGGTGTCACCGTACCGGCTCCATTGCCATCGTTTCCAGCGGAAAAGAGGACCGTCAACCCCTCGTAGGACCAGTATTGGTCGTAGTAGTTGGTTCGATCGTCAACATCTTCCGAGTCGGTTGTGTATTCACCGAAATTTTGCTTGGCGCCCCACGAATTGGTGTGTGTGCGAGCTCCGTTGTTGTAGGCGGCATTGAGAAGATAGTTCATGCTCGGCGAGTAGAACTTTCCATCGCTGTCCCGTTCCATCGCTTGGAAATACAACTGTGCCTCTGGTGCAACTCCTGCGTAGCCACCTCGGCTACCGTCTCCAAGGACCGTGCAAGAGACATGAGTGCCATGTCCACTGGTAGTGTCCTCTGTGGATGAATCACCACTGACAACCGATACCGCCGCCACTATTCGATTGTTCATGTCGCCGTGGTCTTGGTCGATGCCGGAATCGGCGACAGCGACGATTTCACCACTTCCGTTGAGAGTGGTCGAAAAGGCGGTCACCACATTGCCAACAGACATGTGATTCCTCGCGTTGTTGTTGTGCAACCCGAAGTTGGGGGGAAGGCGAATCCATGAGACCGCCGGCTCAAGGGCTACCGCGGAGAGGTCAGACATCGAAAGCCAGCCTTCGTAGCGGCCAGAACCTATGCGCTCCTCCTCATCGAGGAGTTCCATCGACAATTTGCTCGTATTATGTTTGAGTGGGCCGATTGTTATGGAATCAACCGGCATCCCACTGCTGAGGTCCCGCCAACCTTGGATTCTGACGAGGACCTCTTCTGAACGAGGCGCATCCAGCAGTTCATCAGCGACAAACAGCGCTGCCGGCACGAAATGGACCGCCAAGACACCCTCAACGAACGGCAGATGAGACAGTGAGATTGAGTCGCCCTGAACGAGGAATCCAGAGGGCGGGATGTGGGCCCGAATCGTGACTCCAGACAAATCTGAAATTCTGACTTGCGACTCCCAAAGTCCCATTTCACCATCGACGATGACCATCACGACATCGTAGCGGGGCACCGAAAGTTCGGCGGGAATCGTGCGCTCGAGGCTCAACCCCTCCAAGCCGAAAACTCCGATTCTTGTCTCCGCCACGCTCTCGCGAACTCGCTCCTCGCCCTCTGTTAACTCAGGTGTGCTCAAACCTCGCACGCTGTTCGGGTCGGGTTCGATTCTGACGAATTCGATTTGAGGATAATCATCGACCAGAGCAGGTTCTCCGACCTCTTCGGCTGTTTCGATGCTGGACCACGGCGCCGATAGCATGAGGAGCAGAATCAGGGCGCAGTAGGCGTTTCGCATGGCTTTCCCTACTAACGTCGGCCCTACGGGCCGCTATCTAAGTTCGGGTCATTAGTACATGGAGGAACTCACTGAGTTCCTTACGAATTCAATTCATCTCACCTTCTCAACCGATGGGATTGAAATCTCATTCAATCAATTTCCACCGTCCGCCACGACGCCCGGAGTCACAACCAATGTCGGTCGGCTTTGTCGGTGAACGCTTCGCTGGTCCAATCTCCCACCCGATGTGTCCACTCCTCTGAAAGGTCTGAGCCGCCGTAATACGAATACTCCAGTTCCACTGTGATATCGTACTCAGCCCACACCGTCACCCCGCTGACAATCAATTCTAGATCATCCCCGGCAATCGAGGTGTGGGCGGGAATCTCGTTTCGGTAGAATTGAGTGGAATTCAGCACCTCACCATCCAAATCGGTGAAGGTCAGGGTAACTGTCACATCAGAAATCGGCTTGGTTCCATAGTTGTGCAACTCGACCAGCACGACGTGACCGGGGCCAGACTGCATGTAGACCACATCGACGTCGACCGCATCGCGGGGAATCGCCCAGAAGACGATTGCAAATGTGCTGAAAATCAAGAAGGCCATGATTATTGATGCGACGACCACGTTCAGCGAATTGACAACCCGCCGAACCCGCACACCGACCTCCTTCACCTTCTCGAGGGCCTCGTGCGCAAGTTCGACCTCCTCCTTGGCAAACTCCCTGCCCCCGACTTCGACCCGCTCATCCTCCTCGTCCTCGACCTGCTCCTCTTCGAGTTCCAAATCAGCCGGCTCAAGCTGGGGGTCGTCGGCCGAGCCGACTAGATTGAATGCGCCTTCGGGATCATCATCACTCATCTCATCACCTCAGGTTGCAGTTGCAATCAATGTCAGGACTATCGTCGACAACGGCTCGGCGAACAGATAGTGAGTGGAAGAACTGTCAAATCCGGGGAGCGCGTTTAGCAGGGATAGGTCACTGGCCAACCCATTGACTCCAAGCGTTGACGCAGACGGAATGAAACTGGTGGTCTGCGCATCGATGAAGACGGCACGGGCGTCGAGCGTGAAGCCAAACGCATCAACTTGGATGCGACCGGTCGCCGCAATCTTGCCGCCACGTACATCTGAGATCACGACGATTGGATAGGTCCCCGCGATGTAGTGCGTCTCAATCGTCGCACTCTTCAGATTCTCACCAATCGCCTCTATTTGCCGCACCCAGACACCCGGCATCGCCGGCATGTCGGTCTGCCTCAAGTAGAGACGCCCCAATCCATCACCAGATGATGAGATGCTGATACCCATCGAATCGGTGGGCACTATGGAGGCGTGTGAAGCCATGTCTTGAGCAAGAAGTAGCACGTCGGCCTTTGAGTTGATGGCTCGGCCAGAGGCGGAGATGAAGAGGTCCATTCCATCTTGAGAGGAGGAGTAGTCGAGGGTTGGCATCCCTTGGAAGCTGGTTGGCGAGGTGATGTCGAAAGTGGTGGACGGCTCAACGTCAAGAGTCATGGTTCCGGGTACTTCTCGGATGAAGACTGTCAGTGGCCACCATCTGTCTGCGGCGAAAATCTGCTGTTGCATCATCAGAGATTCGACGCTCCTGCCGTGTACCTGTTCGTTATCCGGAACGCTCATCGAGAGATGGACTCGCTGTCCTAGAGCGGCGTTCAAATCAATTTCGCGTGGCACATCTGTGACGAGCACCTCTGAGCGGCTCGCACCCTCCCTATCGAGCAGCATCGCGTGTACCGCGTCGAGTCGGTGTGACATCTCATAGCGTGCTGTCAGCATGATCTCCGGAATCACCTGGCCTCCGATTCTTTCCATATCAGCATCCATGTGTAGTGTCGTGTTTTGACCCGGCACGAAGCCGAGCATGGTCATTTGGAAATCTTGGCCATAGAAGCCCTGTACATCGATGATGAGTTCGCTTCGCTGAGGTAACCAGCCTTCCAAATCGACTTCGACATGGTATTTCTCGGTGATTGTCAAGTTGGTGTACTCGACGAAGACACTCGCCACTGGTGGCAAGTTGGGGAGCCACGTTCTGATGTGCAAAGCGGTTCGGTTTTCATATTGGTCTGCTGACATCGAGAGGCCATGCACCCACTGCGGCTCGGGAAGTTCCATGCTCCCCTGCCTAATATCTGCGGTCACCGAAAATGGTTGGTCAGCGTTCAGTGTCAATCCCGCGGAGAAGGAGTCCGAACCGCTCCCATCACCGGTCAGTGAGGTCGAGAATTCGCCGAGCATCTCGTTGACCGAGCGGCCAAGGTCAGAGAATCCAGCGAGGAAGAAGCCGATTCCGGCCAATCCGTTCTCCGTCGAAAGCGCCGGCAGGGTGAACCGACTGGGCCCATCGCTGCTCGGAAGTGCCAATTCCAACTCGCCGGGTAGTGGTGAGATCAACACATCCCCGTTGACACCGAGAGTGGGGTCCTCCCACGCTGTGTCATCCCTGAGCACCAGCGCGAAGTCCTCACCGCCAACTCCGCTGATTCGGACGGTCGACATGCCATCCCTGCCATCCGCACCTTCCAATACCGGTGGTGACCACTCGACCTCCGAAATTCCGGTCAAGCGAGCAGAAAGTGACGCCTCTGAAGAGTTTACATCCTGCCAAAAGAGGAAGTGGTTGCCATCCATCGTGCGCGGCGAACTCGCATTGCCTGACTGTACGGTGATGCTGTTGAATGGCTGCTCGCCTCGCCAACTGACTCGCTCGCCGATGTCCATCGTGAAATTCTGTGGAAATTGTTCGATGAGAACCACCTGCTGCTGAGTGCCGTTTGAACCAGCGTAGAGAATCTCCCCAATCGGTCGGTCAGAGACCCAAGAGACATCATCTCCCGATATCAACAGGTCGAGTTCCGCCGGTTGCTCCGAGATGTATATCGACTGGAATGAAATTGGCTCGGTGGAGTTATTCTCATGTTCGATGTAGAGCAGTCGAAGTGGGTCGCCTCCTGTCGAACTGAAGGAAACCTGTTGGTCTCCACCCGCTCCGTCGACGATGTGGATTGCCTTGAGGCCGGAATGCTCGATGCTGACCGCTACGGGAACGAGAGGTTCCACCTGACCCTGTCTTCCTTCGACCAAGCCTAGATCGACATCGCGCGCCATCATCAGATGAGAGCCGTTGGTAGTTGGATGGGGGCTTGAACCGAGTTCGATTTTCGCCATTCCGAGAGCCACCGGGATGCGACTCGCTTGGATGGTGTCAAACAGCTCAAGATGCAACTCGCCACCAGTTCCAGTGCCGTCACCATCGCCGCCAACGACATTGACAATCGCTTCAGGAATGCTGTTGACAATGTTTCCAACATCGATGAAAACGTCGACCAAATTGAGAATCGTCGCATCGAGCAGCGCTGACAGCGGGTCAGATTGCTGATTACCCAGTCCATCAGCGACATCATCACCGCCGCCAAGTTGGAAAGTTCCGTACAGCACCAACGCAGTCGGGAGGTTCTCGGCGCGGATTCGAAGTCTCCGATGGTCCTCGGGCGCGCCTGAGCGCATGAACCATGAGGTGTATTCAATCTCAACCACCGACTCTGTTGAAACAAAGACGACAAGCGAGTTCGGAGGTTCAGCCGGGTTCACCGGCAGGGTGGGGTCGTTGACATTCGGGGTGGTATCCCGGCTGAAGTTCTTGATGGCCAGAATGAGCGAAAGGCGCTCTGGCATCTGGCCAGGTAGTTCGGGAGAACCTTCGCTCCCCACCATCCGGAAGATTCTCTGAATGTTCTGTTGCGAAAGAGTCCCTGATGGCATCCCACGCAACCAACCGAGGGAATCTGTGATGTTGCCGAACGGCTCACCCGGGCCCTCACTCTGGTTAGCACGGTTTTCGTGGAAGTGGAGGTGGAGATCCGCCCTCTCGTCAGCGTAGTACTCGACAGTATCGAGCCCACCCTCCCCGGTCACCCCAAAACTGGTGGTCAGAACATTGTCGTTTCTCAACACCAAGTCGATGACCTGCGGCAGTATTACCGCACCCTCCACAGGATGGATTCCCAAGTCAATGTAGGCGATTTCCTCAACCGGTCTGTCGCCCGCATTTTGTGGTATTCCGTAGTGTATGTAGCCGAAACCCACCCCCACTGTACACGGGTGCTGACTCGTTGGCAGGTCGTGTTGGGTCGCTGGGTCGTACCAATCCGGACAATCTGGCTGACCTACATTGTCGACATGGATTGCGTAGGGTGCGGCGACGGCCGAGACGACGACTCCGCTCTCATCGCCGCCGGTGATGATTCCTGCGATTGACAACAGGAAAGAAGTCGTCGCTTCTGCGATGTCAAACCAGAATCGCTCAAGGCCTACCTCGAGGCTGAAATCCTCGGGCACCATGGTGAAGCGACTGTCGATTACCCAGACATAGCTCTCGCCCTGCCCAAGCGGATTGAGGGAGTAGGCGAACTGCTTCATCATCGTCACCTCAAGGAATTCGATGTGGTTCCAAACGGTCGCAGAAGGGTCGAGCGCTCGAACGGTGAACTCGATGGTCGGCTCGACCCAGAGTGTAGTGGGAGGATTGCCCTCAACCCCCCAACCATCGCTCTCGGAGGTGTCTACGGTCAACCCCACTTCGATCTCAGCGGTGGTGTCGTTATCGATTGAAATCTCATGCAGTAGCGGGTCACTCCCTGTCAGTAGGCCCAGAAGTCCACCTAGGAATAGTGCGCTCTCGGCGAAGTCGACCTCCTCGTAGTGGTCATATGTCTCACCAGTGCGGGTCTTGAAGTGGGTCCAAATGACAAAATTGTCAGCGGTCAGCAGCGTCCCCCAGATGTTGTTCGCCCACTCATCGGGATGGTTTTCGGGGTCTAGCAACATGTCGTACGGCACTGGATGAACCACCGGGGGAGGCGCGGTCTGCACGAGTTGCATGTTGGAAAGGCTCTCCTGCACTCTCGCCATTGGGTCCTCCGAATCTGACTCCCTGACCTCCATTCTGATTCCATCCAAGGCGTTGTTCGCGGCGTTCACCACCGCCAAGTCCCCGATTCTCTCACTCCGCTCGTTGAGAACGTCATCGAGTTCGAGCATGATGCCGAAGTCCTCTGCCTGAATCTGCAACTCGGCTGAGGCGGTGCCGATGGGGGTGAACAGAGGCAGGAGTAGTATCAGGGCGATGAAAACGCTGAGGCGGGGTCCTTGCGAGCGTGGGCCCGCGACAAGCACGCGCACGGAATCCTCCTTCACAGGAGGATTTCCTCGCTCCTGTCGCTTCAACCGTTTGGTCGCCTGCATGATTGAAGCGTCATTTCACAAGATGACGGAATCTGCGAATGGCCGCTTGATTGCATGTTTTAGGTCTAATGCTGGCTGAAGTCAACGCTGCAACTTGATTCTCTGCTCGCAATTGGGGCAAGCCACCATCGCCTCTTCAATCTCGTTGGGCATATCGACGGCGAACGCCTGGTCACAAGCGGGACAGGCGGCCTTCACCGTGGTGACACCCTCGTCGGCCGAGTCCGCTGAAGCGGGTTGCTCGGCGGCGGGTGGAGAGGGCGATTCGGCGGTAGGCTGTACGCTGGCCCGCTCTTCGGTCGCTTTGGCAGCCGGCTTCGGCTGGCTGGCGGCGGGTGCGGCACCGACCGTACCGGGAAGTGAGATTCCCGAGGAGCGCTGTGCTTTCCTCCCTTCGCTTTGTGTGGGGGCTGCAGATTCTGTGGGCTGTGCAGCCTCCGGTTCGGGGTCGGCCTCCTTCACCTCTCGCTTGCGCAGGAAGTCGAGGTCGTCCAACACCGAGTCTTCCTCCACCGCTGCGGCTTGTGGAGAGGTTTCTTCCGCGCCAAACGCCTCTAACAGGTCGTCCGAGAGAAGGGTGGCGGAACTCGCCGTAACTCCGGCGATTGCAGCAATTTCAGCCGAGGCACCGGCTCTGCCGACCAATTGGGAGTCTTGGCTCGCATACATCGCCATCTGCTCATCTCGCTCAGGCTCGGGCCCCTCCTCCTCCTCTTGCCCACCCTCTTGCAGCGCAATCGCCTCGAGCGCGAGTTTCTCCTGACGGCGGCCCCATAGCAGGTAGCCGCCGCCGGCCACCACCAATAGCAAGACCAGAACAAGAGCCGTCCATAGCCCTCCCGGCACGGAAAAGCTGGATGTAGAGGCTGAACTCGCTGACGGATTCACATCGATTAGATGCTCCACGGTCTTGTTGAATCCCGCTTCGTTCTGAACCGTACAAGTCACGTAGGTCGGCTTCGCCGAATTGAAAGTCCATTTGACTGAAGGACCAGTCGCCTGAATGTCATTGGTGGAGTCACCATCATCGTCAGCATCCGTCTCCTTGTCAAAATCCCACGAATAAGTCAGCGTGGGTGACTCCGGATCAGTGGCGCTGACCGTGAAGGAAACCTCTTCGCCGGCAATGGTGGAATCCTCTCCGATGATCTCACTGACCACTGGGATGGTGCCATCTCTGACCACGATGGTCACGACGGTGGCGGCAGCATTGCCAGCCCCATCAACAACTGTTAGTTCGACGGTGTGGTTTCCGGTTTCGTTGAGGAAGTGAGTGAACTCGGAGTTCGCTTGCGTGTAGGCAGCCGCAAGCAGCCCATCAACCCGCCATTCCTCTCTTTGAATCATCCAATTGTCAGTCGAAGTCGAGGTCAGCGTGAAATTCGAACCGACATCCCGATGCCATATGTTTGAACCGAGAATCGAAGGGGATGGATTGGTCTGGTCTGTGACCGTGACTGGAACTGAGGCGGTGGTTGAGCGCCCGTCAACACCGTGGATGGTGGCGCTCACATTGCGTGTCCCCGGTGAAGACCAACTCGTGGTGGTGAAAATCCCCGTTGCATCAACTATCGTGTCGCCGTCAAAATCCCATTCCGTCTCTGTCAAATCTGCCTGTTGGGAGAGATTGGGAGTCATATTGACATCGAACCCGACCTCTTCACCAACATCGACGGAATCGAGTGTGTCAGCGCTTGATATCACCGGGTTAAGAACTGGTGTAATGGTCACGCTGACTGTGATACGCAACTCCGTCGAGCCGTCGCCACCACCGTCCGGACCGGCCTCATTGTCGAGGAAGAGATAGAGCGATTCGCCCGCCATGTCGCTGGTTACAATCCAAGTATTATTGGTCGGACTGCTGATGGAGAGCATCTCTGTGCCTGGTACCCAATATACGCCACCCCCGCCCATCAGATAGGTGTCCCGGTTGTTCTCGGTGACGAGGAAGAGGTCGCCGCTGCCGGCAAGGGGAATCGCGGTTATCGACACTAGAGTTCCCTCGTCCAAGGTCAATTCCGACGGGGTCAGCAATGCGACATGGCTTCCCGGACTGAGCACATGCAGGGAATCTGTCAGCGACCAGTAGGACATCGTCGGGAAGGTGATGCTCACCGTAATGTTCGCGTCAGCACCCCCCTGCGCCCCCTCGCCACCATCTCCGGGGTGAGCCAAGTTGTCAAGAATGAGGTACCAAGTGGTCTCGCTCCGATCTGTTGGCACCTGCCAATGCCATTCGTTCTGCCCAATCATCGACTCCAGCGAGGCGTCACTCTCCCAGAAAGTTGAGGAGCGGTACGCCTGATTGTTGAGATAGGCGTCGATTGAGTTAGCTGCGAAGGTCAGGATGTCGATGCTCGTTCCGCTGATGTCGATGTCGATTGAGACGATTGAACCCGGTGTCAGTGAGCCGAGAGAAATCTGCAGGCAGGACTGATTTCCGAGCACCAGCGCCGGTTGTAATGAAGAGACGTCGGCCGCTGGACAGGGGGGGTCCTTTGCTACTGCAGCATCGCTCGCCTCGACCGCTGTCAACTCGCCACCGAGCATCATCGGTGCCGTCACTGCGAGCAGTAGGGCGAGCGTGAGGAGGATGCCGCGGAGAGTGTTCATCACTCTGTGACGTCGCGCTCCTCCTCTTCAATTGTGCACCCTTTGGGTGCAGTGTGGGATTCCCGGCTGAACCACCGTAAAACCGACATTGGGAGAGTATGCTGGAGCCGATTGAATTGGCACCCTTCCCTCAGGGATTGTCCTCAGCCCATCCTTCTGAGCGCCGAAAACGGGTGACTACGCCCTCTCCATCGAGGTGAAACACATCTCCCTCAACACTCGCAACCGTACGGGAATGAACTGCAGCGGCCTCCGCCTGAAGTGACGAGGTGTCCTCGATTCTCGAACTGTAATGGGTGAGCACCAGCAGCCCAGCACCGCTCGCCAGAGCGTGTTCGGCAGCATCTTGGGCGGTGCTGTGATTGTATCTCGCCGCCTTCTCCTGCAACTCGCCCAGGAATGTCGCCTCATGGAGCAGAATGGCTGGGGCGACATCAAGTTTCGAAAAAGATGGGAGCCCTCCTATCGTGTCACCCGATACGAGAATCGATTGTGCCGGTCGAGCCACACCGCGGAACTCCGCCGCCGAAAGCCGCTCATCGCCTGCCGAGATATCCTCACCACTGGCCAATCTGCTGATCTGGTCGATTGTGAGCCCCAACGAATCCGCCTTCGCCCGAGCGAATCTTCCGACCCTTTCCGGACAGGTGATCTGCCACCCGCAAGAGGGAATCTGGTGTTTCGTGGGAACCATCGTCAGTGTCACTCCGTCAAGAGGCTGAATCGGTGATTCAAACGGTGCATCGCCGTCCATCGGTACGAGCACCCAGTCGATTTCGTAGCCGAAATCGTCGTCTTTGCCACCCAGCGCCTGCCACTGTTGGAAGAGAATTGCAAGGTCCGTGGTCTCGATTCCACTCCCCTTAGGAGGTGTTTCTCCGGGGTTGTCGAGCGACCATTGGAGAGCTGCCGAACTTGTCGGACCGATGACGGTCAGCGGTTCGCGGCGACCGTCGAGAGCGAGGCTGCGGAGCAGGGGTAGGACCCCCCAGCAGTGGTCGAGGTGTCCGTGGGTAAGCAGTATCGCACGAATTCTTGCCATCCGAGCCCGTATCGAGAGGCCGGATTGCTTCAGGGCGTGGTTGTGGTCGAGCAATCTCTTTTGCATTCCCTCACCACAGTCAACGAGCAGAGAGCCGCCAGGAGTCATCACATAGGAGCCCGACACCGACCTTCCGTGGGCGAAACGGGCCGCCGAAGTCCCGAGCACATGCAGTTCGAACATCTTCTCTCCCCCCGTGTGCGCGAGGGGCTCATCCCTCATCAACCATTCACGAGACTCACATCGCCGAGCCGAGCCGAGGCCGGGGCGCTCCAGCAGGGCCTGTTCTATGTGGAGGGAGCGGCTGGAATCGGGGTTTCGGGAAACCAGCGAAGCAGGACGATGTTCTCTATCGCTCTCACCCAATGCCAAGGGATGGCAACATGAACGCCGCCTTCCACCAACTGTTCGTCACAATCCACGACGAAGAGGTGACTAGCCATCCAATGGTCGACTTCGACTATCGCATCGTGGACCAATCCGAGTTGCCTGCCGTCGGGCAGAAACACAGGCAGTCCCTGAAGCGATGTGATGAGCGCCTCCACCATCGAACCGCAGGGCGCGCTCCACAGCCATCAAACTTCGGCACGATGAGGCCTCAAGGCACAGGTCTCGGCCGAGATGCGAACAGGGCGAAGCCAATTCGAACTGAGGGACGGAGTCTGAGTCGACTCAACGATGGCTGGCAGGGAATCAAACGACGAGGTGTCGTTTGATTATTTTCCGCGGCCCTTGTGTGCTGCGAGGCTTGGCCGCAGCTTCTCTGTGCCCTTGCCCTTCTTGTGGAGGCCCCGACCGCGCTTTCCAGCACTGGTCTTACCACGGTGGGCTCTGCCTCTGTGGCGGCTGTTGCCAACCCAGTTGAGTTGCTTGTCAGCCTTGATTGAAGGGTGGTTGGGGTCGAGCAGAATGACTTCGAAGAATTTCTGCTTGCCGTCCTGGCCAACCCAGTATGAGTTGAGAACCTCGAGATTCGGGTACTTGCGACCTACCCGCTCTTCGGCGAGTCTCTGAGTTGACTTCGCCATCGTGATTTTTCTCATCCCCATCTTCGACGGCTTCCGCTTCTTGTTGATCTTGGACTTGCGTAGGCCACCACGGCGAATCCGGGTGCGCACGACGACTACTCCCTGCTTCGCCTTGTAGCCCATTCTGCGGGCCGCATCAAGGCGGGTTGGCTTGGTGACTCGGTGAAAGACTGGTTGTCTGCGCCACTCTGTCATCCGGTCACGACGGTACCTAGAAGGAATGTTCGCCTTCGGCTGCTTCCAAGTGTCACCAAGGTGGGAGTAAATGCTCTTTGACATGCTCAAGACCCTCCAAGGCAAGCCGCCGACCGGCTCCCCCTTTATGACAGAATCGGCTTGTTCTCCGTAGGAGAAGGAATGGGTTGGCCCGACCGAGGCCCCGTAAGAGCCCCGGCCGAACTGTTAGCTGTCTGTGAAGG
>DAVI01000103.1:5696-5843 GCA_002505495.1 Euryarchaeota archaeon UBA59 | reverse complement strand
GCCGGCAGCGTCTGGACCTCCGACCTAGACAAAGGCCGCCGAATCGCTGAGGGCATCGACACCGGCATGGTCTGGGTCAACACCTGGCTCCACCGCGACCTGAGAGTCCCGTTTGGCGGCGTCAAGGAGAGCGGAGTCGGCAGGGAA
>DAVI01000103.1:3818-5546 GCA_002505495.1 Euryarchaeota archaeon UBA59 | reverse complement strand
ACCGCCGAAGCCATGGCAAGCCCCTACTGGGTGATGATGGGAATCATCCTCATCCTCACGCCAGCCATCTGCTGGCTCTTCACACTCCACCGCAAGGAGCTCCGCACCCCGATGTCAAGAGTCGGCCAGATGATCCACGACCAACGCTACTACCTGCACATGGCTGGTTACATCGTCATCATCGTCTGGAAGGGCATCACGGACAAGTTGAATGAGCCCATCAAGGGAGCCACCGGCCATTGGACCGATTGGGTGTACGCCATCGAGGGTGAGCCCGTACTTTGGATTCAGCAGACCTTTGAGAACGCCACTTTGACCTCGTTTCTGAACTTCCACTACCTCTTCATCTATCTGTTTCTCATCTATGTCACAACCGTCTACTACGCCTACACCGGCGAGCGGGACATGACCGACAAGGTGACCCTGAACTACCTCCTCATCTACGCCATCGCGGTCCCCTACTACCTCTTCTTCAACGTCGAGGTGACCTCCTCCTGGATTCCCGAGATGAAGGCACTGCTCTACCATGACGGGATGTACACCGCCTTCTACGTGAGCCACGACCCACTCGACAACGCAGTTCCTTCGCTGCATGTCGCAATCCCCTTCGGCATCCTGCTGCTGAACTGGATGCACTGTCGCAATCTAGGCATCAGAGTCAGGGATTGGGCGCACTATCGCTACCATATCTTCATCTTCGCCAATACGGTGCTGTTTTGCTTCACGATTCTCTATCTCGGGATCCATTGGATAGTGGACATTCCCCTCGGCATGGCCGTCGGTGCAATCGGTGCGCTCTTCATCCATCAGATTCAACCGAGACTCAGAAACGACTACGGCAGCGTCTTCAAGGGTATGACCGGCAAGCGCTGGCGCAACCACTTCATCGTCGAGGGAATAGCCACGATTCTCATCGTCGCCCTGATGATGGCAGCCGTATCCTACCAAGCCGACACTGGTGATGAGCGCCCTTCGTTCCGGCTTGGCCCGGGCGACTCCACCTTTGAAATCGTGCAGAAACTCGACCACGGCGAGACCGTAGACTTGACCCTCACCAACTGGCACGAGACAGAGACGCTGCAAGTGATTCTGGTTATCTCCGAAAACACTCTGGAACAGATGGAGGTGGGCGACATCAATTGGGACGGACTAGCCGAGAATTGGGCGGTGATTGAGGCAGGGCCAGGCGAGTCCATTCAATTGGAAGTGACCCAGCCGAGGGTTTGGCATCTAGTCATCATGCACCACCCCGGAGAGGAGGAGACCGGCGTCATGGAGGTGAAGGTTCTCAGCGACTACAATCAAGATGCGCTTTGGAAAGCCTATCTGCTCAGCATTCCATCGCTTTGGATCACCGCTTGGGTCGTCCACCGGCTCTACCGAATGAAGAAGAGCGGAGTCCACTGGCTTACTAACACGCCGAGCCACACTTGGCCAAACAATGGCGAGAGCGAATGAGTGCCTCGCTCAGAGTATGAAAAAGGTCAGCAGATTTCCGAGAACGATGGCGACAGCGCCACCGAAACCGAGCCAAATGCCTGTCCGTGGCGGAGATAGTCTGTACTGCCCCCAAACCACGGTCACGAGAATCCAACCGAGTATGATGAATCCCCAACAGATGACGCTGAGGTAGACCACGCCGAGCAGGCAGAGCGAGACAGTCAGTGTCCCTCCGAGCAGGAATTTCACGCGGCTGCCCCAATCAGCGTACAACTTGATTGAGAATAC
>DAVI01000103.1:3191-3707 GCA_002505495.1 Euryarchaeota archaeon UBA59 | reverse complement strand
GTCAATCCAAGCATTGGCCCGACATGGGCTTCGAAGGTCAACTTTGACAGGAGAGATGAGACCAAACCAAGCACCACAGGCACCCAAACCTGCCAATTCACTCCTACTGGTGCGGCCGACTCCCCTCCAGTTACGGTGACTTCCCCCCCCTCATCATTAGACTCAGTATCCAGTCCTGCGACCGGCTCGTCCACCGTTTCCACCGCCTCGTCGTCGCCGGACATTACTCGGGCTGCGGGGGCGGCGGGAATTGAGTCTTTGCGAGTGGCGGCGCATTGAAAGAGCGCCGCCCTGTGGGCGGCGTGATATCATGGGTGAAATCGTCATGGGTTGCCTTGCGCCACATCCACCTCACCTCGTCTACGCTGATAATCCCGAACAGAACGAGCCCGTCTCCGAAGGCGGCTGGGAGACCCTCCGCTGGGGTTACCAGCGACTGGCACGCAAGCTGAAGGATGTCGACTACGACGCAATAGTCATCTTCACGCCGCACTGGCAGACCTACATCGGAACCCA
>DAVI01000103.1:0-3106 GCA_002505495.1 Euryarchaeota archaeon UBA59 | reverse complement strand
AACCTGTTCCGCTACAACTACGACCTCACGGTCGATGTCGAACTCGCCACCGCAATGCGTGACGCTGCGGCCGATGCAGGCATCGTCACCAAGATGATGGAAAATCCCGACTTCAGAGTCGACTATGGGACGATCACCTCCTGCCATCTGCTGAACCCCGACTGGGACAAGCCGATTGTCACGATTTCCTCAAATCGTAACCGCCACTACTACTCCGTCGAAGTGATGAACGAACAGGCCACGGCACTTGGGAAAGCCTGTTTGAAGGCGATAGAGGAGTCGGACAAGAAGGTCATCTTGGTGGCCAGCCACAGCCTCAGTCACCGCCATTTCGTCGAGGAGGCCCCTCTACCCGAGGACATGAGCCGCGAGCACATCTACAACCACAGCCAGTATGTCTGGGACATGAAGATCGTCGAACTGATGCGAGACGGTAAGATGCAGGAGGTCATCGACCTGATGCCTGAATTCACCGAGCAGACGATGGCAGAGACAGAAGGTGGTGGTCTGACCTGGCTGATGGCGGCGATGGGCTATCCCGACTACTCCGCCGAGATATACGGCTACCAGTCCGTCATCGGCACCGGCAATGTGATCGCCGCTTGGGATCCAAACGAATCCACCCGGGAGTTGGTACTGTGAGTGACGAGCCCGTCCTCTTCGGCTTCTATGTCCCGCCCCACCCGCAACCCCTTCTCTCCCCAGATGGGAATGACGGGTACGCCCAACTCCGTGCTGCCTTTGACACAGCTCGCCAGCGAATCGATGAGTCAGACGCTGACATCATCCTCGTCTATTCGACTACCTGGCCCTCAATCGTCGGCCACCAGATTCAAGCACATCCAGAGCCGGAATGGACACATGTCGACGACGACTTCCACTTTCTAGGAAGCATGCCCTACAAGTTCCGCATGGATGTCGACTTCGCCAACGGCTACAAGGCGGCCGCAGACGCCAGAGGCCTGCACGCGCGGACCGTCGCCTACCACGGCTTCCCCATCGACACCGGCTCGGTCGTCGCCCTCAGCCTGCTGAACCCCGACAACCGACTCCCCGCCTGCATCGTCTCCTCCAATATCTACTCCAACCGCGCCGAGACCCTCGTGCTCGGCAAGGCTGCCCGCGACACTCTCGTCGCACAGGGAAAGAAGGCGATTGTGGTGGTGGTGTCCAGCCTCTCCAACCGGATGTTCACCGAACACATCGAGCCCTCCGAGGACCGCATCCACAGCGCCAAGGACGAGGAGTGGAATCAGAAGATTCTCGAGTTCTTCGCTGACGGCCGACTCGAGGACATCAGCCAACTCAGCCGCGACATCCACGGTCAGATGCGGGTCAACAAGGTGGTCACCTACAAGCCCGCCTGGTGGATGGCTGCGACCATGGGTCAACACAACAACTACGACGGTGAGGTGATGGCCTACGCCGCTCTTCACGGCGCTGGTGGTGCGGTTATCCAACTGACTCCAACCGCCGGTTCAATCGGTGACAAGGAGTTCGATGAGGACGACGTTGAATACTACCGCGGCGACCGCAATGTGCTCGACAAGGGGATGCTCGAATGAGTCGAAGGCCCGAGGACGATGAAGAGAAATCCCCCGAAGATGAGGTGTCTCCCGATGATTCCGGGGACGATGAGGACTCTTGGCCCAATCCAATCGATGTTATCGATGACCTCTATGACGAATACGGCTCATCCGTGATTACCCACGCAGGTGGCGCAGTCGGAGCGGCAGCTGGAATGGCCGCCGGCGGCCCCTTGGGAGGTGTTGCGGGCTCAATAGTCGGAAAGAAGGCTGTTGGTAAGTTGATGAGCAAGGATGGTCCAATCGTCTCCGAAAACGCTCCAGAAGCGGTCGGTGCATACCCCCACGCCCGCCGTGTCGGCAGTCTCATCTTCGTATCCGGAATCGGTCCCCGGCACCCAGAAACCAACGAAATCCAAGGCGGACCCATATGTGACGAAAACGGAATTCCGCTCGACTACGACATCCGCGCTCAGACCCGCGCCGTCATCGAGAACATTGAGGCGATTCTGGAGGAAGTGGACTGCAGCCTCAAGAACGTCGTCGACTGCCTCGTCTTCCTAGTCGACATGGAACGTGACTTCGAGGGATTCAACGAAGTTTATGGGGAATACTTCGAATCAATCATGGCTTCCCGAACCACAGTCGCGGTCTCAGCCCTACCTACTGCGATTGCAGTCGAGTTCAAGGTCATCGCCAAGGCGTGAGCAGTTCGCACCATCTCATCCTCTCAGACGCCCTTTTGGGAAGCTGAATCACCGTTTCTGGCCGACGCTCCTGCCTCTGGAGAATATCTGTGAACGGTGCCTATGGCACCGACTAATGGTGATAACCTCTAATGTACGACTTGAGCAGCCAAGGTCATGGTGACTTTGCCGACTCTTCAGGGAACTCCTTTTGAATCACTGATGCTGGTGCTTCTCGCATCATTTCTAGTCCCAATTCTACTGTCCCGCTGGCAGCGAGTGAAAGTTCCCTTGGTCGTTGGCGAGATTCTTGCCGGAATCATCCTCGGACCTAGCCTTCTCGGCATCATAGATGGGCAGGGTGAGGTCTTCGACTTCCTGCGCGAATTCGGACTCGCCTACCTGATGTTCATCGCTGGGATGGAAATCGACTTCAACATGATAGGCAAGATTTCCAAGGCAGCTGAGAAGGCTCATGCCAAGGTCACCTCCCATCCGGTGTTCCTAGCGGCCACCTCCTTCCTTCTGACGATCCTGCTCTCCGTCGCAATCTCCAGAGAACTGGCTAGTCGAGGGCTGGTCGAGAATGAGTGGATGGTCGCCCTAATCCTCTCAACGACCTCACTTGGAGTGGTTCTACCGGTACTCAAGGAGAGGGAGTTGTCTGAGACTCGATTCGGCCAGACCGTGTTGATATCGGCCCTTTTTGCCGACTTCGCCACCATGCTCCTCATCTCACTGCTAGCCACCTATCTCGTTAGCGGCCTGAATGTGGAGATGCTGTTGGTCTTCCTGCTCTTCCTCGCCTTCTCCATGCTCTACAGAACCGGCCGGCTCATCAAACACAGCAGCCGACTCGGGCACCTCATCGAGGAGCTTTCACACGCCACAGCC
>DAVI01000110.1:29068-30080 GCA_002505495.1 Euryarchaeota archaeon UBA59 | reverse complement strand
CCACCACAGGGGTGATGTGGTGAAAGGGCAAGAAAAACTCCTCTGGCTGCCATGGTCGTGGCCTTGGTGCACGCTCGAGGGAAGACCCATGAGACCGTTGGAACTCTTCATGTCGCGCAAGTTCTCTTACGGCTATGTTGCCATCATCTGGGCTATCTGGCTCGGCCATGGCGTGGGGCCGTTGGACAACTGCGTCGAGCTTGGTGGTGGGCTCTCCTGCACAGGCGGAATCTGGCCGAAGGACATCCACCGCTCTCCTCTTCGATTCATCTCGGCACTTCTCATCGGTCCGATTTTTCACAACAGCAGCGAGCACATCCTATTCATCACTGGCACCTTCTTCTGGTTAGTGCAGTCATTCGAGGTTCGGGTGGGGGCGGTCCGCACTCTCATCCTCTTCCTCATCTGCACCGCAATCGCCGCCACGCTGGTCTCCGCCGGCATGGTCATCGCAGGTCACTTCTGGCCTAATGACCCGAACCTCATCAGTGGGCTTTCGCGCACATGGATGGGCGGCTCGGCGGGACTGTTCGGAATCATCGGGGCTTCGTCTCACCAAAGTAGGAAAATCTGGCTGGTTCCGGCCATCGCCATCACATTCGAGACATGGAACCACTTCCTGCACGGCACCTCCATGTTCACCTCCATCGGACACATGGTCGCCTTGATCGCCGGCTTCCTCCTCTGGGGCTGGTGGACCGGCAATCTTCGCAAGTCGATTGATTCAAGTTGAACTCGCCTTTCAGGCCGTGCGGCGAACCCTGTCGAGCATGATGCTCAGTTGCCTGATTCTTGCGACCTCCTTTGCAGGCTGCATTCTGTTTGACGATGAAGAAAGCGTTGAGGAGCAGCCCCCACCTGAGTTGAGGATGAACGAGATTCAGTTCAAGGGAACTCACAACTCGTATCATCTGCGGCCACTCGGCAGTGAGTTTCTCTCGGATTACAACTACTCTCACGCCCCACTTAGCACTCAGGCGGAGGACTTCGGAGTCCGACAATTTGAGCTCGA
>DAVI01000110.1:11366-28964 GCA_002505495.1 Euryarchaeota archaeon UBA59 | reverse complement strand
GACTGCCTCCAAGAACTCAGAAACTGGTCCCTCTCAAACCCCTCACATGTACCACTCTGGGTGATGGTCGAGCCGAAGGACCTCGAGTGGGTGGTGGACGGAATTGACCTGTTTGAGGCGATTGAGGCTGACATCGACTCGGTCTGGCCACGCGAGGTGCGAGTCGAGCCCGATGATGTCAGAAACAACCGGGCCACTCTGCGAAGGGCTGTGCTCGAGGAGGGCTGGCCGCTTTTGGACGAGGTGCGCGGCAAAGCGGCCTTCGCGCTGCTCGACAAGTCGGGAATCAGGGATGCCTACATTGAGCGACACCCCGGTCTCATCAATGCGACGATGTTTGCCATCGTCGACGAGGACGACCCCGCTGCCGCACTCATATCCTGGACTCAACCCGATTCGAAGTTCGATGTTCTCACCGCTGCGGTGGACGCCGGATTCATCGTGCGCACAAGGCCGGATTCGGCAACTGTAGAGGCCGAAGAGGGGAATTACACCCGGCAGCAACTCGCCATCGAGAGCGGTGCCCACATTCTGTCAACGGATTTTCCCGGCAACGACGACAACGTCTCCTACTCACTCTGGCCCTCGGGCGAGCCGGCCATCCGCTGCAATCCGAGAACCGCCCCACCTGATTGTGGTGACATCAGCGGATGAGAATACCCGAATTGCCTCTCGGCCCACGCCCACGAGGTTCAGTAGAGGAAGAAGGCGCAACCTAGGATGACATAGGTCCCAAGCAACATCGCCCCTTCCAGCCAATTCGATTTGCCGTCGGCCGCTATCGCATTGGTTATCAGAACGGCGAGGAAGGTGGCGACCGTCTCAAAGAGGCCGAACTGAAAGGTGAGGGGGACTCCGACTGCCCATGCGATGATGACCATCAGCGGAGCGACGAACACTGCAATCTGGGTGCTTGAGCCAACAGCGATTGAGAATGAAAGATCCATCTTGTCCTTAGCTGCGACAGTGACCGCGGTGAAGTGTTCTGCCGCGTTGCCGAACAGAGGCAGCAGAATCACGCCGATGAAGAGGTGGGGGATTCCCCACTCGACCGCAGCCTCCTCGATTGAGAAGACCAAAATCTCGGCCATCCACGCCACAAAGGCGGTGGAGACGAGCAGCAGTACCATCGCTTCCTTCTGAGACATTGTCGGTTCCTCGTCCTGATGAGTCCCATCTGTGGCGAACAGTTCCGTATGGGTACGCAACTGGAAGAGCATGAATAGCCCGTAGAGCAGCAACAGCACAAGTGCAGTGACATGAGAGAGGGTTTCAACTGCCTCGCCTGGAGAAGGGTGGGTAAAGTCGTAGGCGGTGGGCAGGATCAGAGCGATGACGGCGAGGAGGAGGAGTGACCCATTGGCGCCGACCTGCGCGCCGCTGAAAGTCTGCACTTTGTGATGGACGCCACCCCAGACGAATGCTAGTCCCAATACGAGTAACAAATTGCCGAGAATCGAGCCAATCAACGATGCCTGAACCAAGTGAATCATGGTTTTGGCTCGTTCCGAATCTCCTTCCTTCAGAGCCGTTGCTGCTGCAAGAACTGCGATTAGCGCGATGATCATCTCCGCTGCGTTACCGAAAGTCGCATTCAGCAGACCGCCAATTGACTGTGATGTCTTGAGCGCTATCTCCTCTGTCGCCCTACCCATCAGATAGGCGAGCGGCATGATGGCAGCCATCGAGGTTGCGAAAGCGAGAGGACCGTTGTGGGCGAACACTCCGAAGTAGATGGCGAGAGGCACGAAGAGCAGCATCAGATTGAGTTTTGACTGGCGGGGGTCCAACGCCCGAGTGAGCCCCGACCAGCCGTTGTCTCCGCCCTCTGAGACTGCCGGCTCACTCTCCATGGGGCTGCGCCAGCCGTGGAAGTAAGTGAAACCACCGCCGACAGCAGGTGTTCAGAGCAGCGGAGCAGCGGTGAGAGTCTTGGTGGAATCAACACCCTCGATGGCGCGAATACTGTTGATTACCACACTTCCCAGTAGTCCGAAATCCTCGCAGACTATCTTCGCATAGAGGTCATACTCTCCAAAAAGAAGCATCTGCTCCTTCACCTCAGGTATTCCTCTGAGAGCCTCATAGACCTCACTCTCCATTCCCGGTTCCGCCACTATCAACACGATTGCCGTCGCTTCATTGCTGTGTCTCACTACAGTTCCCCCTCAGTGAGACCATCCTCGCTCACCTGTATAACGGTTGACCCAAAGCGCCACTTTCATGGCCCTGCGCGCCCGCCCACGCACAATGACTGAGGCCTCCCACGCCCGTATCGCAGTCACCGGCACGCCGGGAACTGGCAAGACGAGCATCTGCCGACTCTCCGAATCGACGGTGAGTGTCGCCGACCTCGCCGCTGAGGCAGATGCGATTGGAGAGGTCGACGACAGCGATGGCGCGGCGCCCATCGACATCGATAAACTGCGAGATTTCCTTGCCACAAAGTGGGCGCAGCCAGCCGAAGAGACGCTCCTCATCGACGGCCATCTATCCCATCTGCTTCCAATCGACGCAGTGGTCATCATCCGCTGCGACCCGCGCATCCTAGGAGAGCGGATGGCAGCCCGTGGTTGGTCTGAGAGTAAGGTGGAGGAGAATGCCGAGTGGGAACTTCTCGGTGGCGCCTGGAGCGAGCTTGAGGAGTGGTCGGGGGTGCCCATATTGGAGTTGGAGTCGACCAATGTCCCGCCAGCATCCCTTTTTCAGGCAATTTGGGGTTGGGCGGGGGTTGCATTCAAGCCGGATAGCCCAGAGCGCCCAATCGACTGGGTGGAACGAATCCACGGGTGAGAGATATGGGACTGAACAACTTTCGAAAACAGTGGGAGGCGTTCCTGAATCCGTTAGTCTCAAGACTCGGTTTCCTCGACCCGAATCACGTCTCCTGGTTCAGTTTGCTCATTACCGGCGCCGCCTGCTACATGCTGGCAACCGCAGGAACTGACCACGACGGCGGAATTCGACTTCTCTACGCACTCGGATTGGTGATGGTGGCCTCCGCCTGCGACACAATTGACGGCACCATTGCAAGGAAATTCAACAAAGAGACTGCTTACGGTGACTTCCTCGACCATACCATCGACAGAATCGTCGACTTTCTCCTCATTGTCGCCATCGGTGTAAACGCCGCTTGGATGACGACCCCCCACCTCGGATACGCCGCTGCTCTGCTGACTTTCCTCGGTTCCTACATGGGTACACAGGCACAATCGGTCGGACTTGGCCGAAACTACGGCGGATTTGGGAGGGCTGACCGGCTCGTCGTAACCATCCTCGGCATCATATTGGCCATTTTCCAAGCTCTAACCCAAACTTGGCTGAATGTCACAATTCCCATCATAAACACTCCGTTGAACGCTTTATCGGCGATTCTGTTGATCTCACTGATTGGTGGCGTATACACCTTCGTAATTCGGTTTTTAACCGCAAGAAGTGAGTTGTTGGAGTCCGAAAACGCCCCCCATGGGGGCGATTCAACACGAAATGATGAACCCGATGGCGCCTGAATGGGGTGATATCTGTGCTGAGACGGGGCGAATGGCGTCACCCTCATAACAGCCATGGGCCCACAAGAGAGTGCGGGGGAGTTGAGCGTGCGCTCTAGTTCTAACAGGGTTGCCCTTTGGTTGGGGCTGTTGATGCTGCTGACTGTTGCGTCCCCCTTGGCGGGATTATCTACCGCTGACTCCTCCGAACCCGCCGACATGCAGGCACAGAATATCATGGCCAACTTCAACCCAATGAGCGAGTCCACCGTAGTCAGTTGGGAGAACATCCTAACACAGAACGGCACTCTCTGGCAATTGTTGCAGAACACCCGTTATCTCGTCTACCGACACGACATTGAGATGAATGAGAGCATGATTGAGAATGATGTGGTGGAATACTTCGCCAATGTCTCTGCCTGCCCTGGTTCACTTTCGACTTGCTCGGGAAAACTACACCAAGTGGAATATCCGCTGCCACCCGGTGTGAACGGCTCCTACTTCTACGGCATCGCCACCCAACTCGATAGTGGTGAGATACTCGCCTTCCTTGAACTGGGAAGCGCCCAGACTGGCATGCCGACCATGGAATTCACCAATGACATCACCGCCCCCTTCAATGTCAATGCGACATTCGACCCCGGTACCAGTCGGACTCAAATCCAATGGATCAACCTCAACGAGTTGCAACCTGGAACCTTGACGGAAACAGGGCCGTTCCAGTACAATATTCGAATCTACAGACACTTGGATGCTGCCAACCGCTCCTCATGGCCCGCCATACCTAAGGAACTCATTGGCCAACTTGGGGCGGGCAACAACTCGTTCACCTACATTGTCCCACCCTTCACTGATGTGCGGGCGTATTACTCAATCACATATGTTTACGGGTTCTACGAAGATGTCAGATTCCTCGGCTCAAACACACTTGACCCTGATTGGCCGGTGGCTGAGGATAACGTTGCTCCCGGCTTGGTTCAGGGGGGTGTGACAGCCTCATTCCTTGAGGAGCCGGAAGGAGGTACCGGTAATACCACGGTGTTTTGGAATGACCTACTCACCGAACTGAATCCAGTCTACAGTATATGGAGGTCTGGAAGTTCGTTCAATAACACAACCCTACCAGATGTTCAGCTGATAGCGACAGTTCCGGCAGGAATTGGATCCTACCGCTATCAAGTTGAGCGCGGTATGCTAGGCTACTCCTACTATGCCGTCACCGCAGCCGATGCGAGAGGTAACCACAACCCATTCATCGGAGATGAAGAGTTGGTGTTGGCCGGCCCGATCATGGAAGACGCCTTCAATCACTGGATTGCCGAGCCTACAAANNNGTGGAGGCTGAGTATATCAGCGGGGGATGGACCGATGTGACTTGGGTGGACCAAATTGGAGCTGAGGGTGAATCATACCATGTTTGGCATTCGTGGACCAAACTGACCGCATCGTCGAACCTGACCCTTGAAGCGACTTTGATGGCAACCGTTCCAGACGGTGTTCAGCATGTGTTGGTCCCTGTGCCAGCAGACAAGGATAGGCTCTCCTACTACTGCGTCACCTCAGTCACCCGCTACAACCACTTGAACGCCACCTTCGAAAATACCGGATTTGACCAAAACTGTATCATTACCGCCCTACGTGAGGACACTCTTGCCCCCGCCCCAGTCCAGTTAGCCCAACCGATGCTGCAAGGCTCACAGCGGATTGTTCTGCTGTCGTGGATCAACTCACAAGCGGAGGAATACGAATCCTACTCGATCTACCGACACCTTGGCGATCCTTTCGGCGACAATGAAGGTGGAAATCTCTCTGATGATGAAAACTGGGAGTTGCTGGTCGACATGTACACCCCGAGTGAGGCGGACACGACTGTCCTGCGCGAAGTCTACCTGCCAATTGACCTCGACCGAGAGTCGTGGTATGCACTAACGATCACCGATACATGGGACAACACGAGGAGCACCTTCACAAATCGCTCAAATGCCTGGCTCGTGCATGAGGACACAACTGCCCCAACCGTCAGTGTGACCGTCTCAATAGGCACCCAAACAGGTCAAACTGATGGTGCGCTGAAGGCTGGTGACTACCGTCTCAACTTCTTCCTCAGTGAGCCGGTGGCTGAACACCCTTGGATCATAGTGACGACTGCTGATTACGACGCAGACCAAGGCACGGGCTACTCCTTCACCCCTCCAGGGCAGGTCACAAACGCCGCCTCGTTCCTCGGCTCAGAAACATGGTACTACTGGGACTTTCCCATTCATCAAGGCATACCGACAGGGACACTCAAAGTCACGGCCACACTCATCGACATGGTCGGAAACTCGGTCCTCACCACCTCAGAAAATTGGTCGATTGATGCAACCAATCCGACCATTACGGTGTTCTCACCCTCGACAGACAGTTCCTACCTGTATGGCGATGACATCCGCATTCACGGAGTGGTGAATGACGATGTGGGGATTGAGGAGGTGATGTTCAGATTCATCGAGAATCGCATTCTGTTTGAAGAGGAGTTTGAGTGGGAACTAGTGGTTGACGTCACCCCCTCGGATGCACCACCGGGGACTCTTGTATTCGACATGCGGGAACCTTCAGCGACCTTCACTGAATCGGCGAACCACAAGTTGGAAATCAAGGCGATTGATACTGCCGGAAATGAGAAAATCTACCAAACTCGATTCTATGTCGATCACTGCTTTGAGAACCTCAGCGGATTGACCTACTGCCTAAGCGGAGATGACCCCATCAAACAGGAGGAAGGGGAGCCCGCGGCGCCGATTACTTGGTCAGACCCACCGTATGTCATCATCGTTGCAGTCGTCGCATTCAATGTTCTGTTGCTCTTCTTCGCCATACTAATGGGTATCATCGCGGCCCAAGACCCTCGCAAGAAGAAGAAGGGTGACGACGAGGAGTTCGACGAAGAGGATGACTGGATGATGGAGTTCATGGGTGGCGGAGGTGACAGTGGTTCGGCCGCTGATGTCAGGGCTGATTTGGATGCTGCTCCGGAGAGAGACCTCTCCGAGGCCAAGGCGCTCGAGGATGATGATGACCCCTTCGCTGAGCCGGTCGTCGAGAAGAAGAAGAAGAAGAAGAAGAAGAAGTCCAGAAAGTCGAGGAAGAAAATTGTCGAGGAGGATGACTTCGATGACGACGATGAGGACGACTGGGGCGACGAAGATGACGAGCCTGATGAGAAGCCTAAGCGCAAGTCGGTCAAGCGACGTTCCATCAAGCGCAAAAAGTGATTTTCCAGCCATGCCTAACCAACCGGAGTGGTATTGGCGGAGGGCCCACTCTCGGAAAATGAGGAGATTCACTTGTTCGGCATGGACGACCCTACTAAGGTGGTTGAACAGATTCGCCGTTATGTCGGCGATGGCAGGCTTGAGATTGCCGAGGTGATGGCAGAAGAATTGTGCGCCATGCTTCTGTCTGACAAGAAGCGGGACCTGACAAGACAGAGACTTCTCGTCGAAGCGTTGCGTGACCACGCATCCATATTGGAAATTAGAGGCAAGTGGAAGCAGAGCATACGGGCGGGGAAACAGCGAGACGCAGAACGCAAGCGGCTGGCTAACACTCTCTCCCGTGCGGGTGACCCTGAAGGTGCGGCGGTGGTGAAGGGCCTGCACACCAGTGACTCGATTCAGACCGGTCGCTCCCACCTGGGTAACGGAAAGTTGGGGCCTGCCCTTTCATCCTTCAAAGCGGCTCGAAGAGGGGCGAAATACAACTTAGAAGCATCTCTAAGACCACTCGAAGGGTATGAGAAGTTGAAGGGTCATTTGAGAAAAGCAGGCAAGGCGGCAAAACAGCTCGACGCAGCGCTCGCCGCTGCGGGTCCGGTGAACCGCCTCGGAGAAGAATTCGTCTTGATGCCCGAGGGTGACTCCGCACACCCCCTTGAACGGCTGTTAGTCGACATTGGCCGTTGGTGCGATCCTGCACTCGCCCTTCCGGCAGCACCGGCGGTCGCTCTCAAACAGAGGGCTGCTGAATTGAGCCGTCAGATGGAATCCATCGCTACCGGCGAGCAGGCAGCAAACGCTCGTCTTCAGTCGGCAATCGACTCGCTCGAGCCGGTGGTCGACTATCACGAATACTCCCAGTCCAGCCGCCCGCCGGGCGATTAAAATTAATTGAACATGATTCCAACATCGTGCGCTGTGCCCCTAGGAAAGACATTTCTCATTGTTTGCCTAGGAAGTCGAGCCACGCTCGGCAGGTCGGACACCAGCTCCACAGGTTACCCTGATGGACGACCTCTTGCACCGGACCGTCGCACACCTTGCATGGGGGAAGAACTCGTGGTTGTGGAGGAAGGTCGGTCTCGGGCTGGACTTGGGTGTAGGCGCCTTGGACAATCTCGGTCGTGCCTCGGTTGTACTTCATCGCGAAGAGAAGTAGTCCCATGATGACGAGTACCATCACTGCGACGATTACCATCACCAACTTGCCGTTTGACTCACCGTCATCCGTCTGCGCCTCATCACCTATCCCGGCTCCACCATCCCCAGTGCCGTTCCCCTCACCTTGGGTGTCTCCACCGTTGCCGCCGGTATCTGAGCCCCCACTGCCGTTGGTCCCACTGCCGTTGGTCCCACTGCCGTTGTCGGTGCCTCCTCCGCCGGTGCTCTCTTCGAACCAGAGAGCGCTCCAATCCTGTTCGAGCGAGTTACCCGTATTGGGGGCCACAATGAGGTGGACATGCAGGAGCCCTGAATTGGAGGTTGCTCGGTCGATTGGAATCGACTCATCGACAGCTCCCAATGTGGTCCATACCTGCCGGGTGACATAGTCGCCTGATGTCGGGTTACCGTTGGCGTCAGTCTCGGCCGTGGAGAGCAGAACCTGCAGCGTGTTGGCGTCTGCACTTGTCCAAGAGATGTTGACCTGCCAAAGGGTGGCATCATTGCTTATGGTGACCGTGAGTCCCGCTGGCCAAGTGAAGGGAATCTCCTCGGTGCAGGCGTCTGGATTTGTCGGATGGAGGTCGATGTCGAGTCCGGTTGCTGAATCGGTTGGGCAGCCGTCTCCATCAAGGTCTGACCAGGCGAGGTTGTCAGCTGGGAAGGCGTCGCCATTCTCAACCCTTAATCCATTCCCATCGACTGTGTAGGCGTAATTGTCACCATATCCGTCACCGTCGAAGTCGTTGCATTGTGTCGCATCGGTTGGGAAGGCGTCACCCACCTCGTTGATTCTCATCCCGTTATCCAATGAATAGGTGTAGTTGTCACCGCAGTTGTCGCCATCCCGGTCCCTGTATTGCGCCGAATCATTGTAGAAGGCGTCACCGGATTCAGCCTCGCGCAGACCATCCGTTCCAATTAGGTAGGTGTAGTTGTCACCATGACCGTCACCGTCGGTGTCGTGCCACTGCGCTGGGTTTGAGACGAAAGCGTCGCCACCTCCAACCGGATGAGCGAGCCAAACCCCGTCGGGGTCACTATAGCCATCACCATCAGAATCGGGACAGCCATACCTATCCTCGGTGCTGGTTCCGAAATCAGTCGGACAACCGTCACCATTCAACTGACTAGAATCATCCCCCCAACCATCCTGGTCGGTGTCCTCATGTTGAGTCGGATCGAGGGGGAAGGCGTCGTCATCACCTATCCAACCATCCCCATCCGCGTCTCTCTTCAAAGTCAGAAAAGTACCTGTGTGGTTTACGACCACCGGGGAATCATCTGTCGGGAGAACTCCGAGCCCGCGAGGGATGTTGGTGAAATTGTAGGTGCTAGACCGGATGCTGGTAGCCATGTCGAAGAACTCGATCTGTCCGCTTGCCGAGGTTGAGGCGTTCCCGGTGCCGACCGCGAACTGTCCTTGGGACAACAGGAAAGTGAATGAGAATGCCTCTTCCAAGAGGGTGAACTGCATCATCGGCGCTTGCCCCATGATGTCGTAGAAGATGACTTGCTTGTCCCAACCGGCAGTGATCAGAATGTCTGGTGCTCCTAACATCCACTGGCATACACCAACATATCCCTGATGTGAATAGGGTGAGCCATCGTCCATCCAATTGGCAGGATTGGGGTCGCTGGTGTTCCATATTCGAACACTTCCAGATTGTGAGACAGAGGCGAGTTTGCCGCCGAATTCGCTGAAGTCGAGAGTCCAATGGGTTTCCGCGTAGGACCACTCTTTCAGAATCTGCTGGGACAGCGGGTCGACTATCGCTACCCAACCATCCTTTGTCGGGTCGGTCTGGTTCTCGCTCCAGGAGACTGCGATGTACTGACCTTGGGGGTGCACTGCCACTCGGCCGAACGAACCGACAGTCCTCTGACTCCTGAGATCAAACTGCCAAGCCCACTTGTTCTGCGTGTCACAGCCAATCACCATCCCATCGCTGAATCCACCTGCCACCCAACCGGGCCCCCAATCGACTGACTTCACATTTGGGATGTCGTACTTGTACTGACCAAATTCTGGGTGAAAACACTGAGAAACCATAGAACCGTTCTGCCCTGAGCGAATTGTGATGGTGCCAGATGATTCGGCGATCCCGACCAGGTCTAGCGTGGGATTCACCGCTATCTCACGAACGGTGTGTGGGCCGAACCTCCGTATCGGCACAATCTCGAAGTTCGACTGGTCGATGGACCAAATCTCGATGCTGCCATCCTTTCCACCCGATGCAATCCATTGGTCGATTGTGCCGCTGTTCGGGCGGTGGATTGTGGCAACCGAAGTGATGTCCTCCGGCTGGCCGGTGCTGCCTGACATCACCGAGTGCCAGCCAAAATTTCTCACGATGTTGCCGCCGGAGTCGATGAAGGAGATTCGACCCGGGTCGTAGAGACCGACGCCGAGATAGTTGCCATCTGAGAGCCAGCGAAGACTGCTGACATTCTGAGGTATCGGCGAATACCATATCACCCCGCCCGAGGCAGTATCGTAGAGAGAGGCGACTCCCTCCCACTGCCCCGGCTGGCCGGGTGTTGGGTGGTTGTAGGCGATTGTGTAACCTGCGCCGAACGGCTCCCAGTCAATGGCCCATGCGGTGCTGTTGTCACCCGCCACCAAACGGTCGAAGTCGAGCGTTCCTGTGTCTGCATTGATTACATAGACATGGTCGCGATATCCGACTCCGCCATCCGGGTAGTTCGTCATGTTGCGGCCGAGCGCGGCGACCAATGTTCCGTCGGCCGAGATGTCACAGTCCTGACTCCAGAATTGCGGCAGGAAGTGGCGGGCGTTGTGTGCCGAGCCGTCGATGAAATGGTCAATATCCGCAATCACGACTTCACCGCCCATGTTCAGATGGTCGATATTTCCGCAGAAGACGACTTTTGAGTGGCTGATGGAAGCGTCGAGCCCCCAAAGCCAGCCGTTGTAGGTGCCAGTCATCGAATCGGTCCATTCACCAGAACGCATCTGCGCGGTAGACTGGGGTCGTGCTGAGCCGTCGTCAATCACCTCGTAGGAATACCAGCCAGTCTCTCCATCAGCGACAAGAACCCAGTCGTTTGAGAGCCAAACCACATCGACTACAGCCTTGCTGTGGCCAACCCAAAGCAGAACCCTGCCATCGCTGATATTCCAGACATAGAGCCGATGATCAACAATGTCAACCGCTGCCAGCCGCTCACCATCAGGACTGATGTCGAGTTCCCAGATGGCCCCCTTCGGATCCGGCTGCCAGGTCAACGCCGACCAGCCTGATTGAATCGGTGGCCCGTCTGCCAGACTCCACAGGCCAGATCCGCTACCATACACGGTAGCCTCCTCGGAAAGTACCTCGAGCCCACCTTCCTGCCCATCTGGCTGCTCATCTACGGAGACAACACTCTGACCGTTCTTGGAAATCCCACCTAGGAAGCCAACGGCCAGTGAGAGGAGGAGAAGTGTCACAATCACCTGTGCAGAGAACCTCATCACCCTGCCAAGGGCAGACTTCCCCCTTTGAACTTCGGGCGAGTGGTCATCCCGGAAAACAGCCGTTTTTCTAGGTTTTGGCAATTGTGGAAGCCTCACATAAACGCCTTTCGCGCGTGGTCCGCCTGCGTCACTGTTAAGACACCTTCAGCGAGCCTCCGTGTATGCGCCATTTGATTGACCGGGTGCTTGAACTGCAAGAAGGTGAGACTGAGGAGCCTGTCGAGGCGACTCCTTCTTCCCCGAATGATGAGGAATTGGTTACGCTGCTGGCGAGTTTGGCACCGCGAATCCGGGTCTTTGGTTGCGGAGGTTGCGGCTGCAACACCGTTCAGAGACTGCATGAGGAGGGGTTGTTGGATGGCGACTACATCACCGGCTATGCGGTGAACACCGACGCTCAACACCTACTTCGCTCGAAGGTCGATAAGAAGGTCCTCATCGGCAGGACTGCCCGAGGGCGTGGAGCTGGTGGCGACCCTGAGAAAGGCGAGAAGGCTGCATTCGAATCCGAGAGAACTCTCTCCTCCGCAGTTATTGGCTGCGACCTAGCATTCGTGACCGCTGGTCTTGGAGGTGGCACTGGTACCGGCTCCGCCCATGTGATGGCGCGGCTGGCAAAGTCTGCCGGCGCACTTACAATCGCTGTTGTGACCTATCCCTTCTCATCCGAAGGCACGCTGCGCCGGCAGAACGCCGAGTGGGGCCTTGAGCGACTGCGAGAGGTGTGCGACACGGTGGTGGTTCTGCCCAACGAGAAGTTGCTGGAGGTTGAGGGCGTGCGCGACCTTCCCATCGAAGCGGCCTTCCGAGTCGCTGACGAGTTGCTGATGCGTTCCATCGCCGGTGTCTCTGAGATGATTACCAAGGAGGGGTTGGTCAACCTCGACTTCGAGGACCTTCGCAGCGTGATGTTGAACGGCGGTGGTATGGCGATGATTGGACTTGGAGAGGCGACCGGCGAGAACCGTGCCGCAGTTGCCACCGCAGAGGCGCTTCAGTCACCGCTGCTCGACATCGACATCTCAGACGCCCGCGGGGCGTTGGTCAATGTGGTCGGCGGACCTTCGCTGACGCTCGGTGAGGCGGAGTTGTGTGCCCAGGAAATACGCGAGAAAATCAATCCCTATGCCCGCATCATCTGGGGAGCCACGGTTGACGAGAACATGGGCAACGAAGTTCGAGTGTTACTCGTCTTGACCGGAGTCAAGAGTCAGCAGATTTTCGGGGCGAACGCCCACCAGCAAATGCGTACCATGCGCAACCGCAGCCTTGAATTCATCAACTGATATTCAGCGTTGATGTTAAAGAGGGGTCGCCGGTCGGGGTGAACCCTAAGGGGTTCATACATGGCCAGCCACGATTCCAGCAATCGCTCTTTCGAGGAGAAAGTGCAAGTCCGCCAAGACCAGTTTGAGACTTGGGTCCGCAGCTTCGGAAAGGGGTCGTGGGCCCGTATCATCAGAATGGCTCGAAAGCCGACAAAGATGGAGTTCCGCCAGACCATAGTGGTATGCGGAATCGGCATGTTCATTCTCGGCTTCGTGGGCTTCGTCATGCTCTGGCTGATGGACACCGAACTGCCCAAGTTCTTCGCATGGATCGTCAGTTGAGACCCCACATGACTCTAATAATCTCAGAAAGGAGGATATGACATGTCTGATGGATTTATCGCAATAGTTCGCCACGAGGACAAGGTATTGCTGCTCAACCGCAGCGAGATGGTCGCTGACTTCCCCAATGCGTGGGACGGCATCTACGGAGTTGGTGATGCGGCTGACCTCGACGCGGTCAAGACCCGAATCAAAGATGCCACTGGAATCTCTGCCGATTCGCTCACCCATGTAAGAACCGGCACCGCTAGGGGAATCGAGTTCGGCAATCGACTGAACGAAGTGGTTCCCATCCTGTTCATCAGCGACACCGCGGAAATCGAGCCTAAGACACTCTACGACGAGGCCATCTGGGTTGACCCGGGCTTCCTGAACATGCTGAGTCCAGATGAAGTCAAGGACGCGGCGGACGAAGCGGTCATGCAAGAGCGACGCACCGTCCCGCAACTAGGTGAGATGTACGGCGATGTCTCGACCTTCCTCTTCGTGGTCAAGACCACAATCGGTCGAGAGCAGAAGATAGCCCAGGAGATTCGTGCTCGCCTTTCAGGCACCGGCTCACTGGAGAGCGTACAAGGAGAAATCTTCGCTGTAATTCACCCCCACACAATGCGTGGCTACATCTTTGTCGAGGCGAGCGCCAAGCACCATGTCGAGAAACTCATCGGCAGGGGTGGTGGAGTCACCACGCCGTTGCGGGGCTGCACAAAGGTACTACCCGGGGAGGCACCGTTGCAGGTCGTCTCGAACTATCTAGAGCCGAAGGCGGCCACCGAGGGAATCGATGTCGGCTGCATCGTCGAGATTCGAGTTGGCCACTTCAAGGGCAACAGAGCCCGTGTCACCGAGGTGTCAGAGGGCAAGGAGGAGGTCACCGTCGAGTTGTTTGAGGCACCTGTACCAATTCCCATCACTATGAGAGCTGACCACGTTCTGGTAACTGAGAGGGTCGGCGAGTGACGCCCGTAGGGCGTTCGCGGCGGTTAAATAGAGGAAGCAGGTCGGCCGAAACCCGAGAACTGAGGTGAACAGATGTCAGACAATTGGACTGCCCGTCGCATCCGCACAGCGGTCATTGGCAAGGGCATCAAGTTCAACGGCTCTTGGGAAGGGGAGACCGATGTCGGCTCAGACCCCGAAGTTCACAATATCACACTAGATCAAATCATTACGATTTCCAATGAAAAGGCGGCTGATTTGACTGGTAAGAATGTCAAGAATCGATCGTTGGAAGTGATGGGGACCTGTGTCTCCATGCGCTGTCACATCGAAGGCATCGTGCCAAAGGAATTCATTGTGAAGGTTAAGGCGGGAGAATACGACGACAAATTCGATTGAACACGGATTGCGGGAGAGGGTGACCTCGTGGACCGCAGGGGTGGGAAAAAATGGAAGAAAACATTACTCAAGCAATCAAGCAAGCGCTCGAAGAGGCGCCAGAACGGAAGTTCCTCGAGAGTATCGAGATGGCATTCACCATCAAGGATGTCGACCTCAAGAATCCGGCGAACAGAATCGAAGAGAATGTGCGACTCCCTCGCGGGCGTGGCAAGGAAGTCAGCATCGCCATCTTCGCTGGTGCTGAAATGGCCGCCAAGGCGAAGGAGGCTGACCTCACCGTCATCGACCCGGCAACCATCGAGGATCTCGGTGGAAACCGCCAAGCAGCCCGCAAGATGGCTCGTCGGTACGACTTCTTCCTCTCTGAAGTGCCTCACATGGCAACCATCGGCCGTTACCTCGGGGTCGTACTCGGTCCCCGTGGGAAGATGCCCCGTCCGGTACCTCCCAATGTCGACCCCGGCATGATTGCTGCAGGTCTCGCAGACACTGCAGTGGTTCGAAGCCGTGACAAGGTCACCTTCCACACAATCGTCGGCAGTCGCGCCCAAAGCGAAGAGGAACTCTCTGAGAACGCACTTGAAGTATGGAGGCGTGTAACCGCCAAGTTGGAGCGTGGCGCTGGCAACATTCGCTCACTATACGTGAAGACCTCGATGGGTCCCTCAATCAAGGTCGAGGTGATTCTGTGATTCAGCCAAAGGCAGCGACCTGGAAGAAGGGCCGTGTCAGCGAGTTGGCTGACATATTGAAGCAGGATGGAATCATCGCAATCGTCGATGTCGCCGGTGTTCCTGCGACTGCAATGCTCGGCATGCGTGATGACCTGCGTTCAATGATGACGATGACGATGGCGAAGAAGTCGTTGTTGCGAATAGCCTGGGTGGAGGCGGGGCTCGACTCAGACTATCTCGAAACCATTTTCACGGGCGCAACTCAACCTGTTCTCGTTCACACTAATTCACTCAATGCCATCCAACTCTTTTCTGAACTTGAGAAGACCCGAACTGGGATAGCGGCAAAAGAGGGCGACATCGCGCCTGAGGACATCATCGTCGAGGCTGGACAGACCGAGTTCGCACCTGGCCCGATTGTGGGTGAGTTGTCAGCAGTCGGAATTCCTGCCAAGATTGACAAGGGGAAGGTGATGATTCAGAAGACCGTAACCGCGGTCAAGAAGGGAGATGCGGTGACCGGCGACCTCGGTCTGATGCTCGACAAGTTGGGTGTCAAGCCGATTGAGATCGGAATCCTCCTTTGTGGCGCCATCCAGGATGGCGTCGTCATGCTTCCCGATGTGTTGGCAATCGACCACCCGTCGCTTGTCGCTCAGGCTGTCGCCAACGCCCTCTCCCTTGCCGTAAACGCCGGCATCACCAACAGCGGCACCATCCCGCTGTTCATCGCACAGGCAAACGCCCGTGCCCTAGCCCTAGCAGGGCAACTCGATTCCTCCGCGCTCGACGATGAACTGTCGGACATGCTCGGAGCAGCGGCTACGACCACTGCTGCACCCGCCGCCGAGGCAGCCCCTGAGGAGGCCGCGGCTGAGGATGAGCCCGAGGCGGAGGAAGAAGAGGAACCTGAGTTCGATGGACTCGGTGACCTATTTGGTTGAAAGGAAGTGAAGAAAAATGGAGTATATATACGCTGCAATGCTATTGCACTCAGCTGAAAATGAGATCAACGAAAAGAACGTCGGAGCGGTCCTAAAGTCCGCAGGCGTAACCTCGGACGACGCCCGCATCAAGGCGCTCGTCGCGAGCCTTGAAGGTGTGGATATTGGAGAGGCGATGAGCGCTGCTGTCGCCGCACCCGCCGCCGCACCCGCTGGCGACGCCACCGCAGCCTCGGACGCTGCTGCCCCCGCTGAGGAGGCATCCACCGAGGATGAGGAGGACGACGCTAGCTTCGAGGGCCTCGGGTCTCTGTTCGGCTGAGTCAAACGCTTGTGAATCAGGTAATCGCGCTATCCCGTAGTCGGGGCGTTGTAGAGTGAATGCTCGACATGTGCTCTGATTCTGATATGGCACTGAAACTGGTCGGCTCTTCAGAGTCGACGATGGCGTAGCAAGCGATATGAGAGGTGAAGGGGAGCGACCGCCGTGCTCCCCCCCCGCCACCTCAAAGTCGAGACCTGCGTCACTCCGACCGCAGCAGTCCGCGCCCTGCGAGAGATGGCTCAAGAGGCTGGCTGGCGTTCGCGTAGAATCCAAGGTAGCAGACTTGTCGACAGATGGGCCGTCATCATGCCAATTGCATCGGGCTCCCGAACCATCGGATTGGTCCTCGAAACCGGTCCCCTCACCGAAGTGGCGATGGAAGCCTACAGCCATGTCCGAGGATCTGCCGGAGCCCTCACCATCGTTGAGTGGCTAATCCCCAACGAACTCGAGGATGAGTGGCGACAGTTGTTCGCCGAATGGGCCGCTCGACTACCCCGATGCCCTTGGCGTTGGAGTTTCGGAGAGCGCTCGACAATCGGCTTTCTTCTGCCGGTCTTCGGCCGCTCGAAGCGGCTCTTCCGAAAACAGGGCGTAGATGTCTCGAAGAGAGCGTGGCCCGACACCAACCGCCCCACGTGGCCTCCAGATGAGTGGCTCATCGCCACCGAAGAGGAGTGACTTAACCACACTGTGGATAGTCTCAACCGGGGTGAATTCTGTCCGACTCGGGCCACTCAAAGGTGAGCCCACGCGCTGTCATGTTCTTAACGAAGGAGTGCCTCATCATTGATGGGACGAGATAATGGATGTAACCGAGAAACTGTTCGGTTCGCAGCGAGCGATTACCATCTGGGTCGTCACGGTCGTGTTCGCCATCATCTTCCCAGCATATTTCATGGTCATGGCGGGAAGTATGGACACAGCCTCGGGCAACTCGTCTGGGGCAAAGGGCGAGTGGCAGGTCAGCTTCACAGAGTCAACTCTCACCTTCGAGGAAACCGCCAGCCTCAGCGACGGCGAAACCCTCGATTCCTTCTACGAACTGACAGATGACATGCTGGATGAGGGACAACAAGTTGCCTTCGTCAATGTGACCGTCCAGTGCAACGACAACGACGACCTTGGTGTCCCGACCACGAGAGACGCAGTAGATGCGACCCTCGACCCGTCTGGCGCGGAGGGCGAGTTCAGCGAACAGAGCGACGGAGGAATCTGCAACGGAGGTGACCCAGCAGCATTCTTCTCCTACGAAATCGCAGCGAATTACAGCGCCACCACATACATCGTCAACGGGGTCTCCAAGCAGTCCATCCT
>DAVI01000110.1:7978-11232 GCA_002505495.1 Euryarchaeota archaeon UBA59 | reverse complement strand
GACGAGGATGTCACAGTCTCTTGGAGCGTCACGGTCTTCACGGTCGAAGTCAGCGCTGTCGCTGGAGAACTTTGAGGGTGAATTCGGTGGCACGCATCGGATTTGACGAGCACCACATGGAAAACTCGGTTGCCAACCCAGAATCTGACGGCTTCTCCATCCTCGCCAACAAGTTGGAAGAGGCGGGACACCAAGTCGACCGAATCGAAACCTCCCTGCCGACCAGCGAACCGTTCCCGTGGGAGGTGTTGGTCATCCCATTCCCGAAGAAACCCTTCTCGGCAGAGGAATCGCTCGCCCTCCATGAACACCTCCGAAGTGGCAAGGGGCTACTCCTACTCGCTGAATGGGGAGACCTGTTCGACCATGTTGACCACCTAAACGAATTGACCTCGCCCTACGGCATCCAAATCCAAAGGGACAGGGTGACGGACCTGACCGAGCACCTCACTCAGGAAGTCAGGTTGGGGGGTATTTTGCTCGACGAGCAGCCTACTCTGCACTTCGTCAGGATTCGGACCTTCGCCGACCACCCGGTCTCAGAGGGTCTTGAGGAACTGATCTACTTCTCAGGCTGCTCCTTGCGCGCCAGTGACCCGGCGGTTGTGCTGGCCTCGACCGAAGAGAGTTCGTTTGGTGACCTCGACCTCGACCAAGAGTTGGACGATGACGAGGCGCAGGGGAGTCTGCCAATCGCGGTCTCCTCTGAGGCAGCCGGCAGATTGGTCGTGGTGGGTGACTGCAACATCGCTGCGAATGGCTACATCGAAGAGGGTGACAACATGAAATTCGTCATTCAGACGATTGAATGGCTGCTCTATGAACGCTAGATGGCTCCAAGGCCCATCTCAGCGCCATCCACCCTCACCTGGCAGGGCCCATTTGGGAGGTTGATTTGGGTAAGGAGTTGGTTAGAGCACTCTTGCGCAGCCGAAGTCTCATATCCTTCTACGAATTAGGCGAGGCATGGTGGCCACTTTTTTCCTGATTGGAGCACTCTCGTTCGTTGTAGTACTCTTCTTGGGAAGTCTAATCCGAATCATCCGTCAATGGGAGGGCGCAGTCGTCTTCCGACTCGGAACCTACAGAGGTGTTCTGAAGCCTGGACTCAGGATTGTCTTTCCATTTATTGACAGGTTAGTCCGCTGGGACATCAGGCTGCTCACCAATGACGTCCCGGGACAGTCGGTCGTCACCAAGGACAATATCTCCCTCAGCATCGACGCGGTGGTCTTCTACCGCATACGAGACCCCGGGGATGCGGTGAACAAGGTCACCAACGCCCGGGCCTCCATCGGCTTGGCTGCCATGGGTGCCCTAAGAGACGTCATCGGCTCGGTTCCTCTCGACACGGCACTGCAGCACCGGGAGGAGGTTGCAGAGCGGATTCGGGCCAATCTCGACGACGCCACCGACCCGTGGGGAATCGACGTCCAGCATGTGGAGTTGACTGACATGCAGCTGCCCCACGAACTGACCCGAGCGATGGCGAAGGAGGCTGAGGCTGACAGGGAGGCGCGGGCGAGGGTCATCAAGGCGAGCGCCGAGCGAGAGGCCACTACCAAGTTGGCCGAGGCTCAGGAACTCTTCGCACGGTTCCCCGCACTGATGGAACTGCGACGGCTGCAGGTGCTGGCAGAGGTCGGTGCGGAGAACAACGCCACCCGCATCATGATGCTGCCTGACACGATTCTGGAGTTCTCGAGTGGTCCGCTTGGTGAATTTCTAAGGGGAGGTGAGAAGTGATGGCTGAGGCTGTAGCACTCATCGCCGAGGCGTTATGTGGCCTGCTTCTCGGCGGATTGGCCGCGCTGCTCCTCTTGGGGCTGAAGGCTGCTGGAGGCATGTTCGCAACCGCGGGAGGAGACCCCACCGGTCATCCACCTCGAGGCACCTGGCCGCGGAGGGGTTGGATTACCGTCCTAGACCAGTATGAGAGAGCGATCAAGTTCCGCTTCGGAAAGCCGCTAAAGGAAACCGGACCGGGTCTCTCTTTCCGTTGGCCCATCATTGATGAATTCCTTCTGGTGGACATACGTGACAGGCCGGAGAACATTCCCGGTCAGATTTGCATCACCCGCGACAACGTCAGCATCAAGGTCGATGGAGTGGTCTACTGGAAGGTGTTTGACCCAATGAACTCGGTGTTAGCGGTCAGCCAACCTGCGAACGTCATTCGCCAAGCCACAATGTCGTGCTTGCGAACGGTCATCGGCGAGTACACGCTGGACGAGTTGTTGTCCAAGAGAGACATTATCTCTAAACGCATGGAGGAGGTGCTCGACAACTTCTCCCAAAGTCTTGGAATAGATGTCTCACGCATTGACATCACCGATGTGGTGATTCCCACCGACATGCAGCGAGCGATGGCTCGCGAGGCTGAGGCTCACAGGGAGCGCAAGGCGCGCCTGAGGAGGGCGGAAGGTGAGGTCGAGGCGGTCAAGAACCTCGCCCACGCAGCCAATACGATGGCGAAGCATCCCGAGTTGTTGGAGTTGCGACGCCTGCAGACCGTCGGGGAGTTGGGGATGGAGCAGCACACCCTAATCACACTCGTACTGCCCTATGACTATGGCAACCGCGGGGGTGGTGGTCGACATCTCGCTTCCTACACTGAGGAGGAAAACGACGCCTTCCTTGAGACCGTAAAGTCGCTTGAGGAGTTTGTGGTCAAGGAACCAGAGGCACCGCCAGAGGAGCCGGAGCCCCCAGCACCTCTCGCCGACGTCCCTCCAGCACCTGACTTCGGTGACGATTCGGACGACCCATTCAGCAGCGACTGATTCCGCCGTTTGTCAGGCCGGCCCCTAGGTCTTGGCGTGGATCTTGACCACTGAGCCGTCTTCGAGTTCGTGCTCTGCGCCAATGACCCTGCCCGTTCGGCCATCCGATGCGCGGATGAATCCATCCCCGAGGTCAGAGTGCACCGCATACGCCAACCCCTTGGCGGTCGTGCCACGACGGACGAGAAGTGCGTCAGGTAATACTCGGCCGTCACCATCGGTCCACTTCGACTCATCCTGTACCGGATAGGCGACGATTCGCTCAAGCCGGTCATAGACCACTGCGGCGAGTAGCGAGGTGAGGCCGGTCCCACCAAGCCTCTCAAGCCGCTGGCTGAGCTCGTCCAAGCCGTTCTGTTGTGCCGGATTCAGTTCGACTCCCTCGGAAATGGAAAACGAGGTGGCTCCCGGTTCGTAGTCGACCACTCCCGCCTTCCTTGCCCGGCGCAGGGCGAGTTCCGACTCTGCGCT
>DAVI01000110.1:7402-7875 GCA_002505495.1 Euryarchaeota archaeon UBA59 | reverse complement strand
TAGATTTCCGGTTCTGCGAGGTCAGCCTTGTTGGCTGCTATGAAGAGCGGAAATATCTCTCTCCGAAGTTCTTCGGAAAGTGCACGGCGCTCGGTGGCACGCCACTCTCCAACCGTAGGAAGGTCAGGATTTGAGGTTCGGAATCTGTCGAAAGCGAGCGTCACCTGGGCCGAGGTTGCGCCAATACCCGTCAGTTGGTCCGTGATGTAACCGTAGAAGCCAGCCTCGCCTTCATTCTGTATTCGACGAGTCGCACGGATCCAACCACCCTCAAGAATCCCATCGAGCCAGGCCGCCAACTCCTCGACAAGAAACTGGTGCTCCTCCAACGGGTCACACCCACCGGGGCCAGTCGGGTTGCCTTCGATGTCAGTTGAGCCGGAGCCGTCGACGACTTGGATCAAGGCGTCGCAACTAGCGAGGTCGGAGAGGAATTGATTGCCTCGACCACGCCCCTCATGGGCGCCGGGCAC
>DAVI01000110.1:5932-7295 GCA_002505495.1 Euryarchaeota archaeon UBA59 | reverse complement strand
CGCGGCTGGCAGATGCTGCCTGCCGCGTCATCGCCTTCATCCGCTTCCAACCGGCCCTCCGTCTCTCGCCGCGCTCGCAACTCTTGGCATGCACAAGGAAGAGAGGCGGAAATGTAAGTCACCCCGACATTTGGGTCGATGGTGGTGAAGGGATAGTTGGCGATGTCAACCGGAGTTTCGGTCAAGGCAGCAAAGGTCGTCGACTTCCCGACATTCGGTTTTCCGACCAATCCAATGCGCATAACGACCATCCCGGAGTGGAGTCAGCGGGGGTCGTCGGCTTTGGCCCCTTCGCAACTCAAGCGGCGTTCAATCGAGCTATGATGTCCGCCTTCGTGCCACTCGAATCGAGTCCTGCTGATTCTGCCACAGAGACCAGTTCTGCCTTGAGCATCTTGCTGAATCCGCCGGAAGGCTCCAGCACCGCTCCAGATGCGCTGTCTTCTTCTGAATCTCCTGAGTCATCTTCACCCTCTTCATCTGCTTCCGGCGATGAGAGATCTGCTAGTGAGATGTGTCCGCTGCTGCCCGAACCACCCTCCATGGAAATTTCCGTGTCCAAACCGACTCCTGCCGAAAGCAGGTCGCGAACTGTGGTTGCCCCGGTGACGATGTGACGCCTCGGCGCTGCGGCTCGGGTGGGTGTGTCATCTCCGATTTTTGTTCCTCGGAATGCGCCGGAAAGCATGTTCTGTGCTGAGAGGACTCCGGCAATTGCGACCGCGTAGAACATGATTGAAGCGAAGACCTGCACCGCTACAGCCGTGTCTGGTGGGGTTACTCCCGCATCTTCAAGGGCGGCGACGACGGCTTCTGCGCCGAGTGCTGCATTCACATGGTCTGCGATGAGTTGTCCAACCCCGAATCCGAGCACCCCGAACATGAGTAGGAAGAAGGTCCATCGAGACTTGTTCACACTGGCGAGTGAACGGCCGGTCGTCGAGGGGAACAGAATGTGAGCACCGCCGAGTGCAATCGCTCCGCAGACTCCCCAGATGGCAAGGGCGTCGAGGGTTGCGGCGATGTGGGACTGCTCGGCTCCGCCACCAAAGGCCGAGACCGAGGCGAACAGACTGCCCACGCCGATTGGCACTAACAGTGCAACACCGAGCATCGTCATCTTCACACCATAGGACTCGAACATGCGTCCGCCCGCGGTTGTCGCCAAGTTGGCGACCGTTGCGATGATTGGCAGTAGAGATAGTGTCAGCAGGATTGCTACTATCGCCCGCAGTGAGTCACTCGCCGCTCCGACCTCGGCCGCTGCACCGAGCGGCGAGAAGGTGAGGAAAGTGCCGAACAGGGCGACCGATGCGAGTGAGCGACTCCAGAGTGGCACACCAAGTGCGCTCGGCACAACATG
>DAVI01000110.1:0-5904 GCA_002505495.1 Euryarchaeota archaeon UBA59 | reverse complement strand
AGCATCCAGGAGAGTATCTCACTCTCGCCAGTCATCAGGGCCATCGTTGCGGGCCCAGTCCAGATGAGAGCTGCGAAGCCCATCACGAAGAACCACTGCGGAACGAGTACAGGGCTGTCGGAGCCGCTCATCGTCAAAAGGTGGTTGAAGAAGAGCGGTAGTCCAAGCAGAGTGAACAGAATGTAGTAGACTGGAGGCAACTCAAACCAATTGGTTCCACCAATCAGGTCTGTGTGGGAGATGATGACTCCGATGAACACGACGCCGCTCCACGCCCACGCCATCAGTGCCGCGTTTGACTCCGAAGCCAACCGTCCGCCACACAACTTCGCCTGCGAGGCGAAGCCGGAGGCGATTAACAGCATGGAGAGGGCGCCGAAGGCAGCAGCCACATGCACGGCCGCCGTCGCCTGCTCAGTAGACGGAGAGTAGCCGACCGAACTCAAGGAGTGCAACGCGTACGGCTCGTGAGCAGTCCAAAGACTGGTGAAGGAGAGAGTCGCTGCGAGAATGAACCACAGAATCCCATGAGCGTACCAAGTCCGAGCACCGGTGCCGGGGCGATCCTCGATGAGGTCGTTTGCTGGTCCGAGGCCCTTTCCGAGTAGAAAACCAGTGAAGTCCTTTGCGAACGAACTGAACGGACCGAGGCCACGAGAGGCTAAGAAGCGAACCGCGAGAAGCCAGATGATGTATGATAGAACAATTATTTTGAAATCCATGAAATCACCTCAATCCGCAATGGTCTCCCCGAGCAAAGTCGCCACCAACATGCCCACTCCAAGGCCTATTCCCATGAGGAAGAACCAGACCACCGAGTCCCCAAGTTCACTGAACAGGGGAAGCACGCTTCCCAAGCCCGGGAAGGGGTGTCCAGGGTACAGGACGGAGTAAAGCATCATGAAAGCGAGAGCGCCAATTGCGGAGATTGTCAAGATGACGCGCGCTGACGTCGGCTCGTCTCTCCCCTCTGTCATTTCAGGTAGTTCAGTCAAGGTATCACCGGAGATTGCCTAAAGGCAATCTTGCCGACCTGCGAGAAGTCCTTAAGATTTAGGCGGCTGAATAGTGCGAAATCAGGGAGACATCAGCGCCTCAACATCGTCGCCTCTGCGGTCCAATCCAACACCGAGTGGGACGGGGATGGTGGTGTCCAACTCGACCTCGCAGCGCCAGCGTTTTCGGCATTCACAATCGAGTCCCGTGAACTCTGCAAGGTCGAGCGATACCGAGTAGCGCTCGATGGCTGCTGCGACCTCCCTGTCGCACTTGCCGCAGTTGTGCGCACCGCGGATCTTGCCCGCTGCGGTCGGGTGCACAATCAGACGGCCGTCAACCGGGTGAACCCGCTCTATCATGTCGACCAGCGACCATAGCCAAGGTGGTCGATATTCGCGGTTGCGAAACAGGCGGTCGACGATGGTCCTCCTCTGGATGTTCATCGGGTTGACGCTGACCTCGTCGGAGAGATGGGCGATGGCTCGAATCCACTCGACACAGTGGTTGAGCGCGTCACCCTCGGACATGAAGGGCGGCTTGAACAGGAGATAGGTCTTGACGCCGAGGTCGTTGGCTCGCAGTGTCTCGATTGCTCGGTGCCATTGCTTGGTCGAGAAGCCCTTGTTGCAGTGGAATTTCAGGACCTCGTCATCATATGCCTCAAGCCCGATTGCCACCACACATCCTGGATGCCTCTCAGCGACCCACTCCATCTTCTCTGGAGTACACATTTCAGCCCGCGCCTCAACGATGAGGTGGAGTCCCTTTTCGTGAGTCTCTCGGAGTATCGCCTCCTGCCACTCAGGCGGGTTCTCCCTGTCCTCGAAGAAGGTTCCAGAGGTGTAGACCTTGACCATGTCAATGCCTTCAAAATCGTTCAACTCCCGTTTGCAGTGCTCCCACTGAGCCATCACGTCGTCGAGCGTGACATCGTCCCGGACGTCGTTGAAGTAACCGCAGAAGGTGCAGCCTGACTTCCACCACCAGACGCACCCCTTGGTGCGGAAGATGAGGGTCGCAGCAGTGCAGGGAGTACCGTCAGGAAGAAGTTCGGGCGTAGTGTAGAAGACGGCAGGTTCAGTCGCATCCCACGACTCCCGAATCCGAACCGAATCCGGTGCATTTTCGGGCGCCTTGACGAGATGGTGAACCTTCACCGCCCCTTCGCTGGAGGGCATCACACCCTTCGTGCAACCGCTGTGCTCACCTGCCAAGGCCAAACCACCCGATTACTCGGGGATGGCACCTCAACATGAACCCCTCGGAACCTCTCAGGCGCAGGGTGCAACGCTAAAACCGATTCGAACATGTCCGAAGACATGGCTGGGGTGGCGGGTGCGACCAAAGCGAAGACTGACCCTGCGGTTGTTAAACAAATACTTGGAGATATGAATGAAGAAGATAAGAAGGCACTGAAGGGATGGTATTTCTTTGACTGGGCAAATCAAGCCTATGCACTCACGGTGATGACGGTCATCGCACCAGCGCTGATGGCCAGTTTGTATAACAAGGCAACTGGTACTCAAACCGGTGACGCGTTCTATGCAACGGTCCTCACGCTTTCGATGTTTTTTGTTATCTTGACTGCGCCTGCATTAGGAGTCATTGCAGATCGTATGCCAATCAAGAAAAAGTTGCTTAAATGGTATACTGTTGTGGGTATCGCATTCACTGCACTAATGGGAGCCGCACCCTACTTTGGCTCAGATGGATACATGATTCTCGCCGTGATGTTCACCATCGGTACAATCGGATTCACTGGTGGTAATGTCATCTATTACTCATTCATGCCCTATCTAAGTGATAGAGAAAACCAGGACCAAGTCTCAACTTGGGGCTACATGTATGGATTCATGGGTGGTTCAATACTGCTCATTTTCCACCTCATCATATTGTTGGGTGGAGATTATGGAATTCATACTTGGGATACAAACTTCACAATCGCTGTCGTCTTTGTGACCTCTGCATTGTGGTGGTGGGGATTTGGCGCATTGATGTTCAAGTGGACACCAGAACCAGAAATCTCATCGGACCTGGAATGGGAAAGTTTGGGGAAAAACAACTTTTCACGGGTTTTTGGAGCGGCAAAGATTGCTTATGTGCAGGTGGGAAAAACCGCAATGGAAATTCGGAAATTCAAAGTTCTTGCATTCTTTTTACTTGCCTATCTACTATTCTATGATGGTGTGAACACAATCGCCAGTATGGCAAGTGCATTTGGAGAGTCGGTGTTGAGGCTTAATCCAAGTATGAATGTCATGCTATTGTTGACTGTTAACATCGTTGCAATTCCGATGACCTTTGTATTCGGTAAACTGGCTAAAAAGAAGGGGACGAAATTTGCATTGATGTTGGCACTGCTCATCTATTGTGCTGTCGCAGTAGCTGCAGCAGGTTTTGCACCCCTCGAATTAGAGGGGGAAGAAGATGCTGAACGCTACGATTTCCAATTTGAGTGGAATGAAGAAACGGGCCTGTATGAAATGACTACGCTCTATGATCGAGGATATGAGGGATGGATCTCTGAGGATTCAGAAGGTGATACGGTCTTCCGTGATGCCTTCCAAGAACACTTCCCTGAAACCGATTATTCGGTAGAAGATTCGGGAGAAAGTACGCTAGGTACCGGATTGATGGTCTGTTTATTCATCTTAGTCATGGTCGTCCTACTAGGTGGCGGTCTCATGTGGTTGCATGAGAAAAACATGGGTTGGATGGGTGTCTTTGCAGCATTCCTCCTCGTTGGCGTTGGCATCTTTGGGGCCTCGTTCCTTGCAGGTCAAGCCACCGAAGATGGAGAAGATGTCAAGACGATTACTGAATCGGATGCAGTGGCACTCGCTGCTGCTTTCGATGAAACAAATGACCATCGATTCTCCATCATCATTGTCGGAGGAGATGGAGCCATTGCAGGCGCTTCAGAAGTTGGAGCCACGCACCCTACAATGGTCGACCAAGGCGGACCTGTTGATTGGTGGGCTTCGACCATGCGCAGTAAGGTATGGGCGCCTCTCGGCATCAGTGTCTCGATGCAATGGATTATTCTCGGACTGTTTGTCGGTTGTGCCATGGGCTCAGCTGGTGCGCAGGCTCGTTCAATGTTCTCACAACTTACCCCGAAATCACGCACATCTGAGTTCTTCGGATTCTTTGGATTCCTCGGAAAATCAGCAGCCATGATAGGTACAGCCCTCTACGCAATTGCCAGCACAACTTTCGATAGTCGAGTTGCATTGTTATCAGTCACGGTTGTCATTCTCATGGGTACTTATCTAACCAGTAGGGTTGACCTTGAGGAAGGAATTAGAGTTGCTGAAAAAGAGGATGCAGCTTATCTGGCAGCGGCTCTGGCGGCAGAGAATACTCATCAAGAGGAGTGATCGGATGCGAAACTTCGCTTTCGTCCAGAATCTGCTGTCCACACTCGTCATCACCCTCTGCTTGGCAATTTGGGGGTTGGCTGCAGCACCGGGTGCAGCACTGCTCATCCATGTCTACGAGTTGACCGCGGCCGACCAACTGTGGGTTCGGGCACTTTGGCTCGGCTTGAGCGGGGGAGGGGCCTACCTACTGTGGGGGCTTTCCACCCACCTAATCGTCGGCACCTTCGGCATCATCCTGCGGCCTAGGCTTCCCGAGGCGCGGGTGCCACTCAAATCCGCGCTCACCGTTCGCTGGGCCTTCCTCTCACTGCTCCACAGACTAGCTACACCATTCCTAAACCAGACCGTTCCCTCATGGCTGGCAAACACCTACTTTCGGGCAATGGGATGTACGATTGGCAGCGGTGTTCAAATCACCTCTTCGAGTATCAACGACTGCTTCATGGTCACCATCGGTGATGATACCGTCATCGGTGGCGAAGCGATCATCAATGGACATGTGGTCGAGCGAGGTGAACTCGTGTTGGCGCCGGTCAAAATAGGAAAAGGCTGTGTCGTTGGAGCGCGCTCAACCATTCTTCCAGGCTGTGTCATGGGAGATGAATCGGTGTTGGCGGGTCACGCGGTGCTGACCAAGTGGACCGAAATCCCACCCGGTGAAGTGTGGGGCGGAGTGCCTGCCAAGTGCATCAGAAGAGCGGACGGCTCTAGGCCGGAGTGAGTGGATTCACATGGATGTCTCCTCTGACCTGTCGGACGGTCGCACTGGTCGGATAGACTACATGTCAGCCAGTCCATTCGAAATCCACCACATTCTGTGCAAATTGGACTCGACACCCAAGCATCCGATGTTCGGATGGCTGCTGATGCCGGATGAAGTTGATTCAGGTGCCGTTCCTTGCGTGGTTGCCATCCACGGCAGCAGGGGTTGGAGGGAACACCACGAGGAGCACATCAGCAACTGGCTCGAGGCGGGCATAGCGGTGTTCCGCGTCCACTGCTTCGACTCTCGCCAAGTGAACGAAATCGTCGAGGACCAGATGATGGTGACCCACGCTATGATGCTCTGCGACGCCTTTGAGGCGCTCAAGTTGCTAAGCACGCACCCTCTAATCGACCGAGAGAGAATCGCCGTGACTGGATGGAGTCTCGGAGGTACCGTCGCACTCTACTCTGCCTGGTCACCAATCGCAGAGGCCCTTGCACCGGATGGGGAGAGGTTCGCCGCCCATCTCCCCTTCTACCCAGCCGCCCACATGCGGCCCGAGGAGCAGCGTTGGTCGGACTCGCCCATCCAGGTGCTTCACGGGGAGGACGATGACTACACTCCACTCGAACTGGTGGTTGGATTGGCCGATGAGGCGAATGCTAACATCGAGGTCAAGTCCTACCCCAAAGCCCATCACGCGTTCGACTCGCAAGAGGAAATGACCTGGCTACCCAATGCAATCAGCCTCGACAGCAGGACAATTCGAATCGATCTAGATGGTGACATGTGGGCGGAGGTGACGCCGGGTCAGGT
>DAVI01000105.1:2800-4117 GCA_002505495.1 Euryarchaeota archaeon UBA59 | reverse complement strand
TGCGGGTAGACTCGAATTCGCAGTGCGTAGCCCTGAGGACCGGCAGCCGTTCTGATGGTGGAGTTGGAGATGACACGAGCCGCCTCAAGTGCTGAGTGTCGAATCTGACATGACTCGTCAGCGAGAAGGCTGAGAGATATCTCGAACTCGCCCTTTTCCGCAGCGATTCGATTGCCGACGTGGAACTGGAGAATTCGGTTGTTGGGCACACCACCAGTGTACTGTCGACGGGTGTATGCCTGACCCTTCAGTCGGCGGTACATACTTGCGGGCTTGCGTGCCATTCTCTCAGTCCCCTGCCTAGGCAGCCCGGCGACCGACCCTCCGTATTTAACGCCATGGGGCCCCATAGGGGCCCTCGTTTGGCGCGCATTTCTTAGACGGTCGGCATTGTCGGGGGGTCATGGCGGACTCTCTCGCCCCAGCGTGGCTCGTCACCATGGGTGAATACTTTCAGGAAGAGAGTGAAAACCAATGGTTTTGGTTCTCAGCATTTGTAGTCACGATGTTGGTCGGCGCCTTTTGGATCGAGGCCTCTCTCGTCCTGCCCGGAGTCAGTACCGCCGGGTTGCTCGACGAGGGTGAGACCTTGGAGGCGGTTGAGTGGAGTGGCGACGGCTCCTCCGCACTAGTCTTGGTAGGACGGGCGGATGCCTCTCCGGTCAGATTTTTCGAGCAGTCAAACGACAATCAGGCAACATTCCGAGCCGCTGACACTTCGGCCCTCAAACCGACTGCCATGTGCGCCTTCTCCGGCGGTTGGCTGATAGGCGGCGAAGGAGGCTTGGTCGGCAGGTATGACGGCTCCAGCTTTGAACTCATTTCGCTGGATTGGGGCGACGAAACGCCCGCAGATGTGATCGACATCGCCTGCATCGACGACAGCAGTGGCTGGCTAGTCACTGGAGGTGCTCGCCAGACCTCGGTTCACACCTTCTACAATGGCGGGGTATCAGCTGGTACTTCTCCACCTACTTCGACTACGGTGATGACTTCTGTAAGCCAATCTCCGGACGGCTCGTCGGTCATCGTGACGGGCTACGACACCGCTCTTGCAACGCCAACCCTCGGACTTCAGGGCGAGATTGTGATTCGCGCGGACGGGGTGCTCGGACAACGACCGAATCTGGTCACCCTCCACCACGGTGCCGGTGGTCCAATCCACACGGTCGCCTTTGTTGACTCATCCACATGGGGTGGTGAGGTTGAGGCACTCCTCGCGGGTGGTTCAAGCGCTCTGCTGCTGAAATCCGATTCGACCATTGTCAGTCTGCCGGGAGTCGGAGGTTCAACCGCCGCGGCAGTCGATTCGTCCGG
>DAVI01000105.1:0-2558 GCA_002505495.1 Euryarchaeota archaeon UBA59 | reverse complement strand
TGCCGTCATCCCAAACTGACGGCGTTCGAATCCTCCAAGGCTTCGTTGGATTCGGATTGCGCCATCCGGACCCCCACCAGAATCAGGCCTAGTCCTACTGCTAGCGACCAACCGATGGATTCGGAGAGCAGGAGCCAGCCTGAGAGAATGCCGAAGAAGGGAACAAGGTAGACATAGGTGGCTGCGGCGGTGGGCCCGATCTTGTCCACACCGTCAGCGAACCAGACATAGGAGAGCATGGTCGAGAAGATTGCGAGATAGGCGAGCCAGAGGAATTCGGCCCTGTTCGGCATCGCCTCCGAGCCGACCACCCAGAGGTCGTAGAGTGCGAACGGCGTCAGCATCAGCCAGCCGAGAAACGAGGTCCATACGATGATTGAGAGCGGTGTCACCGCGAGACGAGATTCGGAGGGGTTTCGTTCCAAAATCCGCTTCATGATGATTGTCGAGAGCGCCCAACTCGCAGCGGCGAACATGATTAGAATATCTCCAAGGATTCTCTGCTCTGCAGGAATGTCGGTATTTGGACTCCAACCGGTCACAATCGCCACTCCGGCAAGCCCCAGAAGAAGCCCAATTGCGAGCCTTGAAGTCATTCGACGGCCGATGAGCAGTATTGCGATGAGGGAGGTGAATCCGGGGTTGAAGGTGATGATTACCGAGGCATCACCAGCGGCAGTCCGGGCCATCCCATGCATGAAGAAGAGTTGGTAGAGAACGGTCGCAAAGACAGCCATGATTGCGATATCCTTGAAGTCCTCCCCGCGCGGCACAAACAGCCTCTTTCCGGTAGCCTTCTGAGAGAGGTCACCCTCCTTCCAAATAATCCAGATGAAAAACAGCGGAACCGCCATCGCGTAGCGCAGCCAAGCTGCGAATGCTTCTGGCATTCCCGTCGCCACCTCCCGTCCTGCTGTCCAGCCGAGGCCCCAGATGGCGACGACGAGGAGTAGTTTTGAGTGGACGAGCCAGCCGCCGGCGAACGGTGGCGTTGACTCTGCCGGGCTGATTTCTGTCGCCGCCATGTGTACTTGCGGCGAGGGCCTGTTCTAATCGGTTTGCTTATGGAGCGTCACGCCCCGGTGTGGCTCCGTCCGTAGGACGGATGTCTCCGAACGGAGTTCCACAGGAAGGAAGGGTAGCCATGGGTACGACGATGATGGAACAGTTCCATGCCATCAAGGAGGAGCACCCGGACACCGTCCTTTTCTTCAGAATGGGCGACTTCTATGAGATGTTTCACGATGACGCAATCCTCGCCTCGGAGGTTCTCGGAATCACTCTGACCAGCCGGGACAAGACCTCGGACAACCCGATTCCGATGGCCGGCGTCCCGTGGCACTCCGTGGAGACCTATCTCCAGCGGATGTTGAGAGCCGGCCACAAGGTGACGCTCTGCGAGCAGGAGGAGGAATTGCGTCCCGGAGAGAAGTTGCTGCATCGGGTCGTGACAAGAGTCTACACTCCCGGCTCGCTCTATGAAGAGAGTCTCATCGGCGATGAAAACTCAGCCCTGCTCGCCTGCATCGTGATCCAAGGACAGGGAATGGGCTGGTCGGTCGTCGACCCGAGCACCGGGCGCGCCTGGGCTGGCGAGTTTGAGGGGGCGAGCCGATTTGAGCGGCTGCGCGACGAGTTGCTGCGCTGGCAGCCGCGTGAACTCGTGATGAGCCGAAACGACACCAATCATGAGTCGTTGGCCTCATTGATAGCAGCGGTCGATGGTCTCACGTTGTCGACCCACGAGTTGCCTCGAAAGGCCCGCTTAGAGTGCCTCAAGGAGGTTCTGAAGGTGGCTGACTTGGGCCACATCGACCTCGACGCACTGCCGTTGGCGATGGAGGCGACCGGATTTGCGGTATCCTACCTTTCCAGACTCCACCTGACTGCGACGGTTCCGCTGCGGGAGATTCACCTCTCCGAGGAATCTTCCCACATGGTCCTCGATGAGACCACGCTCCGAAATCTCGAGGTCACCCACACTCTCGCCGGCGAGAAGCAGGGTAGCCTGCTCACCTCCATCGACGCAACTCGTACTTGGATGGGCCGTCGAATGCTGCGTGAATGGCTACTCATGCCACTGCTCGACCGCGAGGAGATTGCCAAGCGCCATTGCGCGGTCGCCACCTTGGTGCAGGCGAACCGCCGACTGCGGGAGCTGAGAGAGACTCTCAAAGGGTGCAGAGACCTTGAGCGACTCTCGACACGGCTTGCCTACGGCCGCGCAAACGGCCGCGACCTCTCAGCGATCGCCGACGCTCTCGGGCGCCTCCCACCACTTCACGCGCTGCTCACCGAAGGGAGCGACGAACTCCTCCTCGAATGCGCCGACGAACTTCTCTCCCTGGCCGATGTTCGTACTCTCATCGAGGAGGCGCTGCTCGACGAACAGCCCCTCACCATCAGGGATGGAGCACTGTTCAGGGAGGGGTGGTCAGCCAAGTTGGACGTGCACAGGGCGAAGGTGGCCGAGGGCAAGGAGTGGCTGGCAAATCTGCAGGCGAGCGAGAGGGAACGGCTTGACATCCCAAGTCTGAAGGTGAAGTTCAACCGCCAAT
>DAVI01000064.1:19063-20905 GCA_002505495.1 Euryarchaeota archaeon UBA59 | reverse complement strand
GCCCAGAGGAATGGCTCCTATGTCTTCGTCGCGCAGGAGAACGCTGACACAAACACGGGCACCGTGCAGATCCGCATCTCAGACGACTACGGCCGCGGCACTGGCCCAAGCCCGTCCGACGGCTCATGGGCTGCTCCAATCGACCTCGGCCCGCGCCAAGGAAACTGCCCGGAGGGATACCCTGTGGTGAACAACAACGAGGGAGGAACGGTTGCAGTGGTCTGGGCGGACTGCCCGAATGGAAACACCGGACCATGGGCGCTTCGAGTGGCGATTTCGTATGACAACGGAACCAACTGGTCGTCGTGGAACGCGACACCGTTTGAGCGTGGAATCAACATGTATCCCTTCGTCTCCATCAGCGAGACTAATGTCGTGAGCATCGCTTTCTACGGGCTCGATTTCAGCCAGAACAACAGCGAGGATGGTTACACCACGGGCAAGGAGTGGTTCCTCTACGCGGCAGCCATTCGAGAGCCTCAGGAAAACGACACATGGGACTTCCAAGTGGCCGACCCCACGCCGTTGCATGTGGTGACTCAATACGAGGAGGACAACGGTGACACTCACGCCCTGCACGACTTTTTCGAGACTGTTCTCGGGCCCGATGGAGATTGGATAGGCATCGCCTACCAGCAGAATGTCGGCCAGCATCCGTTCGAGGAGAACGAGGAGCAGCGCTACATCAAGTTCGTGCGCGGTGAGCTGGCCCTGTGAGGTGGCAAGTTGCCTCTCATCGACCCGGACATTCGCAAGGCTGAGACTCTGCCCTCTCGATTCTACACCGATTCGGCGACCTTTGAGCAAGTACGCTTAGGATTCTCAGGAAACTGGCACTTCGCCGCCCATCTCAGCCAACTGGAAGAGTTCAATGTCATCCCGCTTCAGCACCTCGAGGGACTCCTGAGAGAGCCGCTTCTTCTCACCAAGGGTGAGCACACACGCTGCATCTCTAATGTCTGCACCCACCGCGGCATGCTGGTCGCCAACGAGCCGTGCAAGACTTCTGTTCTCCAGTGCCCATACCACGGACGCACCTTCGGACTGGATGGCTGCTTCCGCAACATGCCCGAGTTCGAGCAGGTGGAGGGTTTTCCAAGCGCCGCTGACGACCTTGCCGAGTTTCCCTTGGCAGAGTGGATGGGCCTGCTGTTCTCTACGCTGGACGGCACCGACTGTGAGCGGTGGCTGGCGCCACTTACAGAGCGCATCGGATGGATGCCGGTGGCCGACTTCATGCACGACCCCTCCCGCGACAGGGAGTATGAGATTGATGCCAACTGGGCGCTCTATGTAGACAACTATCTTGAGGGATTTCACATTCCATTCGTCCATGGAGACCTGCACGACATGCTCGACTATGACGGCTATCGAACCGAACTGTTTGAAGGCGGTGTGTTGCAAGTTGGTAAGGCGCGAGAGGGAGAACCCAGTTTCGACCTGCCCGAGTCCTCACCGGACCACGGCGAGAATGTCGCCGCCTACTACTACTGGCTGTTTCCCGGCCTAATGCTGAACTTCTACCCGTGGGGCCTGTCGGTCAACATCGTCGTGCCTATTTCGGTCGAACGAACGAAAATAGTCTACCACGGCTATGTCTGGGATTCCTCGAAACTTGGGCAGGGTGCTGGCGGTGATCTCGACAAGGTGGAGGCGGAGGACCAATTCGTCGTTGAGGCTACTCAGCGAGGTGTCAACTCGCGTGCGTACGAGCGTGGTAGGTATTCTCCCACCAGAGAGACAGGCGTACATCATTTCCACCGTCTACTCACCCGGCCAGACGATTCCAATTGAGAAAATCCACACCCTAACGGCAATCTCCAAATCCTATTGCCTCTGCTG
>DAVI01000064.1:13887-18862 GCA_002505495.1 Euryarchaeota archaeon UBA59 | reverse complement strand
AAATCCCAACCAAGTCATCGAGCGCGCTCGCTATGAGTGAGAGCGCCTTCCCCGAGGCGATGCGAGAGTATTCGTCAGACCGCGTTGACCTGCGAAGTGACACCGTAACCCAGCCGACCGCGGCCATGCGGGAGGCGATAGCGGGTGCTCCGGTCGGCGACGATGTCTTGGGCGATGATCCGATGGTCAACATGCTTCAGGAGCGGGCTGCGGCCCTGCTCGGAAAGGAGGCGGCTCTCTTCGTTCCCTCTGGCACGATGTCGAACGCGGTCGCCATCCGAACTCACACAAATCCGGGTGATGAGATCGTGACGGAGACAACCAGTCACATCTATGTCTACGAGGGTGGCGGTTATGCGGCGCTGTCGGGCTGCTCCATAGCGCTTGTCGACGCTCATCACGGCATCATGGTGCCCGCTGATGTGGAAAGCGCGATTCGCAAGGCGGAGGGAAGCCTCTCTCACTATCCAAACGGCACACTGGTCTGCATCGAGAACACCTCAAACCGAGGCGGCGGGACCTGCTATGAGTTGTCTACGATAGACGAAATCTGCCAAATCGCCAAGCGGGCGGACTGCAAAGTGCACATGGACGGCGCTCGACTGTTCAACGCGGTCGTCGCCACGGGTATCGACGCTTCCAGAATCGTCCAGGATTGCGATTCAATCTCAATCTGCCTCTCCAAGGGATTGGGTGCTCCTGTCGGCTCACTGCTGGTGGGTGACTCCGACTTCATCGCCGAAGCGCATCGTTGGCGCAAGATGTTCGGCGGCGGGATGCGTCAAGCAGGAATCCTCGCCGCCGCCGGCCTGTACGCGCTTGAGCACAATATCGAGCGGCAGGCCGAAGACCACGCGCGGGCGCGTAGGTTGGCGGAGGCGGTGAATGAGATGGATGGCTTCTCAGTCAACCTCGAGGCGGTCCAGACCAACATGTGCTACATCTCGCTCACCACGGGGCAATCAGCCGATGATGTGGTGGCGGCACTCGCTGAGCGAGGAGTTGACCTTCTTGAGGTCGGGCCGAACACCTTGCGGGCAGTTTGTCACTTGCATGTCGAAGATGACGATATTGAACGGGCAATCACCGCATTTTCGGACATTTGACGGCTACTCCCCCTCATTCAGCCTAAAAAACTCGGCTCCCTTGACGATGTTAGGGATAACCATACAGCGCGAATGCGGGTTGCTCGCTTGAAATAGGGTCGGGCCGACTATGACTTTCGATGCGCTGCAGCCATTGTGATCCAACCTCTAACGCCGCGGAGTGTCCTCGTTGTGCTATCCTGCTTCCGAAGTTGACTCTAGCGCACGAGGTGATGAAGCCCGAGGAGAAGGCCTTGGAGACTGTTCGAGGGGTTCTTTCGGGCGTCGATTTGGAGTCTCTAAGAGAGGGTGACGAGTCAGAACTTCAGCACATTTGGGAAATACTCATCGGCTTTGCGCCATCAATTGGCTCGGTGCCCGGTTTGGAGGCTGCGAACGGCCGAGTATCTTGGAATGATGATGAGATTGCAAAGTGGCAGGAGTACCTTGAATTACATGGCTCCGACGAGTTGGACGATCTTCACTTTGAACTCCCTCTTCCCTGTGGTTCGGCCTATGAGCGAAGGGGCAATGGACACTATATCGACGATTCACGGCTACAGGGTCCGCTTCCATCGCTTGATCTCGCCACACTCCTCTCACAGGATGTTGAAGGCCGCAAGCATGAGAAATTCAACGATTGGGGTGTACTTCTCGCCGCACTCGCCGCCGCCTGTTGGACCGGTTCAGACCCCATGTCTCTGGGCTGGGTGCAGCAGAGAATCCACGACTCAGCACCCCCAATTCTCAATGAGGAGTTGCGTTCGTTAGTTGACCGCAACTTTGGACACATCTTCGCTGGGGTCGGGATGCATCCCTTCTGGCACTTCGCCTGCCATCGCAGTGATTCCTCAATCGACGACACCCTCGCTGACAACGAGACACTTCACCCGAAGCAGTGGAAGAAACTCGAGTACACCCTCGGCTCGATCACGCGCGCTTGGAGAGAGTGCTTTCAGCTGGACGGAGAGAAGTCCCGTAGCATTCCATATCTCCCCTCACTCGTGGTGATGGACGGCCGTCTCCATCTCTTGTGTCGCTCGTCCAATGGGTTCTGTGTTACGCGCATCCCGCTTGACGCAGATGTGTGGAGATGGGTTGTGACGTGGTCTCTGCACCCTCCAAACTCAGAGATAGGCCAGTACCTCCGAGCAATTCAATGGCTCCTGTTGCAGGATGACGAGAGTGAGGAGATTGCTCCGCTTCCAGAACGCCGCGCTCTGCAATTCCTCTCATCTATTTGGTCGAACTTTGGCAGCGCAGTCTCTCTCACCACCGCCAACAATATTGCAATTCAAGGTGAGTCCGGCCTCGCCTACCGGATTGGCATCAGCAGCAGTAGAACCGAATGGGATCTATCGATTCACGCTTTCCGTAACATGGCTGACGCCACAGCCGAGAAGAATGGCATTCCGGTGTGTATCCAACTGAACTCCGAACAATCCGGATTTCCACTAGGTGACAGAATCGCCACCTTCATGCTCGCTCTTAGAGGGGACTCATCCACCGCTAACAGCATCTCGACTCTACAAGACCTCCACAAGTCCTGGTTCGGCGACACGGCCTGGGTCGGCAATCACAGGCAGAGCAAGAGTCAGTGGAAGAAGTTGGAAGGGGCTCACCCAAACGGTTTCGTGGAACATGACGACGGCGACGACGATTGGCTCGAGGAAGCTTGGGAGATGGAAGAGGAAGAATACTGGGATGAAGAAGAGTTGTTGCACGCTCCTCCCACCCCTGAAGGTCCAGAGGGTAGTGGTCTCACCCTTCCTCAACTGCCGTGGTGTATGCCCGTAGCATCCCCATCTGAAGAGGAGGATGAGTCCGACATGTCAGTTTGGAGAATGGTCGCCGATGCACTCGGTGAGAGGATGGAGGGGTGAAGTCCAGCCGTTCAGATGCCGGCCACTTTACAGTTGATTGATTGGAGGTATTGAGATGAATGAGTGTATCATTTGCAGTGGTGAAGTTGACAAAAAGGATTCTGGTTGGTGCGAAACATGCGCCAAATTCGCTCCCCTCCTAGTCGGTTCTGATTTCAAGGCTCGGCCTTGTTACGAAGACCGCCGGGCACTTGGGAAATTATTGGCCCCGGACCGCGGCAGAACAGCCCAAGCTCGATGGCGTTCATTCCTCAAAGCACACGACGAGGCCGATGTTGCTTGGGCCTTCATGCCAGAGAAGGTGGGACATCCCCTCACCGACCCGTTTCCAATCGACGATGAAGTCATCGAATCGGGTCTCCAGCACCTGCGAGAAACGCTGTGCAGCCGCCAAAAACCGACTCAACAGGTCGCCAACCACCTCTTGCAGAGAGGGATTCCACTCGGCAACGGGCATTGGATTTCCAGACTGAACGACTACTGGGCATATGACGGCCATCCACTTCTCTACCGCGTCCCTCATGAACACCTCATCAGGGCTCTCACGGGGACCGCGGGTGAAAGAGAGCAGGCGGCAGACTGTGATTGGCCGAAGTTGCTGATGACGTTGTCCATCGTCGCCTATGTTCACCCTGGCCGAGGCCATGGTAGGTTCGACCATCGGCACGAGATGGTCTACGGGCAAGATGACAACGAGTTCATCTTGCGGCGCAGACATCAGGAGAGGCCCGAATTGTTTGAAGGCGCTCGTCTGTTCATGGCGTGGGTCAACTGGATTCGTGAATCCATCAGAACCGGCCTTGTCGATGAAGGGGAGGGAGCGCCGATTGGAGGTGGCCACCGCGCCTTGGCGAGATGGCATCGGCGTCGCATGATACTGGCGGAGATTGATGAGCCTCAGATCGGTGACGGTGGTTTTCATTGGGAGGAGTTACTGCCTCTCGGTCTACCTTGGGTGAGCCGTTGGAACGAGCTCCTTGGTGAGGGTGACCATGTACCACTAGTCAGCAGATGGGGCGGCCGCTCACTATCAGTGCGTAAGGGCAAGGTGCATCTGAGGGTGATAAAGGAGGGCCATTGGATTTGGACACCACTTCCGCCTTGGCCCAAACTGTGGGCATTGCTCGTCAGTTGGGCTCTCTCTCCGCCAGAGTCAGATGAACATCGACGGCTGAGAGCGTTGCAGTGGGGTTGGCATAATGATGATGGCGAACTGATGCCGTCGGCACCTGACCGAAGGGCGCTGCGCCTTCTGAAGGAAGTATGCGAAGGAAATGAAAAACTGACTCTGTCATCGGGTGGAGGGGACATTATCGTGCAGGGAACATCAGGATTGTTCTACTCGGTGGCAGCAGGACCGGGCGCTCATGGAGCCCGCTTCCGGGTTCACGCTGGAGGCTGTTTGGAGGCGGTACGGGATGGAAGAGGCGAACCTCTCTGCATCCACGAGGAGAGAGCAGGGCCTAGGTTACCGGTCGGCGATGTGCTCGTCACTGTGGTATTGAGTTTGATTGATGACCTGCGCTCCAGCGAAAATCTCGGGCCGTTACACACTTTCATCGTTCGAAACATACCTCAAGCACACCAACGGGAAGAGGAAAATCCCCGCTGGTTGAGGCAACAGAGACAGAGATTCAGGCACCCACTCGGCAGAGGCCGCTGGTTGCGAATCTTCCCACGGCTCTATGACGCACTGGTCCACATGCCACTCGGTACGATAATGAGAGTTCCACGTGAGACGCCCTGCTACATTACCGTGGATGGGGCGATGTTCGGTGTCCACCTGAATGATGATGACGAACTTGAGTTGTCTGAGGGACTGTTCAGGCTCACCGGCTGGCGGCAGGAGGCGGCGGATGACGAAGCCGGAAATCGGGTTTGGCAGAGAATGGATGCACCGGTTGAGAGGGTGCGCCGAAATCTGGTTGAACTTCTCGGTCCATTTGAGAGGCGTCACGGCCGCCCGGGCGACCCGCCATGGTGGAACATGTTCAGAAATCCAATCGG
>DAVI01000064.1:13334-13705 GCA_002505495.1 Euryarchaeota archaeon UBA59 | reverse complement strand
TGCTTTCGCTCCTCCCAAGCGTCCTCGCCATCCCCACCGCAGTCGATTCGGGTGAGGTTGAGCAGGGCGTCTTTGGCGGCCTCACCGTACTCGCTTCCAACCAGACTTCAGGCGAAGCGTCCTCCAATCTGGCCTCACTGCCCGACATCGCNNGAACATGTTCAGAAATCCAATCGGACCGAACAACTTGCCAATCGAAGTACTAGATCGCTTCAACCACATCTTCGGGGAAGATGAATTATGACGATTTCGGTTGAATCGCCGAACCGTTGCATTGACACACCTTGCCTATGTGCCACGCTCGATGATGCGGACTCACATCACCCCCATTCTGTGCGTTCTACTCTTGCTTTCGCTCCTCCCAAGCGTCC
>DAVI01000064.1:9609-13118 GCA_002505495.1 Euryarchaeota archaeon UBA59 | reverse complement strand
TCCCTCGTGCCACTCTTCGCCGCCTCCTTTGAGAGCAATACCGAGTTTGGTGCCGCAATAGGGACCTCATCTCTCTCTTGGTCGAGCGAGGATGGGGTGAATGGGACGGTAACATGGTCGCTTTCATTGGATGATGAACAGGGTCGATTGATCGATTCACTGTTGTTCGTTGTTGAGGATTCAGCAATCTTCGAAGAGGGCTCGAACGGAATAGGTGACTACCGTCATGCCGTCCGTGCGGTGCACAATCTCTCAGGAAACTCGGGTGAGTTGGTGGTCACATTGCCGGAGGCGTGGGATGGTGAAGACCTCTCCCTTGTCCTTCTCCATCAGTGGCAAGCCCCTCCATCGAACGATGAGGGCTCTGAAACTTCCTCACCTTTGGGTGGCATTCCAGCGGCAGGGGTGGTCAGCTCGGTGCTGGTTTCCCTAGCTACCGCTGCACTACTCGGTCGTTCAAGGCACAGAAGACCCTGACGCGGTCTTGTTCCCGATCAGGCCTTGGAGTCCTCGATGAGACTTCGGGTCTGCTTGAGTCGGGCGTTGACACCACCGACTGTGAGCATGAAGACATCCTCGGCGATGGCTCGCTTGGTGACCTCGCTGATGCCCAACTCGGAGAGGGCCACTGTGGTAATCATGGCCATCAGCATGTCGGCATTCTCCTGGCCGAGTTGTCCGTCACCATCCATGTCGAGTTTCCTCCGCTTCTCCTCGACCCAGTCGAGGAAGAGCTGAGCACCTGAGATGCCCTGGGTGTGAACCCACAGTCTGAGTCTCTCGGACCAGGCGTCGAGCGCTCTTCTTCGCAGCGTTGCCGGGTTTCGGATGACCTTCAGACCGGTCAAACCCTTGAGGACAGTTTTGTCGAGTCTACTTCGAATGATTCTCTTCGCCTTGAGGCAGTCGTTCTCGTCGATGCCATTTGCTCGGGCGTCCACCTTCCAAATTCGGTATGGGATACTACCGATGTCTGAGAGCACCATCATGGTTGCAATCGCCGAACATCGGATGACGTAAGTCGCATTTTTTGACTCCTGGTGCATGAATCTCATCTGATTCCCCGGTTTCGGACCGAGGTCATCCGCTGATAGGTGGACGCTGTTATCGTTTACAAAACCCGTATTCAACAGCGCCTTCGCTGCGTCCTGGGTCGCCTTTGAATCGGTCAACCTCTCGATTTCCCTCATGATGTCCTTTGCCCGCTGGTTCTTCACCGCGTGGGCCCGCACGGCAGTTCGGGTGAGGTTGCTCTTACCCAACTTTCTGGCTTCTCCTCTGTCGATGACGCTGCCAAGCTTGTTGCCGCCCACGTCATTTCGCAGAGCGGTGTTGTGAGCTCCTTCGCCAACCCTTCCCTGAGGGTGGTTGACGTCGATGGCCTTGTCCTCCTGAACCAGACCACAGTCGTTGCAGACGAGCTCTCCTCGAGTCTCGTCTTCATCCATGTCTCTGCAGCCGCATTCGCTGCACTTTTCTCGGTTTATTCCTGTCATATTTTTTCCTCCTTTCGCATTTGACCCACCATCCCACACCTTTGATGGACAGATGTTTATCAGTCTCATGTTCCGTTCGTCGTATGTTGGTGTGTTGTTAATAATCGCTGAACGGTTGTCTGATAACCTTAGTTTCATGCCTCTAGGTGTCGTCTTAGGCGGGTCTATCCGTCCTCATCGGTATACCTTCTTAAAGGCGCCGGTCTCGGAATATGAGATGTTCTTGTTTTCCAGACTCGGTTTTCCCATGGGTGGAGTAGGGTCACTAACCCCGCCCAATCCGAGTTACTACGATAACTGTGCGGCAGTACTTGAACACTTGCACCGATTCGCCGTTAATCAGCCAGCGTCACATTCCTGCTGGGCTAGTGGGCAACATCAGAGAGGCCTACAATCTGAGTTCTCATGACCCGTCCCGCATCATGGCGGGGGTTCCGACTGCTCACCTTCAAGAACCGTGACCGGCCGTCGACAGCGGCGCGGGGCTTGGAACAATGGCAGAATCGGATGAGCAATTGCTTGGGGCCCATTCCATTACGATGGAGCAGGTGCCTTCTGGCGCCACACCAGAGTGGCTAATCTCTCATTTCGAGTCACAATCCAAGGATCCTCGCTCTCTAGAGAGGGGAGGTTTGTCCCGACTGCTCATCATTCATCCCACAGAGGCCTCCCGTCGTGAGGTGCTGTCCCGACTCTCCGGCATGCCAACCGGTGGACCGTCCTCAAACTCCACTGACATTGATTCCTCACCCTCGGCCGAAAACATCGCTGACATCAAGCCGGCGCCAATCGACAGGAATCAGCATCACACGCTCGACAGCCTCGTTCAATCGCTTCACGCCGAGTTGCGCCAACCGCGGCTGTTGCCGACCGGCGGCGTGTTTCGTCTTCTGCTTCACAACACCTGCGAGGAAGCCGCCAAAAATCTCCAATTTCCTCTGATTCACGCCCTCCCCAGCCATGAGTGGGGCCGTGGGAAGACTCGTGACCTGGCGGGGTTGCACCAAGCCTTGCGTGAGGAGGAGTGCGGTGACTGGGTCGGCCCCGGTCTCGACTCGTTTCGTCAAATCCTCAACCATCTCGGCAATGAGTTGGGCGGGATTCACCCCGACCTTCAACTCAGAATGGTCGTCGAAATCCTCGAAAAAAGGTCTGTAGTGGAGATTCCGTTCGGCTTAATCCCGGTAGACGGTGTCGTAATGCTCGACCATCCACCAACGCTGACACCGCTCCGAAGACGGCTCCTTGAGGCACTAACCAGATTCCGCCCGCTCCATGTTCTAGCCAACTCCGGAAGCCACAGACTCGGGATCCACGGTTTTGTCCCCAACGACATTCCACCCGCGCGCTCGCGAGGCGACCTTCCGAACTGGCTTCCCGTCCATAAGGTATGGAAGCCACCCGAGCAGGGTCCTTCGGATACTGCGACCCGGCTGTTGGTACCTCGAATAGAGCGTTCCATCGAGGCGACTCACGCTCTACTCGTCGAGGCGTTGAATGGCGAGTCGCCTCCCGAATCAATCTTGTTGATCGACCCGAAGTCGAAATCCCACAGGGATGATTGGAGCCGAGTTCTCGACTCCTTGGGCGTTCCTCTTTCCACCCCTGTCCGACCACTCTGTGAGAGTCCCGGAGTCCATTGGCTGTTGGCTCTGGCCGGACTTGCTCACCACGAGGATGCGTGGTCATTAGCACGGTTGCGAGCCCTCGCAGTACAGCGAACGCTTGAGTTTCACAGCGATTGGTTGCAGTCCTCACAACACCCGAGTGAGGCAGATTGGAGGCCGACTCCCGACGCCTCGGTTCTCGAAGAGGTCTCACGCGGATTCCATGTTCTTGGCGGCAGAGGTGCCTTGGGGCGCTGGCTTCGCTCGTTGGCCCGTCCCCCACTTTCCAGCGGTTACGAGGACGAGGAGAAGTTGGGTCGTCGCCATGAGCAGACGCAGTGGTGGCTGCTCTCCTTGGCGAGCAAACTACGCCCCCTACTTTCAACTCAGGACAGGGCAGCTCTTG